>CAZPEY010000046.1:0-16843 GCA_964585665.1 uncultured Polyangiaceae bacterium | reverse complement strand
CGGGCGCCGACATGGTGTTCGTCACCGCCGGTATGGGCGGTGGCACCGGCACGGGCGCTGCGCCGATCATCGCGCAGGTCGCCAAAGAGGTCGGGGCGCTCACCGTGGGTGTCGTCACCAAGCCGTTCGGCTTCGAGGGCAAGAAGCGGCGCAAGCAGGCCGAGGAGGGCATCGCGATGCTCGCCTCCTCGGTCGACACGCTGATCACCATCCCGAACGATCGGCTGCTCAGCGTCGCGTCGCAGAAGACGACGATGCTCGACGCGTTCCGCCGCGCCGATGAGGTGCTGCTCAACGCCGTGCAGGGCATCTCGGATCTGATCACGATCCCCGGTCTCATCAACGTCGACTTCGCCGACGTGCGCACGATCATGAAGGACATGGGTCGCGCGCTCATGGGCACCGGTCGCGCCAGCGGCGATCGACGCGCGCTCGAAGCGGCGCAGCAGGCCATCAGCTCGCCGCTGCTGGAGGACGTCAACATCACCGGCGCCACCGGCATCCTCATCAACATCACCGGCGGCCCGGATCTGACCCTGTTCGAGGTCAACGAGGCCTCGACGCTGATCCAGGAAGCGGCGCACGAAGATGCCAACATCATCTTCGGCTCGGTGATCGACGCCAACCTCGTCGACGAGGTGCGCATCACCGTGATCGCGACCGGCTTCGACCGCGTCGTCATTCACGCTGAAGAGCCGCCGCGCGAGGAGCGCGAGCGTAGCGAGCGCAGCAAGCGCGCCGCGACGCAGATCGCGATGCCGTATGTTCGCTCGTCGCCGTCGGGCGTCGTCTACACGCCCAACAACGAGCTCAAGAGCTCGCCGCGCGACGCGACCCGCGAGGTGCGCATCGACACCACGCCGGTGACCGCGCCGGTGCGCCCGGAGTACAAGACGCCGGTGCCGCAGCCCGCACCTGCCCAGCCGTCGAACCGCCTCGCCAGCGCGCTCGGTGGCTTCGAGGACGCGGAGCTCGACATCCCCGCCTTCCTGCGCAATCCGCCGCGGACGCCCAACCCGAACGAGTGATCTTCCTCGAAGCCTACGCTCGCCCGCTCCTCTTGCTCCACGCGGTCGGGGGCGCGGTCGTCGTCGGTGCAACCACCCATCAGCTCGTCTGGTCGCGCGCTTACTTTCGCGGTGACTATCGACGCCATCGCAGCGAGAAGCGCTTCGTCGCCATCCTGGCGATCGCCTATGTGCTGTCGTTCCTCGGCGGCAATCTGATCTACCCAACCTACAAGGTGCGGGTGCGCGCCGAGTACTTCGACGACGTGCGCGCCGTCGCCCTCGCCGCGAAGGTGCGCGCCGATCACCGTCTCGGCGAACGAGCGAGCCAAGCTGCGACGGCGCAGTCGCTAGCGGGCGTGGCGCGCGGCTTCGACATCAAGGAGCACTGCGTCGCCTTTGGCTGCGCTGCCGCGCTCGCGCTGTTCTGGCTGAGCCGGCGCGCCCACCCGCACGAGGTCCCCACCGCGGCGCCCCTCTACCTCGGACTGTCGCTGTTCGCCTGCGCCGCAGCGTGGGTCGGCCTGCTCGTCGGGCTCTACACGGCGAGCGTTCGCGCGGTCGGTACATGAGCGAGCCGAACGAGCGCCACGTCATCCGGGTCAGCCTGACGCTGATCGGCTTCTGTCTCGCCTACGTCCTGCCGAGCTACGCCCAGGTCCCCAACCTGTTCTATGACCCACTCGCCCGTCGCTGGCTCTTCGGACCAAGCCCCGGCCCGATCCCGCTCGGATATCTCGGCACGGTGGCCTACGGAGTCGTCGGCGCGTGCGCAGGGTTCGTCGCGTCTCTCGCCATCCGTCACACCCCGAGCCCCCGCACCTTCGGCCTGTTCGGCGCGTGGGCGCTCTCCGCACTCTGGCTCTCCGTCGCCTACTTCACCTGGAGCCTCTGGCCCGGATAGCCGCTTGACGCTCTGACATCCGCGTCATCCCAGCGTCTGCCAAAGCGTCAATCCCCGTCGGAGCTTGGTAGTCGCCCTCACTTCGTCACATCTCCGCCACCACACAGTTACGCCGGTTTGCGAATTGTTCGGAACAAACAGACCGAACGGCCTCTCTCTTGCGTTGTAGAGGCCAAGGACGATGACCACCATGCACCCGACGCTGACCGAAGCCTCCGAGACCGAGTTGCTCCGCCGTGTGTTGGCCCGCGACGAGCGCGCGTGGAACGAGCTGTTCCGCCGCTATCGTCGCCTCATGCTGCGCTGCGTGCTCAAGGTGGGAGCGCGCTGCGGTCGGCGACTCTCCGAAGAGGACGTCAACGACATCTACGCCGAGCTGTGCTGCAGCTTGGTGCGAGACAACTGCCACAAGCTGCGCGTCTACGATCCGACGCGCGGGGCACGTCTGTCGTCGTGGTTGGGCCTGCTGGCGACCAACGCGGCGTACGACTACCTCCGCCACCTGATGCGACAGCCGCCGCAGGACGAGCTCGACGAGGCGATCGCGCTTCCCGTCGATCGCCCCTCGGCGCTCGACGCCCTGCTCGACCGTGAGCGCTACCGCAAGCTCGACGTGCTGCTCGGCGACGTCACGGAGAAGGATCGTCAGTTCGTCGAGCTCTACTACGGCGAGGGGCTGGATCCCGAAGAGGTCGCGGTGACGATGGGGATCAGCGTCAAGACGGTCTACTCGAAGAAGAACAAGCTGCGCAACAAGCTGATCTCGCTGCGCGAGCGCGCGCCGCGCCGCGCCGCCTGAGGGCCCGAGCTCGCCTAGTAGGTGTTGCGCCCCTCGGCGAGCTGGATCGCGTCCATTCGCGTCGACCCGACGCGGCCGTTGAGCGTCATCATCGGCATCCACTGCATGATCGGCTCTGGAGCCGACGCGCCGCGGAAGACCTCGTCGACGATCTTTACGTACTTCTCGAGGATGCGCTCTGCGAAGAGCGCACCGACGGCAGCCGTGGCGTGCCGTGGCCGGCTCGTGTAGCCGAGGAAGGGTCGCAGCGCGTTCCACCCAAGGCCCACCGCCGCGAAGCGCAACTCGGCAGCGAGCCGCGGGCGCCCGAGCAGCGCCGCGACCCTGGCGGCGGCCATCATCTTGCCGTCAGGCACCACGGGTGGACAGTCTGGCACCGAGCCGAGCTCCGACGACACCGAGTCCGGCGCGAAGTGGAGCGCGAGCGCCGTCTCGAAGTAACCCGCGTGAAAGTCGAACTGCAAGACGTCGAGGACCGCCTGTCGCTCGGCTGGATCGACGATGTGCGCGACCTCGCGCGAATACTCGCGCGCGTCGAGATCGAGCATCATGTGCAGCACGACGTTGAGCGGTGACAGCGCGCGCACGCCGCGCTTCTGCAGGTAGTCGACGCCCGCCTGGATCGCGAGCGAGTGCAGCGGCGACCCGTGGAACGTCATAAACACGACGCGCTGCGCGCCCAGATCGGCGAGCGCCGCGGCCGCCTCGAGCACCAGCTCGCGCACGACCTCGAAGCGCGTGTGGCGCGAGCCGAGCCCGGACGTCGGCTCGACTCCAACTTCCAGATCAGCAGCGACGAGAAACGGCCAGGCCGGTCCGCGTGCTCCGAGGCGTTCGTGAAGCGCCTTGGCCAGGCCGGTCGAGATCAACCGATCGTTGTGCAGCGACAGATGCGGGCCGTGATACTCGACGGGATTGACCCCAACGTAGACCGGCGCTCCCGTCGCCACCAGAGCGCGGGCCTCGCCGTACGACTTGTCGAAGAGCGGGATCACGGCTGCTCCTTACATCATGATGGTGACGGGATACAGGCCGAGCTCGACGGGGCGCTCCCACGACCGCTTGCACACCGGCATGCGCCGCTTACTCGACAGCCTCGACAGATCGCGCCATGAGCGAACCTTGGCGTCCTCATAGGTCACGAACGCGCCGCGCATCGCGCGAGGGCTAGCCCACTCCTTGGCGACGCGGCCGAAATGGACGCCGTCGTACACCTCCTCGACGCGCGTCGCGGCGGAGCGCAGCCCCGCGTCGAAGGCGTTGACCAGAAAGGTCGAGCGCGCCGCTCCCTCTTCGAGGGCGCGTCGGATGGTGCGCTCTGCGGCGAGCTCCGCGCCGTTGGTGAAGCGGCCGAGCACGATGAACAGATCACACTCGAGCTCGGCTGGCGAGAAGCGCGCGATCGTCGCCAGATCGCTCGAGAGGAAGAAGCGCGCCGTCAGCACGCGCTCATCCCAGTCGAGGCGCACGACGTTGTTTCGCGAGTACGGCACCACGGCGAAGTCGTCGAGCTTCGGGTCATGCTGAAAGCGATCGGTGAGCAGCTTGGCCTGCGGGACATGGACGTCGCCGAAGCGGGTGAACATCACGACGGCGTGATAGCGCTCCAGCGGATCGCGCCCCGGCAGATCTTCGAGCAGCTCCGGTCCGAGGTTGAGGCTCGTGATGATGTTGATCGACCGCTCTCGGGCCTTCTTGCACAGCTCCTTCCACGCTTCGATCGCGCCGTCGCCCGTCGTGGCGATGCCCTCAGGGAAGACCACGGTCTCGTTGGGCTCGACCTCGTCGAGCGCGTTCATCGCTGCGTCGAGCTGCTCGGCGTCGGAGGCCATCTCCAGCGAAATCAGGTGAAAGTCGCCCACGACCTCTGTGTAGCACACGCCGAGGAGCAGGACGATGGCGTCGTCACGCCGGGTCGCCGTCGGACTCGGTGTCCTCGGGCGGCTCGGCGGGCTCGGCCGGCTCACTCGGGGTCGGCGACACGCCACGGCGCAGGTAGCGCAGCATGTCGGTCACCATGCGAACCTGCGCACGCCGCACCTCGTTCTTGGCGCGCCCGCGGAAGCCCTCGACGAGAATCGAGAAGATGAGCACGTCCTCCTTGTCACCAACGTAGCCCGAGAGCGCCGAGACACCGGACAGCGTCCCGGTCTTGGCGCGTACCAGCCCGACGGCGTCGGTGCCGAGGAAGCGATGCTTGATCGTTCCGTCGATGCCGCCGATCGCCAGCGAGTTGAGGAAGTCGGCCGACACGCCCATGTCGAAGTAGAGCCGACGCAGGAGCAGGGCCAGCGCCGAGGGGGTGATGCGGTTCGCGTGTGTCAGCCCCGAGCCGTTGACGAGGCGAAACGTCGACGAGGGCAACCCCATCTGATTGAGGAACTCTCCGACGGCACGCGCGCCCTTCTGCAGCGTCCCGGGCCAGCCGTAGCGTTCCGCACCGACGGTCTTGAAGATGATCTCGGAGACGAAGTTGTTGCTCGGCTTGTTGGCGATCTTGCAGATGTCCGCCATCGGCTGGGAATCGTGCGCCGCGAGCAGAACCCGCTCGCCGTCGGTCAGCGAGCCCGGGCGAACCGTGCCGACGAGCTCGATGCCGAACGCCGCGAACGCCGAGCGCAGCGTCCAGCCCGCGATCAGCGCGCCGTCGCCGAGCCGGAGCTTGTCGACATACTCGCCGCGCGTCTCGGCGATGCGACCGCGCACGCTGACCACGAGCTTGTCCCCGTCGCGAGAGGCCGAGATCTTGAGGCGCGACTTCTTGCCCTTGACCGTCGTGGCCTTGTTGTCGACGACGAAGAACTCGCCGCCGGGCTCGACCCACACCCGTGGTCGACTGCCGGCGTCCCCCGGGTCGACGTGCACGGCGAGCACGTTGCGATCCATGATGATCGCCCCGCCGGGCAGCTCGGGCGCGTGGGATTTCCCGTCGCTGTGAAAGTTCGAATCGACGATCAGATCGCCCTCGATCCGGTGCACGCCAAGGCCATGCAGCCGCTCGGCCAGCAGCGTCAGATCGGTGGCGCGCAGCGATGGGTCGCCCATGCCGCGCAGGGTGATGTCGCCCTTGACCACGCCCTCGTCGTCGGGCGGCGCGCCGTGCAGGGTCGTCCGGTAGCGATAATCGCCACCGAGCATCGCGATCGCCGCGGCCGTGGTCAGCATCTTGGTGTTCGACGCCGGGTTGAAGGCCCGATCGGGGTTGTGCGCGAACAGCACCACCCCGTCGGAGGCGCGCATCACGACCACGCCGACGCGCGCGCGAGAGAGCGGACGATCATGCAGGATCGACATGAGGCGATCGTGCAGCGTCGCGGCGCGCGGCTCCTCGGGCGGCGTCGAGGTCGTGTCCTGTTCGGGGCGCTCGACGGGAGTCGCCGGAGGCGGCTTCTGCGCTGGAGCGCCCTTGCCGCCGCCCGGCTTGCTCGTCGCCGTCTTGGCGACGACCTTGCTCGCCCCCGGCTTGGGCTTGCTGGCGACAGGCTTGGCGGGCGAGGACTTGGTGGATTTGGCGGCAGGCGCCGGCGACTTCGAAGGTGCAGCGCTGGCGATCGTCGCCAGGCCGCAGACGAGCATCGAGATCGCAGCGCGCCTCACCCGTTCATCATGCGGGCTACGCGAACCGTCGGCAATTTCGTTCAGGCGGCGGCCGAAGCGGTCTTGAGGATCGAGTCGAGACCGAGGTCCTTGAAGTGCTCGCTCTGGTTGGTCGCATCGAGGAACAGCAGGTACGCGGCGACCTCGCTGCGATCGTGCTTGCTGAGCAGCGCCTTGCCGACCTCGACCATCTTCTCCGGCGTCGTCTCCTTCATGAAGTCGGCGTCGGTGAGGCCGTTGTCGTGCTGCACGCCGATCCCGGAGAGGAAGTCCGCGAGCATCGGCCGGCGCGCGCGCGTCAACCACTCGAAGATCAGCGTCGCCGCGGCCGTCGGAGCCGGGCTCCCCGCAACGAGCGTCCACAGCCGTCGCGCCCAGTCCTCGTTGCGCTTCTTCGTCGACGTGTGCGACGGCATGCGGGTCGTCGGGATCTTGGCCTCGCGCAGCACCTTCTTCATCGCGTCAGCGGTGAGCTCGGCGAAGATCGCTTTCACTTTGGCCTCTCCGAGGCCGCGACAAATCTCTTCGGGCGACATGGGGCGAAAGTCTATTCCAGACGCAGCGCCCAAGCGCAAGCCCGATCGAGTCGCGGGATCCGATCGGCTCCAGCCGCTCGGTCGCGCGATCGCCGCGACCGATTGCGTTTGGGGGTGCCGACGGGCAGGATTCGCCCATAATGACGGCCATGCGAATCCAACAGGGTGGTTTCGGCTTTCTGATGATCTTGGCGTTCGGCGTCGCGCAGTGCACCTGCGCCGCGAACAAGGCCGGCGGTGGGAACGGCACCACCAACATGCCGCAGAACCCGAGTCAGGCGAGCTTCGAGAAGGGCGTCACCATCCGCCTCACACCGGTCTTCACCGAAGCCAAGACGGTGTCGTTCGGCGTCCCGCTGGCGCGCGGCGTGCTCAAGAACGCCACGGACGCCTCGGTCAAGATCGGCGGCAAGTCGGTCAAGGCCAACCTCAGCGAGCTGCTCCCCGATCTCGACGGCAAGGGCCAGCGCGTCGGCGTCCGGGCGCTGCGCGTGCAGCTCGACGCGTCGCTGATCGACGCTCAGGGCACCGAGGTCGAGGTGAGCTGGACCGGCGGCAGCGCGCCGGCCACGCCTCCCCCCGTGATCGCGTTCGCGTCCGAGGACATCAGCACCGAGTCCGCGTCGCTCGTCTCGACCGCTGAGCGAACGATCAAGCAGAGCGGGGGGACGTACTCGCTCGTCGAGACGACCCACTCGGACAAGACCGTGTTCGTCGGCCGCGAGCCGCGCGTCCTGCCGACCTACCCGACCGGGTACCTGGCGCAGACCGGCATCCTCGGCTCGGTCGTCACCGCCAGCGACGTCGCGCAGCGCTCCGACCTCGCGGGCGTCAAGTTCCTCTCGACGGCGATCGATGGCTTCCTCCGCTCGGCGATGTACGACGAGCCCTACGCGATCAACCCGGACCCGGACTCGCTGCCCGACTTCGACGCCCAATACGAGGCGTGGCTCTACGATCGTTGCTCGACCTTCCTGCTCGCCTACACCCACGTGGGCGACGTGAAGTTCCTCCGCCACGCCCTCCGGACCTGCTCGTACTACTCGTCGCGCATCGAGCTCGCGGGCACCAACCGAGGCATCTTCACCGGCAAGCCCGATCCCGATCCGAAGTACAGCCACATCCGCGGCCTCTTCGCCTACTACGCGATCACCGGCGACGAGCGCGCCGTAGACTCCATCCAAGCCATCGCCGATCTCTGGCTCAACGATCCGCTCTTCGTCACCCCCTACCGCCAGGGCCACCTGCGCGGCATCGACAAGCTGTGGACCGAGCGTCTGCTCGGCACCAGCCTCGAAGGCCTGCTCTACGGGTACCGCTTGAAGGGCGACGCCCAGTACCTCCAGGCGTTCCAGGAGATGCTCGCGACCGCCTACAAGCACATCACCGGGGATCAGGCGGCGCTCGACGAGGTCAACCCAGGGGCTGGCTTCCCGCCCCAGAACTGCTTCATCCACTCGTCGGAGCAGCACGGTGAGGGAGACGCCGCGACACCCTGGTGCTCGGGCTGGATGAGCGAGCTCGCGCTCGATGCGCTCCTCCAGTGGTACGAGCACGCGCAGGACAAGCGGGCGCTCGAGATCATCGTCCGGCTCGCTCGCTTCCTGCGAGACACCGGCTCGAACTACTTCCGTGGCGATCCGCTCCGCGACAGCTTCCTGCAGCCCTCGACCTGCTACGTCGCAGGCCAGGACGATCCACGCATCCTGGTGCCGCTCTATGGCGCGGGGGTTGGCAAGGACGGCAAGCGCTCGCTCAGCGGCGAGTACGAAGACTACGAGCACTGCACCGACGCGACCGCGCTCGTCGCGGCGGCGCGCTGGGCGCTCGAGAAGGGCGTCGCTTCTGGCCCGGCACCATCGCCGTTCAAGGACGAGAAGACGTCGTTCGCGGCGCTCCACAACGAGTTTCTCTTCTGCGCCAGCTACACGTTCAGCTTCGAGACGCGCGCCAAGCGCAACCCGCAGAACTGGACGAGCGCCGAGCTCGCCGCCGGCGCCGGCGATCCGCCGACCTTCATCAAGGCGCAGAAGATCGGCTACCCGCAGCACCAGCTCGCGCCGCTGCGTAAGATCGGCTGGTGGTTCAACATGTCGATCCTGCAGTTCGCGCTGCTCTCCGACGCCAAGCTCGCCATCACCGAGCTCAAGCCGGGCCAGGTCCAGCCGGCCAGCTGCCCCTAGCCGCGCACGACCATCCAGTGACGGGCCTGCTACGCACGAGCTCCATCGCGCTGCTGCTGGCGCTCCTCCTCGGAGGTCGCCCTGCCGCGGCGCAGGAGGCGAGCGACGACGAGTCGCGCCGCCCGATGCACTTCCGCCTCGACGATCTGCGCACTCAGTACAGGGGCGCGCAGCGACGGCGCAACATCGGCATCATCCTGGCCGCCCCGGGCGTCGCGATGTGCGTGCTCGGCAGCGTGCTCATCGGCTACGGTCGCTACGACAACAACTTGATCTCCGGCGCCACCCTCATCGCCTCGGGGGTCGTCGTCGACTCGATCGGGCTGGCGTTCACGATCCCGGGGCTGGTCTTGTGGCTGCAGGGGCAGGAGCGGATGGACAGGACGTCGTGGCGCTGGCAGCAGGAGGGTGAGCTCGGCCTGCCGCGGTAGCAGCGAGCCCGAGCTCAGCTATACAGACACACGCGGAGCGCGATCCAAATTCAAGCGGCCGGCAGGCCGCGTCGCGGCGAGGTCGCCGCGCAAGCAGGGGTGGGGACCCGACGGCTTTGCCGGCGGGGCGGGGCGGCACGCCCCGTCAAGACAGGCTAAACAGGAACGCTTCCTTTGGATCTTCTTCCACGCGTTCCTGTTTAGCGTGGCGGACGCAGCACGTCGAGGCCGCCCATGTACGGACGGATCGGATCTGGGATCACCACCGTACCGTCGGGCTGCTGATAGTTCTCGAGGATGGCGATGACCGTGCGCGGCAGCGCGAGGCCCGAGCCGTTGAGCGTGTGGACGAGCCGCGGCTTCTCCTTGCCCGTCCCTGCCGACTCGGGGCGATAGCGGATGCGCGCGCGCCGCGCCTGGAAGTCGCCGAAGTTCGAGCACGACGAGACCTCGAGCCACTCGTCGCAGCCCGGCGACCACACCTCGAGGTCGTACTTCTTGCACGCGGTGAAGGACAGATCGCCCGTCACCATCTCGATCACGCGATACGGCAGCTCGAGCTCGCGCAGGATCGCCTCCGCATCGTCAAGGAGCTTGACCAGCTCCTCGTTCGACGACTCGGGCGTCACGAACTTGACCATCTCGACCTTGTCGAACTGGTGGCCGCGCTTGATGCCGCGCGTGTCTTTGCCGTGCGCCATCTTCTCGCGGCGGAAGCACGCGGTGTACGCGACGTGTCGGATCGGCAGCGTGGCCCCGTCGAGGATCTCGTCCCGGTACATGTTGGTGACCGGCACCTCGGCGGTCGGCACGAAGTAGAAGTCCTCCTCCGCGTCGCGATAGACCGTGTCCTTGAACTTCGGGAGCTGGCCGGTGCCGAGGAGGCACTCGCCCTTGACCATGAACGGCGGGTAGATCTCGCTGTAGCCCTGCCCGATGTGCAGGTCGAGCATCCAGTTGATCAGCGCGCGCTGCAGCCGCGCCCCGAGACCCTTCAAAAGGTAGAAGCGCGAGCCCGACAGCTTGACGCCACGCTCGAAGTCGAGAATCCCGAGCGCCTCGCCGATCTCCCAGTGCGGGCGCGGCTTGAAGTCGAAGGTGCGCTTCGTACCGTTCTCGCGGACGACGCGATTCTCGGCGTCGCTTCGGCCCGCCGGCACCGTCGCGTCGGGCAGGTTCGGGAGCTGCAAGTGCAGCTCGTTGATCTTCGCGTCGAGCTCCGCCAGCGACGCGTCCGCCTTGGCGATCTCACCCTTGAGCCCCTCCATCTCGCCGATCAACGCCGCCCGCTTCTCCGGATCCTTCTCGCGTCCGACGAGCTGCGAGCCGCTGTTGCGCTTGGCCTTGAGCTCATCACCGAGCTGGGTGATCCGGCGGCGCTCGCCGTCGGCCTTGATCAGGTCTTCGGCGAGGCGAACCGCGTCCGCGTCGAAGAGGCGGTCGCGATAGATGGTCAGGACTTCTTCGGGTGTGTCGCGCAAGAGCTTGAGGTCGATCATGACGGGCGGACTGTTGTCTCCGTCGCTGATGATGTCAAGCGGCTCCGCCGGGGCGTCGGCCTCAGGCCGGCTCGATCAGCCCACCACGCGCCGCACGAACTCACCGAGCTCGGCGATGGCAGCGCGGCTCTGCGGCACGAGCGGCGTGAAGAGCTGGAAGTCGTGCACCATCCCCGGGTACTCGTGCGCCTCGACGCGTACCCCGTCGCGGCGCGCGTTCTCGGCGAGCATGCGGCACTCGTCGCGCACCAGCTCGGCGCCGCCCGACTGGATCAGCAGCGGCGGCAGGCCATGCAGCGATGCATGGATCGGCGAGACCTCCGGATCGCGGAGACGCCCTGCCGCATAGTGGTGCGCGTAGAAGTCGAGCGTGCGGCGATCCCCCCAATCGAACCGAGCGTTGTCGACGACGCTCGGGGTCGTCCCCTCGAGATCGACCCAGGGACAGAGCAGCGCCGCTCCCCCCGGCAAGCGCTTCCCCGAGTCGCGCAGACGATTCATGGCAGCGACGGCCAGGCCGCCGCCCGCCGAGTCGCCCATCACGACGAGCTGCGCTGGCGCCACGCCGGACGCATACAGCGCATCGATCGCCGCGACGGCGTCCTCGATCGCTGACGGAAACGGAAACTCGGGCGCCAACCGATAGTCGAGCAACACCGCCCGCGCGCCGCTCGCTGCGACGATGTGCGAGACCATCCCGCGATGCGTGCGCGGCGAGCCCGTGACGTAGCCGCCGCCGTGCAGGTACAGGATCGTGCCACGCGGCGCGCCCGACGGGACAAGGTCGAGCGTCGACCTCCCTGCGAGCGTTCCGTCGCTGATCCTGACGCCGCGTGCCGCCGGCGTGCTCTTGGCGGAGATCTCCTGGTTTCGTCGCCACTCGGCGAGCGTGCCCGCGAGCTGCCGCTCTCCCTCCCCGCGCAAGTAGTCGACGGTCGCCTCGAGCAGCAGCCCCCACTCGGGGTGAAACGGGCCGTTGCGGCGGCGGCGCAGCCCGACCCGCAGCACGCTCGCGGCGATGCGTGGGAGATGCGACATGCGACTAGCTTACAGCTTGAGCGATTCGAGGAGCAGCTCTTCGTCCGGCAGACGACCGGTCTTGAACCGCGAATAGACGAGCTGGTCATCGACGTAGACGTCGAACTGGCCAGAGCTGCCGACCTTGATCTCGGCGTCGATGTCGAACCGGTCCTTGAGCTTGGCAGCGAGACTCGCCGCCCGGGGGCGATAGCCTCAAGCGTTACAGTAAAGGATCTTGACCTTTGTCATGGCTGGTGGCTCTCCCACGTCGCGTCGTCGGTGACCATCGCGGCGACCCAGTCCTTGAGCTCGCCCGTCGGCAACCCCAGGCCGACGTGCGACGCCCCACCGAGGATGAAGTAGCGCGCGTTCGGCCAGCTCGTGTCGATCTGGCTGGCCAGGTCGTAGAGCTGATCGTGGAAGTCGGCGAGTGTCAGGTTCATGAACGGCGCGATCACCAGATCGTAGTCGAACGAGATCAGGCCGAAGCGGCTCGCCGGATACTTGCCACGATAGTAGTCGACGAACTTGGTCGGCCCGTCCGCGCAGTCGAGGCAGTCGGCCGGGAGCTGGATCTTCCAGAGATCCTTCCACTGCTGCCAGCGCGCACCATCCGGCATGATCGGCTGCCCGGAATCGTCGATCACGTCGACGCGCGCCGACGGAAACATCGTCTGCGTCCGGCCGAAGTTGAAGGCCGCGCCGAAGCCGCCCGCGCTATCGCCGGCGAGCCACACCCGCTTGGCGGAAGGCAGCGTCGCCGCGATGCGCTCGAGTGCCAGGCCGACGTTGCGATAGCCGACGAAGTGGGTCTCGTGCTCGATGCCGAGGAAGCGCATCGTGGTCACGTTGTCCCCCGAGAAGGCATCGCCGGTGCAGTACGGGATGTAGACGATGTTCTTCTCGCGAAACGGGTTGTTGAGGTCGTCGCGATTGAGCAGGTAGATGAGCCGCTGCGGATCGGTGAAGAACGCGAGCGCGTTGTAGCCGGTCTGAAAATACAGCGCCGTCCCCCCCGGCCCCCAGCACGTCACCTCGTCCCAGCACGCGCCACCACCCTCGAGGAAGATCAGCACGTCGTCGGAGTCGTCGGTGAGGTTGACGCCGATGCCGGAGGCCGAGCCGTTGCCGCACTTCATGCCGTCGACGTCGATCCAGGTCCACTGCTTGAGCGGCGCGGCGATGGGCTCGCCCAGCACCGGCGCGGGCGAGCTCGGCGTCGTCGGCGTACTCGACGCCGGCGGGGTCAGATCGTTCGACGACGCCTTGGCCATGTCGGTCGCGCCCGCGGGGTTCGAGGGCGTGCTCGGCGTCGACGGGCTGCCTCCTCCGTCGGAAGTGAGCTGCGCCTCGGTGTCGTGCGAGCATGCACCGAGGCCGACCAAGCCGACCAGGCAACACGCGACCAGGTTCGTTCGCTTCATGCGCGACGGACCGTATCCGCCGTCGCTACGCCCGTCAATTGCCAGGCGCAGCGGCGCGAAAGTGCGCTAGCCTACGCGCATGGCACTTTCGCTGCGGCACTCGTTGCGTCGGCGGTTCGGCTCCGTGCTCGTCGACAACCTCTTCCGCGGCCTGGCGCGGCTCGGCGAGCTTCACCCACGCGCCAAGCTCGAGCGCCACAGGGTCGAGCGCCTGCGCAACATCCCCTACCGCGACGGCGATCGGCCCGAGTATCTGCTCGACGTGTATCGCCCGAACGATCTCGCGCCCGGTGAGAAACGACCGGCGGTGCTGTACATCCACGGCGGCGGCTTTCGCATCCTCTCGAAGGACACGCACTGGGCGCTGGCGCTGTCGTTCGCCCGCCGCGGCTACGTGGTGTTCAACATCAGCTACCGCCTCGCCCCCGTGCATCCCTACCCTGCGGCCGTCGAGGACGCCTGCCTCGCCTACGAGTGGGTGGTGCGGAACGCCGCGCGCTACGGCGGTGACATCGATCGCCTCATCGTCGCTGGCGAGTCGGCCGGGGCCAACCTGACCACGGTCGTGACGATGGCAGCCTGCTTCGAGCGACCCGAGACCTACGCGCGCCGCGTCTTCGCCACTGGCGTCGTCCCCAAGGCGGCGCTGCCGGCGTGCGGCCTCTACCAGGTCAGCGATCCGGGCCGCTTCGCCCGTCGGAAGCCAAAGCTGCCGACCTTCCTCCGCGACCGCATCCACGAGGTCCACGACTCGTACCTGGCCGATTGCGGCAAGCTCTCACCGACGGAGCTCGAGCTCGCCGATCCGCTGCTCGTCCTCGAAGGTCCGACGCGCCCCGTCCGTCCGCTGCCGCCATTCTTCACGACCTGCGGCACCGCCGATCCCATCCTCGACGACACGCGTCGCCTCGAGAAGGCGCTGCAGGGACGGAGTGTTCCCGTCGAGGCGCATTACTACCCCAACGAGGTGCACGCGTTCCACGCCCTGCTCTTCCGCGAGGCGTCGCGCGACCACTGGCGCAAGACCTACGCCTTCCTCGATCGACTGGGGACGAGCGCTACTTCGGCGAAATAATCTTCGTCCCCGACGGGGGCGAGAACTTGAAGCGGTGATCGTCGACGCCCTTGTTGAGCTCGAACGCCGAGAAGCTCATGCGGTTCTTGCCGCCCTGGTGATCGAAGATGATCGTCTGCTTGACCTGGCCGGTCGCAGCGTCGACGACGAACACGAGGTGGTGGTAGGCCGTCGTCGGGGCCTTGGGAGCGAGCTGGAGCGCCGCCTCGCCGTCCGCGATCCCCGCGAGCTCGGTGGCCGTGATGTCGAACTCCGCGGCGAGCTTGGCCTCCCCGATGAGCACCGACACCGACAGCGGCATGGTCGATCCGCGCAGATCCTGCTTGAACGCCTGCTGGTCCTCCGGCTCGTACACCCACAGCGTCTGGCCATCGGCGACCATCAGCTTCTTCTCGGGCTTGGAGTAGTCCCAGCGCATCTTGCCGCCCTTCTTGAGCCACACGTCTCCCGACGCCTTCTTCACCGAGCCGATCGAGCTCTCGATCTGCTGGTCGAAGTGCGCCTTCAGATCCTTGGTGGAGTCGTAGAAGTGCTGGACCTTGCCGACCAGCGCCTTGACCTGCGCTGCATCGGGCTTGCCGGCCGCAGCGACGGGAGCGGCCGCGGCCGCCGGGGCGAGAAACGTCGAGAACACAGTCAGCAGAGCTCCGATCGAGACCATCACGGCACTGTAACGCATGCGGCCAGGAAAGCATTCATGGGAGCAGGAAATTGCGAGGCCGCCGACAACAATCGTCGCGATTGAAGCGGACGCCGAGGCCGCGCTATTGCGTGCGCACTTCGCTTCACCACCTCAACCAAGGAGCGCTCTCCATGTCCTTCCGTTTGCCCTTCGCCCTCTGCGCCGTCGCTGCTCTCGCAACGCCCGCCTTCGCCGATGGCCTGCCCCCCGCTCAGCTCAAGGACGGCAAGCTGCTCAAGGAGATGCTCGACCTCTCGGTCAAGGGCCTCTCGCCAGACGAGATCCTCGACGGCTCCATCACCGACAAGGCCTGGAACGTCGAGCAGAACGCGCTCGGCGTCGTGCAGCGCCGCACGCTTCACGCCGCGATCGCGGTCAAGCAGAAGTCGGGCAAGTGCCGCGTCTTCGACATCCTGTTCGAGCAGAAGGCGGCGGGCCCGAAGAAGTTCAACGCGACGATGTTCGGTGGGGTCGGCGACTCGAAGGAGACGAGCTGCGATTCGCTCACGGCTGGCGCCAAGAAGTAGCGCTGCCGAAGGCAGCGATCAGATCGCGTTGGCGATCACCTCGCGCGGCTTGCTGCCGTTGGGCGCGCCGACGATGCCGTCGCGCTCCATCCGCTCGATGAGGCGCGCCGAGCGGTTGAAGCCAATCTGCAGCCGTCGCTGCAGCATCGACACCGACGCCGAACGCGTCTCGCAGACGATGCGCACCGCCTGATCGTAGAGCGGATCGTCGCTGCCCGCGCCCTCCCCGGCCATCCCCTCTTCGCCCTCCTCTTCATCGCGCGGCTTCAAGATCTCGAGGTCGTAGACCGGCGAGCCCTGCAGCTTGAGGAAGTCGACGAGCTTCTTGATCTCCCCGTCGGTGACGAGGGCGCCGTGGACGCGACGCAGCGCCTGCCCGCGATCGGTGAACAGCATGTCACCCATGCCGAGCAGGTTCTCGGCGCCCTGCTGATCGAGGATCGTGCGCGAGTCGATCTTCGACGCCACCTGGAAGGCGACGCGCGACGGGAAGTTCGCCTTGATGAGGCCGGTGATCACGTCGACCGACGGCCGCTGCGTCGCGAGGATCAGGTGAATACCGACGGCGCGCGCCTTCTGCGCGATGCGCGCCACCGACGTCTCGACGTCCTTGGGCGCGACCATCATGAGATCGGCAAACTCGTCGATCAGCACGACGATGTAGGGCAGCTTCTTGGGCAGCGGCTCGGCCGCGATCGCCTGGGCGCGCGCCTGCAGCTCGCTGTGCGCCGCCGAGATCTCGCCACGCACCTCTTCGTTGACCACCCCGCCGGCCCGCACCACGGCCGACTCGCTGGCCTCGCACTGCCTCGGCTGGCCATCGACGTAGATCGTGATCGGCCGCGCCTCGAGCTTGACCGGCTCGGCGGCGAGCTGCTTGTCGACGATCTTGTTGTACGAGAGGATGTCGCGCACACCGGCCTTCGAGACCAGCTCGTAGCGCCGCTCCATCTCGTCGACCGCCCACTTGAGCGCCAGGTTCGCCTTCTTGGGATCGGTGACGACGGGCAGCAGGAGATGGGGAATGCCCTCGTAGATCGAGAGCTCGACCATCTTCGGGTCGATCATGATCATGCGCACCTCGTCGGGTGACGCGTTGAACAGGATCGAGCAGATCATGCCGTTGACCGCGACCGACTTGCCCGAGCCGGTCGTGCCC
>CAZPEY010000045.1:6558-22128 GCA_964585665.1 uncultured Polyangiaceae bacterium | reverse complement strand
CTGAGCAACGGTCAGTCGAGTTCGAGTGGCGTTGGGGGGATCGACGCCTCTGGCACGGGATCGACGCTGAATATCACGAACTGCTTGGTCACTGACAATGGTCGAAGTGGCGGAACGAGTGGTGGAACTGATTTTGGCGGTGTTCGCATCGCGTCCGGTTCCGCGAATATCTTGAACAGCTCCATCATCAAGAACAAATCGAAGAGCTCGGGCACGACGGGGATCTCCGGCAATGCGACCGGCAGCATTGTCGTGGCGAACACTGTCGTATTCGGCGGACTGGGAGGCACAACCAATATCGCGAACTGCACCCTCGGCTATTCGGCGTATGAGGGTGCGGCGGCCGCCAATTCCAATCTCAACCTGACGGGCTGCCTGGGCACTGACATGTTCGTCGACTACGACAATGGCAATTACCAACCGAAGACCGGCGTCAATCCGTGCAACCTCGTCGACAACGGCGCGATGATGTTCATGACGCTGACGGCGCCGACCAAGGATCTGCTCGGCGCGCCGCGCCCGACTCCCGCCGCTGGCGCGTACGACATCGGCTGCTACGAGAAGCAATAGCTTGCGGCTCTTCGGTCCGCTCTCGCTGGCGGTCCTCCCTCTCATCCTTGGTTGCTCGGATCCGAATCTCGGGACTGGCGCGGATCTGGCGGGTCAGATTGACGCCCTGTCCGGAGCCGAGGGGGATCTCGCGAGACAAGAAGCTGATCTGTCGCCGGGGGCGGATCTGCGGCCGATGTGCCTCACCTCGGCCGAGTGCGTCGACATCAAGCTCCCCGTCTGCGCGGGAGGCGTCTGTCGCGCGTGCGCCGGTGCGAGCGAGGACAACGTCTGCATCGCTCGGGGCGAGGCTCGCTGCATCACCGTCGGGCCGAGCCTCGGCAGCTGCGGTTCGTGCAATCCGCTCGTGAGCGGCAAGGAGAACGCCGATTGCACCGCGCGCTCGCCGCTTGCGCCGATCTGCGGCGAGGCTGGCGCGTGCGCCGCCTGCACCGAGCACTCTCAATGCGCAAGTGGCATCTGCGATCGCGCCACCGGCCGTTGCCCGAGCCAAGGCGAGGTCGCCTACGTCGACAACTTCGACGGCAGCCTCGGTCCGTGCTCGGATTTCACGACCGACTCCTCGACCAAACCCTATTGCGAAGTGAACGCCGCAATCGCCAAGAGTGGCAAGCGCTTCATCAAGGTTGCGGGTTCCATGCAGCCGTACGGTGAGACAGATTTCCTCGACGCCGTCGGCCAGTGGACGGTGGTTGGCCCTGGGGTCGGCGCTTCGCCGGAGGCACGGGTGAGCTCGAGCGGCGGGTACGCGGTGAATCTACAACTTTCGAGCTCGTCGACGGTGGGCTACACGGTGCTGCTCGATGGGCTCGTGATCGGTGGTCCCGACACGTCTCCGTCGCTAGCTGGCGTTGCGTGCACGCACACTTCTGGCTCCGCGATGATTGAGGCCACGATTCGCAACTCGCGGATCGACTATTCGAACGACGGGTTCTTTCTCTGGAACTGTTCGATCAACATCGAAGGCTCGGTTATCACCAGCACTGCCAATAACGCGATCTCTCTTCGGGGCGGCACCCTTTCTGTTCGTGGTAGCTCGATCAATGGAAACAGCGGCAAGGGGATATACGGCCAGGATGGGGGCAGTGTTTCAATCAATGACTCAGCAATTAGTGAGAACGGCAGCGACGCGATTCGCTTTGGAAACGATGTTCCCGATTGCCAGTTGATGATCGCTGGCAGCACGCTGTCGAAGAACGCGGCCGGCGTCGCAGTCAATTGCATGCAGACGATCATCGAAGGCTCCACAATCGACTCGAACAGTGGCACGGGGTTCTATTCCAGCGCTGGTGCCTCGACGATTCGCGACAGCAAGATTACCTACAACAGAGGCGGGGGGGTCGACGAGGCGTCAGGGGGCAGTTCCCTGACGCTGACAAACTGTCTCATCACCGACAATGGTCGCAGCGGCCCTTCCGGCCCGATGTTTGGCGGAGTCGAGGTGCTGGGTGGAGACGCGACCATCGTCAATTGCTCGCTCATCGGCAACACGACGAAGACGACGGGCGTGACGGGCATCGCGAGCAGCACGACGGGCAGCGTGGTCGTACTCAACACGCTGGTGTTCCAAGGGTGGGGCGGGACGATGAACCTGACCGGCTGCACCACCGCGTACTCGGCGTACGAGGGCGCGCCCGCGCCGAACTCGAACGTCGACCTGACCGGCTGTTTGGGCACCGACCTCTTCGTCGACTACGACAACGGCGACTACCGCCCGAAGGCAGGGAGCAATCCGTGCAACCTCGTCGACAACGGCGCGGCGACGTTCATGACGCTCACCGCGCCGACCAAGGACCTGCTCGGCGCTCCCCGCCCGGCGCCCGCCGCGGGCGCGTACGACATCGGCTGCTACGAGCTGCAGTAGCCCCGACCCCTCGAGGGAGTAGTCAAGTTGCTGGACTACGTGGACGTCGCGGCGACCAGCTCGGCGACGCTGGGTCGCTGAGCTGCGTCCGCTGACATGCATTGCTGCACGAGTACACCGAGGGGGCTCTTCGGGAGCTGCTCGAAAGCGTTGGTGGCCTGCGCTTCGAAGAGTCCGGTGAACGAAGTTCGCGGATACGGGAAGCGGCCGAGGATTCGCTCAGCGACCAATACGCCAAAGCTGAAGACGTCGGCAGATGCGTCGACGGGCGCAATGCGCGGCCCTCCAGCCACCAGCTCAGGCGCGCAATAGCCAGGCGCGTAGGGAGAGACAGCACCGACCGACAGCGGGCGGGCGAGCAGCCAGAAGCGCTCGCCGCGTCCCAGCCACAGTACCTCGTGGTCCAAGAGCCGGAGACTCTCGGGGCGGAGCGTCCCGAGTGGCTCGAACTTGGCGTGGCATCGCGAAAGCAAGGCCGCGATTCGTGCGGCGAGCACGGCAGGCTCGACCTGCGATGGCACTCCGGTCGGTGTGCTGCCAAGCGACTCGGCAATCGCGATCGACTCTTGTCCCCACCCGTCATCGCTCACGACCGGTCCGAGGTAGGTCACCTCCGCTAGCCCCGGCACTGACCTGGCGAAGCGCCCTCGAAGAGTCTCCCACGACAGGTCCGTCGGCCCGCTGATGGTCACACGCGCGCGCGACCCGTCGCGCCGATCGGTCGCGATCGCGACCCCCATCCACGGCGAATCGCCCAGCCAGGACTCCACGAGAAAGCGATGGTCCGCGAGTGTTTGTCCCAGGCGGCCATCGACGGGAATCGGCTTCATGCGAGGACTCTGGGCAGCAACCGCCTTGCGTGCCACAGCGACGGGATCCTGTCGTCGTCCGCCTTTAGCATTTCGGGCGACGGGCGCTGGCGGCTCGGCGGACTCTGCGCCGATCTTCGCGCTTTCCACGGGCGGTCTCTTGCCGCCGTCGCCGAACCCACCCATCGCTGCAAGCGTACCAGGATTCCTGTACGCTGGTGCGATGCGGATCGCTCTTGGCTTGATCGTTGTTTCGCTCGCCTCGCTGGCTCGTGCGGACCTTGCGCCGGAGCCCGTTCCGGCGCCTGTTCCGAGCCAGGCCGTCAAGACGGTCGTCAAGGACGCGCAGGCCAAGGCGGCGCTGCTCGGCAGCCACCTCCTGTCGCTGCAGTGGATCAGCTGGGAGGAGCATGGCCAGGCCACCGTGCGCGAGGAGCAGGGCGCGCTCGTCCTCAAGGGGGAGCAGCGCAAGGGCGAGGACTTCCTCACTGTCGAGGGGACGATCACGCTCGTCGAGGCGCGCAGCTTCGAGCTCGATGGCACCGTCGTGACCCGCGTCTCGCACATCAACCAGGGCAAGCCGTGCACCCGCTCGGGCAAGCTGACCTTCGCGCAGACGGGCAAGCGCAAGTACTGGCGCCTCAAGCAGATGGACAACCCGTGCGAGGGCGTCACCGACTACGTCGATCTCTATCTGCGGCGCGCCCCCGCCGCGAAGTCGGGCTCGACGTCGCAGCAGCCACCGAAGCGCTGAGCGATCAGTTCGCCGCGGACAGGGTCGCCGCGCTGGTCGCTGGCTTCGCCGTCGGTGCGTGGCCCGCCGTCGCCTGCTCGATCGCGTCGGCGGCCGCCTTGGCGCCGCCCGCACGCGCGAACGCCTCGGCGATCCGGCGCGCGCCCGCCGTCTTCTGCCGCGCCTCCTCCACTGCGCGTCGCAGCCGCGCCGGATCGAGCTGCTTGGGCGAAAGCCGCGTGCCGGCGTCGGCCTCGACGACGTGGCGAGCCACCTCGAGCTGATCGCGCCCGAACGGCACCACGCACAGCGGCACTCCGGCGGCGAGCGCCTTCTGCGTGATGCCCATGCCGCCGTGGCAGACGACGCAGGCCGCCTCGCGGAGCAGCGGGCCGTGCGGCGCGAAGCGCACGACCTCGGCGTTCTTCGGCGCGGAGAAGCGCGCCGGATCGATGGCGCCCGTCGTCGCGACGACCCGCACCGGCTCGTCGGCGAGCGCCGCGAGCGCCACCTCGATGAGCCGCGCGTCGTCCTGAAACTCCGTCGAGCAGGTGACGAGGACGAGCGGGCGCGAATCGGGCGCGGCGGCGGCGCTCGGCTCGTCGGTCACAGGCTCCCAGGTCCCCGGTCCGACGAGGCGCACGTTGCTCGGCCAGGCGCGCGCGTACTCGAAGGGCTCTGCCGTGTACGAGACGACCAGCGGCGCGCGCGTCGCGAACTCCGCGACGTGACGGAACGGCGCGGCGCCGGCCTTCCGCCGCACGCCGTTGAGCCCGACGAGGGCGCGATCGTAAAGGAGGTTGACGATCGGCCAGAGCAGGGCGTCGCGCAGGCGTCCGAGCAGCCCGCGCGCCGGCGACATGCCGAGCCCCCACGCTGGGATGCCCGGCGCACGCACCGGCAGGAAGTACGGCGCGAACACCGCCCACGGCAGCCCGCTCGCCTCGGCGACGGCGGCGGCGCCCCAGGAGTTGACGTCCGTGAACAGGACGTCGGGCCGCTCGGCGTCGATGGCGGCGCGCAGATCGGCCAGCTCGTGGTGGCCGCGATCGACGAAGGTGCGACAGGCGGCGAGCAGCGCGGCGGGAGGCGAGCTCGCCTTCCAGTCGTCGATCTCGCGCGCCTCGATCGCCTCGGCGATTGGCGTCGCAGCGAGGCCCAGCTTGCGCAGCCGACCGACCTCGGAGGCGAGCGTGCGCACCGCGATCTGGTGACCGCGCCGGCGCAGCTCCTCGAGCGTCGGCACCAGCGGATAGAGGTGGCCGCGGGCGGGCGAGGTGTAGACGAGGATCTTCGACATGGAGCCTCCTTGGCCGTCCGTTACGGGGTGGTGCTCGCCAGCGCGGCGTCGACGAGCGCGCGCAGCGTGGTCGCGGTGGTGCGTGGGTCGAGCCCGAGATCGCGCCGCCAGATCTTCCAGGCGTAGACGTCGGTCGCGGCGATGAGCTGGGCGCGCAGGCGCAGGCGGGCCGCGCCGCGCCGGCTCTTCAACCAGGGCGCAAAGGCGTGCTCCACCCAGGCGTGGTGCAGCGCTCGGCCGTCCTCGACGAGGGCGCGCATCGCCGGGACGCGCTGCTCCTGGGAGAGGAAGAGCAGGCTGCGCTCGCCCCACTGCTCGTAGTGCTCGAGGAGGCGTGACAGCGCGCCGTCGAGGTCGCCCGGCGCGACCGCAAACCGATGCTCCCTCACTTGCTCCATGCCGAGGCGCGCCGCGGCCTCGCCGAGCCCCTCCTTCGAGCCGAAGCGTCGAAGCACGGTCTGCACGGTCACAGCGGCCGCGTGCGCGATCTCGGCGAGCGAGACCTCCTCGAACGGGCGGGCGCCGAGCGACTCGATCGCCGCCTCGAGGATGCGACGGTGCGTGTCGGCCGCTGCGTCGGCGCGCGCCGCCATGCGATAGGGCCGCGGGGAGCGGCGAGCTTTCATGTCAACGAGAGTGACACGAAATCATATTGATGTACATAGCGCTAACATGAAAGACGGCGCTGCGCCGCTCGCGTCGCTACGGCTCGCCGGTGTCGTAGCTGCGCACGCCGGTCCACGCCCAGCCCGAGGGTCCCTTGGTGAACACCGCGCACGCGAACTTGCCGTAGCCGCTGTCGTTCGTGCTGTAGATCCAGAACTCCGTCGGACTCTTGCTCATCGCGGCCCACGGCCCCCACTTGCAGTTCTGCTGCTGCTCGTCGCACTCCTTGCTCGGCTTGATGCCGGTCGCGGCGCCGAGATCGTAGACGTCCTTGCCGACCAGGGTCTTCTTGCCCTTCTTGACGCCCTTTTGCGCCAGGCTGGCGAGCGTCGGTGGGTCGCTGTCGACCGCCGCGTCGATGAACTGCTGCGCGAGGGACTGGGCGTCGGCGGGGATCTGCTTGAGCGCCGTCTCGTCCCACTTGGCGCCGCTGTCGGCCGGCGGCTTCTTCGAGCCGACCGGCGGCGCGACCGGGATCGGCTGGCAGTTCTGGCGATACAGCTTCTCCGCCTGAAACACCGTCTGCCCGTTCGGATCGAGCACCGTCACCGGGACGGTGATGTCGGTGGCGCAGGTGTCCCAGTCGCTGCCCTTCTCGAGCGTGAACATGTACTCGTAGTCGCCGCCCTCGGCGATCGGCGAGCCGCCGCGCTCGTTGCCCTGCTGCAGGATCGTGCCCTTGTGCCAGGTCGTCTTGATGAAGGCGCGCCCGCCGACGAGGCGCGAGTCCTTGCTGCGCACGGTGCAGTCGAGGCGCACGGCGTCGATGCGATAGCCTTCGTTGCCGATCGCCCAGGCGCTCTGGTCCTTCAGGATCTTCTTGCACTCGAAGGTCGCCTTGACCTTGGTGGCCTTGACCGGCGCCGCTGGCGTCGCTGCGGTCGGGGCGGCCGCGCCGGCGCTGCAGGTCTGCGTCACCTTCTGGACGTCCTGCCACAGCGTGCCGCCGTCCCCCTCGATGCGCGCGTGGATCTCGAAGTTCGTGCAGGCGCGGAAGTCGGCGTTGGGCTTGAACTCCGTCTCGAAGTCGTTGCCCTTGGCGATCGCCTCGGCGTGATCTTCGCTGTGCTCCCCCGCGGTCTCGATCCAAGCGTGCGCCGTCATGGTGCCCTTGCCGCCGGACTCGATCTGGATGGCGCAGTCGATGGGCTTGCTGAGCTTGCGCCCGTCCTCCGTCGGGACGAGGTAGTCGACCTTCTTGTTCTTGAACACGCCACAGAGCATCGTCGCCTTCATCGGCTTGGCGGCGGAGGCGGGGCGGGCGAGCAGTGGAAGCAGCAGCGTGGCAGCAAGGAGGATGCGCATCCCGGCATCGTCCCCGAGGTTGCGATTCATCGCAACGCCTGCTACGGCTCGCGCATGACGCACGCGGGACAGCGGGGGGCGGAGACGCGGGAGGAGCGGTCGCCGGGATCGGCCGAGCAGATCGCGGCGCCGGCCCCTGCCCGCAATTC
The DNA here is from genome assembly GCA_964585665.1 of uncultured Polyangiaceae bacterium. Lineage (GTDB taxonomy): Bacteria > Myxococcota_A > Polyangia > Palsa-1104 > Palsa-1104 > CAZPEY01. The sequence goes on along the minus strand of CAZPEY010000045.1, from coordinate 14,732 downwards.
CGTCGCGGTCGACGTGCGTCGCATCCTGCGCAGCATGCCTCACGTCGAACAGCACGCCGGCGAGGAGCATGCGAGCCAGACCGATGCGCCCAAGCGCATCTTCCCCATGCGGGCGGACAACCCGTTCCGCGACAACTCGTACCAGGGACCCAAGCCTGCCTACGAGAATCCGGGCCACCACGACACCCGCCAGCCCGCCAAGTACATCCGCGGCAAGTCACCGCTGCCTGCAGACGCCGAGCAGGCTTACGCGCGCGCGATTCCCCTTCCCGACAACCCCAACACGTGGTGGGCGCAAGGGGCCGAGGGCATCTATCGGTATCAGGGAAACAACGGGCGCGTGCACTGGAACGGTGGATCTCAGTTCGGCGACACGCCCCCTGCGTACATCGTCCAGCGACTGAGGGCCCGATGACGGCAACGCCGGTGCGCTTCGGGCAGCCCGAGCGGTTCGCGATCGATCTCGTCGTCGATCGAGCGCTCTCCGAGGACTTCGTGCTCGGGCGGGTGCGCCTCTGGGTCGGCGGCAAGCCGTTTGGAGACTGGGATTGCATCACCCCGCTTGGCGTGCCGATCGCGGCTTTCGAGCGCCGAGCGTACTCGCTGCCGCTGTGCGCGCTGCTCGACGGGCTCGATGCGCAGGCGGCGATCGCGCTCGTCGAGGATCGGATCTTTCCGACCGATCCAGAGCGGGACCTTGGGACCCTCGAGCGTGACTATTTCGTGTTCGGGCCGGTGCTGTTCGATGCGCTGCTCGGCGAGGCTTTCGCGCGCCAGCGCGTGCTGCTGCTCGGTACCGACGGGGCAGCGCGCCTCGTGGCGACACACGCCGGTGTCGTTGCCGATCAGACGATTTCGCTCGAAGAGTTGCGCGCGACGCTGCTCGCGGCGGTCGAGTGGGGGCGCGCGCATGCGGGCTTCGTCGCGGCCAACCCGCAGCAGACCCTCGACCGCATCTCGTAGGGGGGAGGCGCGCTACTCGTCGAGGCCGAAGATCGTCGTCTTCGGGTAGGACGCGACGAAGCCGTACCAGCGGCCAAAGATGCCGGCGGCGAGCGGGAGCCGTTCGCCGCGATCGCCCTCGGGGCCGTGCGGCTTGCCCGCGAGGTCCCAGCTCCGGCCTGTGGCCTCGTCGACGAGGAGGTCGTCCCGCTTGGCGAGCTTGAGCGCGCGCTCGCCGTCCTTGGCGACGTACGCGACCGGCGCTCCGAGGCTGGCGTCCATCACGACGACGATCGGCGTTCCGGCGAGGTCCTCTTGCACGAAGCCCCGCTCCTTCATCGCCTGCAGCGGGTAGAAGCGCGCCGCGTCGGGCGCCTTCCCTCCGACGAGGTTGCGCCGGCCGAGGACGACGCCGAGGCCGAGCGTGCTCTCGGGCAGCCGCGGATCGATCTGCTTGGGCAGCGTGCGCCGGAACATGCCGGGCAGCGCGAAGAAGTGCAGGTTCGTCTCGATCTTGCCGGCGAGCTTGCGCCACCACGACGTCGTCGGCTCGACGACGGTACCATTGCCAGCGCCGCTGCCACTGCCGCTGCCGCTGCCATAAAGCCGGCGGAAGGCGCCGAACGACAGCGCGCTCGTGTCGAGCATCGTCAGGCTGCGCCCCGCCAGCTCGCCGAGGATGCACTCGCCCGTGTAGTGCAGCCAGTGCGACCCGGTCAGCGAGTCCTGCATCACGAACAGCCCCTCATACAGCCCCGAGACCTTGAACGACGGCACCCGGCCGTCGATGGCGGGGTCGAAGGCAGCCCCGCTGTGGCACGCGTCTCAGAAGGTGATCAGCACCTCGCGCTCGCCGAGCTTGTCGGCGGCGAGGTGATGCGACGCGATGAGGTAGAGCGGGTAGGCGCGCGCCTCGCCGCCCGCCTCGACGATGAGGCACTGCTCGTCGTCGCGGTAGTGCGCGGTGGCCGCCGGCTCATGGGGCGGATGGTCCCAGGTCACGAAGAACGAGTGCGGTCCGAGCTTGGCTTGATCGAACAGCAGGAGCTTGTCGGGATCGAAGTCGCTCATCGGCGAGGCCCTCCTCGGTGTCAGAGGCGATTATGGCGAACGGCCGCAGAGGCCGTGGCGCGGCGAGCGCGCCGCGCCAGCGCGTGGAGAGTTGCCGGCTAGCAGTCTAGCGACGGCAGCGGCACTTGCCGCCGCCGATGTACGTGCAGCCGGGGCGGCAGCTCGCGCAGCGGTTGCCGTCGCGCACCGAGCCGGGAGGGCAGCTGTAGCGCACGCAGCGATTGCCGCTGCGCTCGTAACCGGCGGGACATCCTGCGTAGGCCGCGACTGCGAACAACATCACGACGATCGCCGACAGAAAACCGAGCAGCATGCGCATGGGTCCCTCCGCCCTCATAGAGTTGAGCTGAAACTGCTTTGGTAGCGTACGACGAAGCGGGGCGCGGAGGGAAGCCCTGGCTACTGGCCGCGCGGACCCCGAGTGGTCTCGTGGCTGTGCTTAGGGTCGCTCTTTCTGGTCGTACTTATAGAGGCGCCTATAGAGGGCGGCGCGCGACAGCCCGAGCGCCTGGGCCGCCTTCGAGATGTTGCCCTGGTGGGTGGCCAGGACCTTCTCGATGGCGGCGCGCTCGAGGGATTCGAGGGTCTCGTCGGGCGGCCCGGTCGTCGCTGCCTCGGCGACGGCGCTGGGCCGCGTCGCCATCGCGCCCTGAAGGAACGGCAGCTGGGCCGCCTCGAGCTGCTCCCCTTTGCAGAGGATGACGGCGCGCTCGATGGCGTTCTCGAGCTCCCGCACGTTGCCCGGCCACGAGTAGGTGACCAGCGCGCTCTCGGCGTCGGGAGAGAGGCCGCGCACCGGCTTGCGGTTGCGCTCGGCGGCGCGGGCGCAGAAGTGGCGGGCCAGCGGCACGATGTCGCTCGGTCGCTCGACCAGCGGCGGGAGGCTGATCTCGACGACGTGCAGCCGGTAGTAGAGATCCTCGCGGAAGCGCCCCGCCTGCACCTCGGCGTGGAGATCGACGTTGGTGGCGGCGACGACGCGCACGTCGACGCGCACCGTCTTGGTCGAGCCGAGCGGCTCGAACTCGCCCTCCTGCAGCACCCGCAGCAGCTTGACCTGCTGGGCGAGGCCGAGGGTGCCGATCTCGTCGAGGAACAGCGTCCCGCCGTCGGCGAGCGCGAAGCGCCCGGGGCGGTCGTCGCGCGCGTCGGTGAAGGCGCCGCGGACATGGCCGAACAGCTCGCGCTCGAACAGGCTCTCGGGCAGCGCGCCGACGTGGACCTTGACGAACGGCCGCTGCCGACGCGGCGAGCTGCGGTGCAGCGCCTCGGCGATGCGCTCCTTGCCGGTGCCGGGCGGCCCGGTGATGAGCACGGTCGCCTCGGTGGGCGCGACGTCGGCGACGAGCTGGAGCGCTGCGAGCAGCGGCGGTGACTCGCCGAGGATGCCCGAGAAGTCGGCGCGCTGGTCGAGCGCCGCCCGCGCGCTGTGCTGCGTGGCGTGCACGGCGCGGCGCTCCTCCTCGCTGGCGCGCAACGCGAGCTGGGCACGGCACAGCCGCAAGAGCCGCTCGTTGTCCCACGGCTTCTGGAGGTAGTCGACGGCGCCGAGCTGGATCGCCTGGACCGCCCGCTCGATGGTGCCCCAGGCCGTAAAGAGGATCACGGGCAGCCCGGGCAGCGCGGCGCGCAGCGCCTCGAGCGCCGCGATGCCCTCGCCGCCCGAGGTCGTGTCGCGGCTGAAGTTCATGTCGAGGATGACCAGATCGACCCGCTCCTGCGCCGCGGTCTCGACGAGGCGGTCGGGGCTGGACAGGCCGAGCGTGCGCCACTTCTCCTGCTTGAACAGCAGGCGCAGCGCGTCGATCACCGCGCTGTTGTCGTCTACGACGAGGATGGTCGGCATCGCGCTCCTATCTTACCCGCTTACCCGCTTCGCGCCGAGGGCGACTCCTTGGCCGGCAGGACGACTCGCATCCGGGTGCCGCCCTCGGGGTTGTCCTCGACGGTGACGGTGCCGCCGTGGCCAACGACGATCTGGCGTACGAGCGCGAGGCCGAGGCCGCTGCCGCCGGGCTTGGTGGTGAAGTACGGCACGAACAGGTGGCGGCGCGCGTCGGCCGAGATGCCCGGGCCGCGATCTTCGACGACGAGCTCGACGCCCTCGATCGAACGACCGGTCTGCACCGTGACCGTCGATCCGGCGGGCGCCGCCTCGAGCGCGTTCTTGACCAGGTTGATGACGACGCGCTCGATCTGCGTGGGGTCGAGGGGGACGTCGGGCAGCGTCGCGTCGTGTTGGTCCAGCAGCTTGACCTCTCGCTCGCGCGCCAGATCGCCGAGCAGCTCGACGGCGCTGCGCACCACCGAGCCGAGCTGGGTCGGCTGCTTGTCGGGGGCCGGCAGCTTGGCGAGCTCGGCGTAGTTGGCGATGAAGGCCGCCAGGGCGTCGGTGCGGTCGATGATCAACCGGAACGCGAGCTGCAGATCCTCGGCGGCGTCGCCGTCCCCGAGGCGCTGCGCGATCTGATCGCGCACCGTGCCGGCGACCGAGCGCACCGGGCCGAGCGTGTTGTTGATCTCGTGCGACAGGACGCGGACCAGCCGCCGCCAGCCGTCCACCTCGTCGCGGTGCATGCGCGCGGCGAGCTCCGTGGCCATCTTGTTCATGCTCTCGGCGAGCCGCCCGAACTCGTCGCTCGAGCGCCGCTCGAAGGCGCGGAAGTCGCCGCGGGCGATCGCCTCGGCGCCCTCGGACAGCGCGGTCAGCGTCCCGACGAAGCGACCGCTCAGGTAGTACGCGAGCCAGAGCGCGAGCGCGAACGACAGGCCGAACGCTCCGAAGATCGCGGCGACGCGCAGCTGCAGCGGCCGCCAGAAGGCGGCCTCGTCGGAGATGGCGAGGATCGCGAAGGGGTGGTACTCGACCTCGCTGAGCTCGAGCTTGTCGGCGACGAAGCCAGTGAAGCGACGACCGTGTAGGGTGCGCTCGAAGGTCGCCTGCTTGCTCGGTATGTCGGTGAGCAGCGCGGGCAGATCCGGGATCGCCTGCAGCAACCGCTGGGCGGCCTCGCTGGGGTGCGCCAGCGTGTTCGTGCGTCGATCAAGCGAGAACGCCCAGCCTGCGTCGATCTCGACGGGGACAGAGAGCGCCGCCTGGTTGACTTCCACGACGAGCGTCAGCGAGGCGCGCGGCGTCGCGATGTTCGGTGCCAGCCGCTCGAGCGGGCCACTCGAGCGCACGAGGCAGAGGTGCTCTGGCTCCTGGATGTAGGCGGTGCCGTCGGCGCCCGAGGTCACCTTGTCGACGTCCCAGCGCGAGGGCGTGACCAGCGAGTCGAACAGCACGATCGGCGCTGCGCCCGGCGAGCTCAAGGTCACCCGCACGCCCTCCACGATCGGCTCGTCGCGGCGCAGGCGCGCTGCGAGCTCCGCGACGCCCGCCAGGTACTCGGGGGTCAGCACGTCGGTGGTCGACGGTGGCACCAGGTCCCGGACGATGGGCAGCATCTCGTCGAAGAGCGGGGTCGACGCCTCCTGCATCTGGCGCTCGATCCGGCGGAAGGCCGCATCGACGCGCGTCCGGCGATCTTGCTCCATGCCGGCGCGCTCGCGGCGCACGTAGTAGACGGACAGGTACGCGGACAGGCCGAGCGGCAGGGCCACGACGCCGAGGAAGGCGGCAAACAGCTTCTGACGGATGCCGGGGCTCTTCATGAACGCTCCTTCGTGATCCAGGCTGCCCTGGGGCGGACCGTGGGCACCCTGCCGGCTACGACGAAGGCGGGCAGACGCAGGTGGCCGGTGCCTCGGCCCTGGCCGCCTCGGCCTTGCTGGGGCTCGGGGCGGACGATCCGGCGCTGACGGCGGCGATGAGGTCGTGGCGCAGCTGCGCCGACTGCTGCATCAGGCCGAGGAACGAAAAGGTCGTGAGGCCAACACACGCGAGGAGACGGGCTAGAGTGGTCATGACAACGGACAGAGCACGAGGCATGCCGGTCGTAAGTGGCTGAAATGTGCACCTCTGGCTCCTTCCTTTGACCGCCAGCGGACAGTTCGGAGTGTCCGCTGGCGGGCACTGTTCGCGAGCGGACAGTCCCGCGCCCCCGGTCGGACGCCCGTTACTGGACGTCCTCGGGGCTGTCCCAGTCGACGAGCGCCGCGTGATCCTCGGTGGAGAGCGGCAGCTCGGCCGCTCGGGCAGCATCGCAGACCGCCTGGAGCGCGTGGCGTCCGTCGCGCACCAGGCGCTCGACGACCGGCAGACACGCGGCGACCTCGTAGCGGGCGCACAGCGGCTGCCAGCGGCCGTCCTTTCGGGCGGCGACCAGGGGCGCTGGCGGGGCCGCGAGGAGCTGGTCAAGTATCTTGACGGTCAGGTGCGGCAGGTCGCAGCCGAGCAGGATCACCGATGGCGACCCCGCCTGCTCGGCGGCGCGCAGCAGCGCCAGCAGCCCGCCGATCGGGCCGACGCCCGGGGCAGCATCGTCGAGGCGCGGCAGCTCCGGGTACCGGGCCTCGGTCTCGCGGCAGGCGCCGAGCAGCACGGGCGTGAGGCCGACCTGGCGTGTGATCGCGACCAGATGATCGAGGATCGTGGTGCCTGACTTGATCTCGATCAAGCCCTTGACGCGGCCCATGCGCGTGGCGCGGCCGCCGATGAGGATTCCCGCGTTCATCGACGGAGATCCCGGGGAGAATTTGGTTGACCTTGCATCGTCTGTGGCTACTCTCCGGCTCGATGTTAGCCGAGATTTTCGGAGTCGCGCTCGATCGCGGGCCGCTGGTCGGGATGGCCTTCGTGTTCGTCACGCAGTTCGTGTTCGGGCTCGGGCTGTATTACGGGCTGTCGCGTCTCTCGTTCTGGTGGTTCTTCGAGAAGAACTGGGATCGCTACTTCTCCGACGAGAAGCAGCACCCGAACCCGGACGAGATCAAGAAGAGCCAGCGCCTCGCGGTGTGGGGCACGTTCGGCAACGCGATCCTCGGCGCGCCGTTCCAGTACTACGTCGCCAAGGGGCAGTCGAAGGTCTACTACAACGTCGGCGATCACGGCTGGCTCTACTTCGTCTTCAGCTTCCTCTTCTTCCTCGCGTTCACCGAGACGTTCGTCTACTGGGCGCACCGCTGGCTGCACCACCCGCTCATCTACAAGTACATCCACTTGAAGCACCACGAGTATCGCAAGCCGACGCCGTGGGTGTCGTTCGCGTTCCACCCGCTCGACTCGTTCGCCCAGGCGGTGCCGCACTACATCTGCGCGTTCATCCTGCCGGTGCACATCAGCATCTATGCGGGGTTCGTCGTCTTCGTGATGCTGTGGACGTTCTTCATCCACGATCAGGTGAGCTGGGTGCGCCACCCGTGGATCAACTACACGGCGCACCACACGATGCACCACACGTACAACAAGTATAACTTTGGCCAGTTCCTGACCTTCTGGGATCGCCTCGGTGGCACGTATCGCGATCCGATGAAGGAGACCCGGCACGTCCTGCGGTAGGGCGGCGCTCGGACGCGCCGCGCATCCCCCCTAAAACTGAATCTGTCTGCGAGGAGATAGCGATGAGGGAGCTGAAGCGAGTCCTGCTGTCGATGGTCGTGGTGTGCCTAGCGGGCGGGGCGCAGGCGGCGCCGCCAGCCAAGGGCAAGAAGAAGAAGGTGACCGACTGTCCCGAGGGCAACGTGGCCGCATGCGCCAAGGCCTGCGACGCCGGGCAGTGGGGGAGCTGCTGGGTGCTCGGGACGATGTACGCCAAGGGCAAGGGCGTCGGCGTCGATCACAAGAAGGCGTTCGAGCTGCACCAGAAGGGCTGCGACAACGAGGAGATTCGCGCCTGCAACGATCTCGCGGTGCTCTACGCGGACGGCAAGGGCACCGAGCGCAACGACAAGGAGGCGGCCGTCTACTACAAGAAGGCGTGCGACGCCGGGAACCAGGACGCGTGCTTCAACCTCGCGGGGTTCTATGAAGACGGACGCACGCCGGGCGGCGCGCCGCAGGCGCTGGTGCTGTTCGACAAGCTCTGCGCGAGCGATGACCTCGCGGCCTGCGCTGGCTCGGCGCGGCTCTACTCGTCGGGGAACGGCGTGACGGTGGACTACCCCAAGGCCGTGTCGCTGGCGACGCGGGCCTGCACGGGCGGCGATCTGTCGGGCTGCACGCAGCTCGGCATCTTGCAGATCGAAGGCAAGGGGACGGCCAAGGACGCGGCCAAGGC
>CAZPEY010000045.1:0-6458 GCA_964585665.1 uncultured Polyangiaceae bacterium | reverse complement strand
GGCAGCGCCGAGGGCTGCGGAGACGCGGGGCGCATCTTCTACGAGGGCGAGGGCATGGTCAAAGACGCCAAGCGGGGCGTGATGCTCTTCCAGCGCGCCTGCGATGGCGGCTCGCAGCTCGGCTGCGCCAACCTCGGGCTGGCCTATCAGTGGGGCGACGGCATCGGCAAGAATCAGACGCGCGCGCGGGAGCTGTTCAAGCAGGCCTGCGACGGCAGCGAGCCGACGGGCTGTGCCTTTCTGGGCGAGGCGTACCGGACGGGCAACGGCGTGGCGGCGGATCCGGGGCGCGCGGCCCAGCTCCTCCAGAAGGCGTGCACCGGGGACGACAACGACAGCGGCTGCGCGGGGCTCGGGTGGCTTTATGCCAAGGGGCTCGGCGTCCCCAAGGACAAGGCCAAGGGGCTCGGGCTCGTCGGCAAGGCCTGCACGCGGGGCGATCGCCACGCCTGCGAGCTGCAGCGCGAGATCAAGTAGCGAGCCGCGCTACGAGCGGCTGCGGCCGATCGCTTCCTTGGGACTCAGCGCGCCGAGAGGGTGCGGCTGCTTGAGCTGCGGCCAGGGCGTGCCGAGCCCGAGCCGCGCGCTCCGCGCCTGATCCCAGCGCGCCACCCAGGTCGCGAGCAGCAGCATCGAGCTGGCGTGCACCAGGCCCACCAGCACGTCGACCAGGTAGTGCCAGCGCAGATACACCGTCGCCGCGATCATGTTGCACGCGATGAAGGCGAGCACCGGCCAGGCGTACCGGAAGGCGCGCACGCGGTGCCGATGGCGCAGCGCGAACAGCGTGAACAGCGTCGGCACGGCGGTGTGCAGCGACGGGAAGATGTCCTTCTTGGCGCCGGCCTGCGTCACCGTGTCGACGACCAGCCCATAGAAGAGGCCGTGCGGCAGCTCGTGGCTGAACTGGCCGGCCAGAAAGCTGTGCGGCCCGTAGCCGGGCACGATCATGTAGAGCAGGTGGCCGAGGCAGAAGCTCAGCGTCGCGCTGACGCCGAACTCGATCCCGATCTGCACATCGTCGATCGTGAGCAGCACGCCGAGGATGAAGGTGGTCACCAGATAGAAGTAGAGATAGTAGAAGAACGACAGCCACTCGGTCAGGAACGGCGACACGAGGCGATCAAGCCACAGGGTCGGCTCGACACCGAAGAGCGCCACGTCGATGGCGTACAGCGCGGCGTCGTAGTTGTCGGTGCGCACGATCGGCAGGAGGGTCTTGAGCAGCAGATACGAGCCGACGATCGGCAGCGAGATCGACAGGCGGTAGTAGAGCGCCGGGACGAGCCCCTGGCGCACCAGGCCGCTCCGCCCGACGACGACCGCGGACAGCGCCCAGGCGCCGAGCAGCAGCGACAGCGCGATGACGAGGCCGCGCCCCTCGCTGGCGCCGCGGCCGAAGATCGCCAGCAGCGTCAACGTCGGATAGTAGAAGAGCGCCCACCAGTCGATGACGCGCGCCTCGCGGAGCAGGCGTCGCCCCGCGGCAAGCAGGCGGCCCTCCTCGGGGCGACTCTGTGCGGCCATCGGTAGCGACTCTTGCATTGCTTCTTTGCGGCATGCAATAGAAGCGCCCATGCGTTATTCCCGAATGCTGATCCCGACGCTGAAAGAGGCGCCGGCCGAGGCGCAGGTCGCCTCGCACATCCTGCTCATTCGCGGCGGCTACATCCGCAAGGTCGCCGCGGGCATCTACTCGCTCTTGCCGCTCGGCATGCGCGTCATCCACAAGATCGAGCGCGTCCTCCGCGAGGAGCTGAACCGCGCCGGCGCCGCCGAGGTGCTGCTGCCGATGGTCCACCCCGCCGAGCTGTGGCTCGAGTCGAAGCGCTGGCAGAAGTACGGGCCCGAGCTGCTGCGCATCAAGGATCGCAAGCAGGGCGACTTCTGCCTGTCGCCGACCGCCGAGGAGGCGATCACGGATCTGGTGCGCCGCGACGTGCGCTCGTACCGTCAGCTGCCGCTCAACCTCTACCAGATTCAGGACAAGTTCCGCGACGAGATGCGGCCGCGCGCCGGCCTGATGCGCGGCCGCGAGTTCATCATGAAGGACGCGTACTCGTTCCACGCCACCGTCGAGGATGCGCACCGCGAGTACAAGAACATGTACGACACGTACGTGCGCATCTTTCGCCGCTGCGGGCTCGACTTCCGCCCGGTCGAGGCCGACACCGGCGCGATCGGCGGCTCGATGTCGCACGAGTTCCAGGTGCTCGCCGCCTCGGGCGAGGACGCGATCGTCTCGTGCGACAAGTGCGACTACGCCGCCAACGTCGAGAAGGCCGAGCTGCGCGCGATGGCGATCGCCGCGGCCGAGGCGGGCGGCGCGCTGCAGGACCTGCACACGCCGGGCAAGGGCGGCATCGCCGACGTGGTCAAGTTCCTGCGCGAGCCGATCACGCGCTTCGTCAAGACGCTCATCTACGTCGCGGACGGCAAGCCCGTCGTCGCGCTGGTGCGCGGCGATCGCGAGCTCAACGAGATCAAGCTGAAGGCGGCGCTCGGCGCCGATGCGCTCGAGCTGGCGAGCGACAACCTGGTCATGCAGGTCACCGGGGCACCGGTCGGTTATGCAGGGCCGCAGGGCCTTGCGGTGCCGGTCTACGCCGATCCGGAGGTGGCCGCGATCGCCTCGGCGATCACCGGCGCCAACCGCGGCGACTACCACGTCCGCGGCTTCAACCTGGGGCGCGACGTGCCGGGCGCCAAGATCGTCGATCTGCGCGTCGCGGCCGAGGGTGATCGCTGCGCGCGCTGCGAAGAGGGCACCTATCGCTTCTATCGCGGCGTCGAGGTCGGGCACGTCTTCTTCCTCGGCACCAAGTACTCGGAGTCGATGAGCGCCAACTTCCTCGACCAGGACGGCAAGGAGAAGCCGATGGTGATGGGCTGCTACGGCATCGGCGTCACCCGCATTGCGGCGGCGGCGATCGAGCAGAACCACGATCAGGATGGCATCGTCTGGCCGCTGCCGATCGCGCCGTTCCACTGCGCCATCGTCACCGCGGGCAAGGAGCCGGAGCTGGCGGCCACGGCGGAGAAGCTCGAGGCCGAGCTCGGCGCGCAGGGCGTCGAGGTGCTGTACGACGACCGTGACGAGCGGCCGGGCAGCAAGTTCAAGGACGCCGACCTGCTGGGCATCCCGCTGCGGATCACCGTCGGCAAGCGCGGCCTGGCCGAGGGCAAGGTCGAGTACAAGGTGCGGCGCGGCGGCCAGGTCGAGCTGGTGGCGCTCGACGCGATCGTCGAGCGGATCGTCGGCGCGGTGCGCGAGGCGGGGGCGCTGTAGTGGGCGCCGATCCGCGCTCGCGCCTGATCGTCGCGCTCGACGTGGCGACGCCGGCGTCGGCCCTCGAGTGGGTCGGCCGCCTGGGCGACGACGTCTGGTTCTACAAGGTCGGGCTCGAGCTGTTCGTCGCCGCCGGGCCGACGATCGTCAAGGAGCTTGTCGATCGCGGCAAGCGCGTGTTCGTCGATCTCAAGCTGCACGACATCCCCAACACCGTCGCCAGCACCTGTCGCGTGCTGGCCCAGTCCGGCGCTTCGATGGCGACGGTCCACGCCGCGGGCGGGACGGCGATGTTGCGCGCGGCCGCCGAAGCGGCGGCGGGCTCCCCGCTCCGCCTGCTCGCCGTCACGGTGCTGACCTCGCTCGGCCAGAGCGATCTGCTCGCCGACGGACAGTCGCTCACCGTCGAGCAGCTCGTCGAGGCGCGCGCCAGCCTGGCGCGCACCTCGGGCATCCACGGCGTCGTCTGCTCGCCGCTCGAGGCGGAGCGGGCGCGCCGCATCCTCGGCAAGGACGGGCTCGTCGTGACGCCGGGCGTGCGCCCCGCCGGCCCGCACAACGACGATCAGCAGCGCACCGCGACCGCCGGGCGCGCGCTCGAGGCGGGCGCCAGCCACGTCGTCGTCGGCCGGCCGATCCTGCAGGCGCAAGATCCGCTCGCCGCCGTGCGCTGCCTGCTCTCCGAGCTGCGCGACTCATGAAGGGGCGCGTCGTCTACGGCGTCCACCCCGTCGAGGAGGCCCTGCGCGCCGGTCGCGTCGAGGCGGTCTTCGTCGCCGACGACGAGGACAAGCGGCTCTCGCCGATCGTCAAGGCGTGCGGCGAGCGGCGCGTGCCGTTCGACACCAAGAGCCGGGACGAGCTGACCGCGCTGTGCGCGACCGATCGCCACCAGGGCGCCGTGGCGCTGTGCGGCGAGTACGGCTACGCCTCGCTCGACGCGATCCTCGACGCGGCGGCCGGGCGCGAGGATCCGGCGCGCCGCCCGCTCGTGCTGGTGCTCGACTCGATCCAGGACCCAGGCAACCTCGGCGCGATCTTGCGCTCCGCGCACATCTTCGGCTGCGACGGCGTGGTGCTGCCCAAGGATCGCTCGGCGCGCGTCAACCCGACCGTGGTCAAGGCGTCCGCCGGCGCCACCGAGCACCTGCCGATCGCGATCGAGACGAACCTCGGGCGCGCGCTCGAGCGCTGCAAGGAAGCCGGCCTGTGGGTCGCCGGCGCCGTCGCTGACGGAGGCCAGGCACCCGATCGCGTCGACCTCGACGTGCCGCTCGCGCTCGTGCTCGGCGCCGAGGGCAAGGGCATCCGGCCGCTCTTGCAGAGGAGCTGCGATCTGCGCCTCCGCATCCCGATGCTCGGGCAGGTCGCGTCGCTCAACGTCAGCGTCGCCGGCGGCATCCTGCTCTACGAGGTGATGCGGCAGCGCAGCAAGGAGAGCGCGCCATGAGTCAGTCGCCGCGTCAGGAGACGCAGCTCCGCGTCCAGCACGGCCCCGACGGGCGCCCGGTCTCCGCGATCGCGACGACGCGCATCGCGCGGCCGCTCGCCAAGGTCTGGGCGACGATCATCGAGGTCGAGAAGTTCCCCGGGCGGGTGCCGATGATCCACAAGGCGCAGCGCACCGGCGATCGCGTCGTCGTCGATCTCAAGTTCAAGGTGTCGCTCCTCTCGGTCGGCTTTCAGTTCACCGTCGACGCCAAGTACGAGGAGGGCAAATGGCTCGAGCTTGCCTGGGTGGCCGGCGAGCCCAAGGAGCTGCGCCTCCGCTTCGACCTCGAGCCCGACGGCGACGGGTGCCTGCTCCACACCAGCGCGCAGTTCGACACGCAGTCGCTCGGCTTCCTCGCCAAGTACTTCCTCAAGCACCACCCCGAGATCGAGTACGGCATCTTCCCCGGTGTCGCGATGTCGCTCGGCGACTCGATGAAGCGCGCCGCCGAGGCCGACTAGCCGCCTAGAAGTGAACCTGCGTCTGCAGGCGCACCTGGTGGCGAACCGCCTTGGCGTCGTCTCCGAACAGGTAGAAGTAGTCCGCTTGCAGCTTGAGCGAGTGCTCGTAGAAGTAGAAGTTGATCCCGCCGCCCAGCTCGCGCTGCAGCTTGAGGGTCGGATCGCCGCCGCTGAGCGGCCGGAGCTCGCCGTAGCGGGCGACGATCTCGATCGGCGTCGGCATCAGGTAGCCGGCTTGGACGTAGTAGCCGAGGGCGTTGCGCGGATACTCGGTCTTGGGAGGCATCGCCGCGGCGTCGTCGCGACGACCCGGCGTGCCCTTGCGATACAGGAACTCGCCCAGGATCGAGAGCCCGGCGACCTTGAAGTGCAGGTCCGCGGCATAGTGCTGATAGGTGAACCCGCCGAGCGTCAGCACGGTGCCGATCGTCGACTGGGCGCGGTTCGAGTTGAGGTTGTAGGCGGCCGCGGCGCCGATCGCCAGGCGCGGCTTCTTGCTCCGCAAGAAGTCGCCTTCGGACAGGTGGTCGGGGAAGTGGCCGAACGGGTTGATCTGGATGCGGCCCGCGAACATCGCGCTGTCGTGGCCGAACGGCCGGTTTCGACCGCGCCCCGAGAAGACGCCGATCTGATACTGCAAGCGACCCTTGAGCCCGAGGAAGTCCTCGGACTGGGCGTAGAGGCCGACGTCGCGATCGAGGTTGAGCTCGAGGGTGACGATCGAGCGGTCGACCATCTGCAGCGATGACGAGGAGACGACGCGTTGCTTGCCGAAAGGGACCTTCATCTGGCCGAAGCGGATGCCGAAGTCCCGGAGCGGCTGCCAGCTGAAGTACGCGTCGCGCAGCGGGATCAGCAGGTCCGGCTCCATGTCGCGGTTCGCGAAGCCGAGCTGGATCGTGTAGGTCAGCTTGGGCGTAAAGACGTGCCCGTTGAGGGTGAGGCGGGCGCGGCGGATCATGAAGCCGGTCTGGGTCTCGTCCTTGGCGCCGGCGCCGATCGCTCCGGCGGAGGGCTCGGAGACGAAGACCTGGAACTGGACGCGGCTGCGGATCTGGAGGGAGAAGAGGTCGCCGGCCTTGAAGGTCAACCCCTTGCCCCAGTCGACGCTGGCGGTGACCGGGATGCCGGTCTTGTGCTGACCCCAGGCGGGGGCTCCTGAGGTCGGCTCCGGGCTGGCGGCGGCCGGCGCGCTCAGCTTCGGCGCTGGCTCTGG
>CAZPEY010000044.1:13744-22907 GCA_964585665.1 uncultured Polyangiaceae bacterium | reverse complement strand
GGCACCAACGCCAAGAGCATCACGATCACCAACTCGACGCTGCAGGGCCTCTAGTAGTGAGGCGGATCCGCCTCGGGGCTCGGTGCGCGTTCGTGCCGATGTGGATGGCAGCGGCGCTCGCGACCCGCGCGCACGCCGAGCAGCCGTCGTATTTCAGTACGCAGGCGGCGCTGTCGGGCAACTCGACGATGGCGCTCGACCGTAGCGGCGGTTCGGCGTGGCTCAACCCCGCCGGCTTGGCGGGCACGTCCCTCTCGCGCATCGAGGCTTCGGCCACCGCCTTCGTGCTTCAGCTTCGCGACTACTCGCGCGCGGTCGTGACCGAGTTTCCGTCAGGACGTCACCTGCTCGACGCCAATTCGAGCGACGTCCAGACGATCCCCTCTGCTCTCGTGTTTGCGCGGCAGCTCCACCCGCGGGTGACGGGTGCGCTTGGCGTATTCGTGACCAACGTCGAGCGGCACGACATCGAAGGTGGGCTCAAGACGCTCGAGCAGTATCCGAACGCACCGCTTCCCGTCGAGTTCCTGGGGCGCGCCAAGTTCACGTTGACCTCGCAGACGTATCGAGTGGGCCCGAGCTTCGGGGTGCGAGTGACGCCCCGCTTTCGCATCGGCTTCGGCGTCTTCGTGACCTACACGACGACGCAAGACAGCTCGGCGGTGACCCTCGATGGCGTCGAGGTGGACGGCACCGAACAGCCTTCTCGCGTCTACCTCTCCTCGGTGAGCCAGCGACGCAACACGTGGTTCGGGGGGCAGCTTATCGTCGGTGCGCAGTACAATCCGATCGCCGGCTTGCACCTCGGGCTGACCATTCGCAGCCCGGTGCTGGGCTTCACGTCCTCGGGGAAGATCTTGCGCTCGACCGCGGCGATCACGACCGGGACGGCGTTTCCGGGCAAGACCTTCACCTACTTTCAAGAGTCGCCACCGCGCTCCGCCGAGCGCCTGATGCTCGAGCCGCTCGAAGCCACCTTCGGGGTCGCCTACCGGTTCCGTCGCGCTGCGATTGGCTTGGAGCTCGACCTGCGAGCGCCGCTGAGGGTCGAGACCTTCGAGATCGAGGATGGGCTGCAGTGGAACGCGCGGCTCGGCGCGCAGCTCGACCTGCCCAAGCGATTGCAGCTTGGTCTTGGCGTGTTCACCGATCAATCGCCAAAGCGCCGTGGCTACTACCCGGGCGACCACCGCTCCGACTATTACGGCTTCTCGGTGGCGCTGGCGTTCGACTCGGTGCTCGAGCTCAAGCCGGCTCCGCAGCCTCGCTCGCTGGTCTTCTTGACGGTGGTCAGCGTGCGCTACGCGGCTGGCTTCACGGCGCTGTCGGGGATCCGCTATGCGCCGAAGGACACCAGCCTGGCGGAGCTGGCCCAGCTCGTTCCCGTCGAGCAGAGGGAGCTGTTCCATTTGCTGTCGCTCCAGATCAGCTCGTCGCTGGCTTTCTGAGCAGGCGAGCGCAGAAGGGCGATCAGGCTGGCGAGACAAGCGAAGTTGCAGCGCGGCTGGCCGAGCGCCCTGTTGTGTGCAACGCGTTTCGTGAAACGGTGTCTATCGGGCAAGGAGAAGACACCATGCTCAAGGCTCGCCTACTACCGTCGATCGTGTTGGTCCTTGGATGCTTGTTGGGCGCTTGTGGAGCGCAGCCCACCGAGCATGGGGGCCAAGCCAGAGAGCAGGCGCTCGAGAGCAAGGACGGCGCGGCGACGTTCACCGAGAAGGACTATCAGGTGCTGCTCGAGAAGTGCCAGCTCGAGTCGAAGGCCGATTGCGAGGACGCCGATCCCAAGGGTACCGACGACTGGGCTCGCCGGGTTTGCAGCCGCTGCCGCGAGGACGGAACCGCGCAGGTCTGCTGCCGCGACCAGATCATCAACGGCATCCGGGTGCAGTCCTGTGACTACGAAGTGAAGTGTTCCTGTCAGAAGGTCTGGACGCCGATCTACGACTTTCTGATCTGCGAGTACATCGACCAGGTGGTCTGAGTCACGCGCCGTCGGTGCTCGCCGTCAGTTGCAGACCTTCTGCACGCCGGCGCTCAAGGCACCCGACCAGCCCTGCACCTTCTCGATGTCGGTGCCGCAGACGATCGCGCGCTCGAAGCGGACGCCAGCCAGGTTCGTCGCGCCCATGAACTTGGCGTCTTTCAGGTTGGAGCGCGAGAAGTTGGCGCCGGCCATCTTGCGCGTCGAGAAGAACGCCCGCGACCCCTGGGCCTCCTGCAGGCTGGTGCCGGTCAGGTCGCTGTCCGAGAAGAGCACGTCCTCGAGCTGCGCGCGGTCGAGCTTGGCGCCGGCGAAGTTGGTGCGCTCGACCTTGGCGTGCCGAAGGTCGGCTCCGGTCAGATCGACCCCGCTCAGGTTGGCGCTCGTCAGATCGCACTCGGCGAACGACGTGCCGCGCAAGAACACCTTGCGCAGATCGCGGCCGCTCCACTTGCAGCGAAAGAGCTTGGCCCCCTCGAGGTGAGTGTCGGTGAGGTCGGTGCTGTCCCCGATCGCTTCGCCGATCGACGCGTCATCGAGGCGGGCGCCGCGCGCCGAGGCGAAGAAGCCCGTGCCGTCGGAGAACGTCGCGCCGCGCGCCGACGCGCCGACGAGCGAGAGCTGCGATACGTCGGCCTTCTCGAGGTTGGCGCCGTCGAGCACCGCGCCGTCGAGGTTGGCTGACGAGAGGCGCGCACCAGCGAGGTAGGCCCCCTTCAGGTTGGCACCCTTCAAGTTGGCGCGCCCGAGATCGATCCCCTCGAGCTCCTTGCCCGCGAGGTTGGCGCCGGCCAGGGTGCCACTCTGCTTGAGCAGGGCGGCCACCGCGGCGACGTCCTTGGTGCGCGGCATCCGCGCCGGGGGCTTGCCGCCAGAGGCCTGCCGCTCCTTCCAGGCCTGGCAGGCGGGCTGCGCGCCCAGCTTGCAGCGCGCGTCGAGCAGGCGGAGGATCGTGGCGTAGTCGGCGTCGGAGGGCTTCTCGACGAGCTCGATGGCGCGCTGCGCGAGCGAGCAGCCGTCTGGCTTGCCGAGCTCACACGCCTTGGTCGCGAGCGCGATCACCTTGCCGCGGGCCAGGCCGAAGGGCTGCTCCTGCCCAGGCTTGCGGAGCTGCGCCGCCATGACGTAGCGCTCCTTGGCGAGCAGGAGACAGAGCGCCGCGTCGTTGTCTTTGAGGCACTTCTGCTCCTCGCCCCCGGCGGTGGCAGCCGTCGCTTGGGCCGACTCCTTCTGCCGGACCGAGGTGCACGCCAGCGAGTTGCCGAGCGAGCACAGCTTCTGCTGGGTCTTGAGAAGGAGCTGGTTCTCCGCTGGCCCGCGCGGCGCGACGACCAGCGCGCTCTCCATCGAATCACAGGCTCGCTTGACGCCCGCCTCGCAGAGCTTGCCGAGATACTCAACGACCTTGGCGGCGTGCTGCTTGCGCTTGGTTGCGTCGCCCTTGTCGCCGAGCTTGTTGAGCTCGGTGCTGTGGGGCGCCGCCAGCTTGAAGCAGGCGTCGCCGAAGTCCTTCTGCAGACAGGCCTGCTCTTCGGGCAGGCCGCCGAGCGCCTTCTTGTACCTGAGCTCCGCGCAGATCGGATCGGTCCCCTTGACGCACATCTTGGTCTGCAGATCGGCGATGCGCTGCTTGACCGCGTCGCTCGGCGGATCGAGCTGGAGCACGTCGATGACGTAGCGGCAGTTCGCCTCTTCGTTGTACGAGTTGCAGATCAGGACGTCGAGCTGCTCGACCTTGTCGCGATAGGCCTTCAGCTTGGCCGCGTCACCGGTCTTGAGGATGGCGGCGAGCTGGTTGTCGCGATGGAAGGCGCGCGACGCCTTGATGCACGAGTAGCCGTCGCGTGTGGTGAGGCACTTGTCCTCGTCGAAGCCGGCCCGCGCCGTCGAGCAGGCGAGCAGGGGGACGAGGACGGCGAGGAGCGTGCAGAGGGACGGACGGCGTGCGGCGTGGGACAAGCGGTGTTCTCCAAGGAGGGTTGGGGGGCGCCGTATCTTCCCGCGCTGCGCGCTGGAGGGTCAAGCGACTGCGTCAGCGCGCCGAACGATGGACGGCGCGTGCGACGCGTGCGATCGTCGCGGCGACGCAGATGGTGGACGAACGAGAGACGCAGGGCGAGCCACGGGTCGCTTCGCTTCGGGCGCTCGCTCCGATGGAGCGGCGTTGGTTCTTCGTCGCCTTCCTGGGGCTCGTCCTCGCCTCTCTCGCACCCTTGTTCGTCAACCCCTACCCGGCGCTCGTCGATCTGGCCTGCAACTCGGCCTCGGCCGCCGTGTGGCACCACTTGCGCGATCCCGACTGGAACTTCGCCGAGTACTATGACCTCAGCGTCGGTCCTGCGCCGTACTACGCGTACTTCTTCTTGGTGCGGGTGCTCGCGTTGCCCTTCGGCTTTCTGTGGGCGACGCGGTTCGTCGTCGTCCTCGCGATTGTCGCGCCGCCGCTGGTGGGCTTGCTGATCACGGAGCGCTTCGGCCGCTCCCCGTGGCTGTCGCTCTTCACCTTCCCGCTCATCTGGACCCTCAGCTTCTACTGGGGCTTCCTCGCGTTCTGCCTCGGTATCGTCGTGGCGTGCCTCGGCCTCATCGCCTTCGATCGGTTCTGCGAGCGCTACGAAGGTTGGGTGGGAGTCGCGGCGATCGCGCTCGGGACGTTGACGATGTTCATGCACCTCCTGCCGTGGGGCTTCTGGGGTGGTGGTGCGACGCTCCTAGCGCTGCTGCACCGCGGGCGCAGCGCCCGGGCGCTGTTGGCCCGCGGGCTGGCGATCGCTCCGGGCGCCCTCATCGGTGCGGCGGTGATCCTGCGCGGCAGCCACCAGCAGATGGGCAGCGTCGGCAAGCTGGCGTTCAAGTTCTACGATCTCAAGGGTCACCTGACGGCGCCGCTGCAGTGGGTCTGGTTCGCGTGCGCCGATCGGCACGATCTGTACGCAGGCATGGCGCTCCTCGGGATCGCGCTGCTGATGCGCCTGACGAGCGGACGCCCCCGCTGGTCGCTCCACGACGCGCGCATCACCGTAGTCGGGCTGTTTGCGTTCGTGCTCTACTTCGCGATGCCCCGTTCGGCCCTGCAGCCGATCTACTGGTGGGGCATCAACATTCGCTTCGCGGTGGTGGCGCTGTACTTCTTCGTGCTCTGCACGCCGGGTCGGATCGTTGGGTGGCGGCGCTGGCTCCTGGCGCCGGTCGTCGGGATCGGCCTGTGGTTCGCGGTCGACGCGACGCTCCACTGGCGGCGCGCCGCCGAGTACGCGGCGGGCTTCGACACCCTGGCCGCGATTCCGCCGCGCCAGGCGCGTGTCCTGGTGCTGGTGTTCCCGCCCGAGCACGCGCCTGACTTCAACGTGTCCTTCATGCGCGCCTTCCCGTCCTACTACCAGCTCCAGAAGGGCGGCTACTTCTCATTCAGCTTCGACAACGGCCTGCCGATGGTCTACCGGAAGCGGTATCCAGCGCCCGACTGGAGCGTGCCGACACGCTGGAAGCCGGAGAAGCACGCGCGCTACTACGACTACTTCCTCTTCTTCAACTGGAGCGGGCCGGGCCCGGTCTTCGGGGGCGCCAATCCGCTCGCCGATCTCGTCGGCAAGCAGGGACGGTGGCAGCTGTGGAAGCTGCGGGGCCCGCGCACCGAGGAGTCTCCAGTCGCGCCGTACCCGGCGCGGCTGGCCTACGAGTAGCAAGGAGGTCGATCATGGCAAGCCTGTCGTTCGTGCTCAATGGCATCGAGCAGCGCCTCCAGGTCGACGAAGAGCGACCGTTGCTCTGGGTGCTCCGAGACGATCTCGGGCTCACCGGAACGAAGTACGGCTGCGGCGTCGCGTCGTGCGGCGCCTGCACCGTGCTGGTCGACGGCAAGGCGGTGCGCGCCTGCGTCACGTCGATGAAGTCGGTCGAGGGCAAGCGGGTCACCACCATCGAGGGGATCGCCGACGGCGACAAGCTCTCGGCGGTGCAGCAGGCCTTCGTCGAGCACCTCGGCTTTCAGTGTGGCTTCTGCACGCCGGGGATGATCGTCGGCGGGCACGCGCTCCTCCTCAAGAACCCGCGCCCCAGCCGCGCCGAGATCAAGGACGGGCTCGAAGGCCACCTCTGCCGCTGTGGCGCGTACAACCGCATCGTCGCGGCGATCGAGACGGCCGCGAAGCGAGGTGGCAAGTGAGCGGCGAGCGGAAGCCCGAGCGCGAGGAGCTGATCGTCCCCGACGGCTGGGGGTTCGCCGCGACGATCGATCGGCGCGACTTCCTCAAGCTCACGACGACCGGCCTGCTCGTCATGTTCTCGTTCGCCGCGCCGAGAAGCGTCTGGGGGCAGCGCTGGAACCCCGCCGCCCTGGCGCCGTCGCGCGATGACTTCAACGCCTTCGTGCACATCGCGGCATCTGGGCGGGTCACGGTGCTCGTCGGCAAGATCGAGATGGGGCAGGGCGTGATGACCTCCCTACCGCAGCTCGTCGCCGAGGAGCTCCGCGTCGCACTCGGGACGATCGACGTCGTGATGGGCGACACCGATCTGTGCCCGTTCGACATGGGAACCTTTGGATCGCTGAGCGTGCGCACGCTCGGACCTGTGCTGCGGGCCGCGGCCGCCGAGGCCCGCGGGGCGCTCCTCGAGCTGGCGAGCAAGAAGCTCGGCGTCCCGATCGCGGACCTGCAGATCGAGGACGGCGTGATCCGCGTGCGCCGCGATCCGACGCGCCAGGTCGGCTATGGCGAGCTCACGGCGGGCAAGCGCATCACCCGTCGCCTCGACGAGAAGGCGGCGCTCGCGGCGGTGGCGGACTTCAAGGTCATCGGCACCTCGCCGCCTCGGCGAGACGGTCTCGACAAGGTGACGGGCCGCGCCAAGTACGCCGGCGACGTCGCTCCGCCAGGCGCGCTGTATGCGAGGCTGCTCCGACCGCCGGCGCACGGCGCCAAGCTGCTGTCGGTCGACACCGCGGCGGCGGCGCGCCGGCCGGGGGTGCGCGTCGTGCGCGACGGAGATCTGGTCGCGGTGCTGCACGCTCACTGGGACGAGGCCGACGAGGCGCTGGCGCTCGTCAAGGCGACCTTTGGCCCCGCACCCTCGACGCCGAGTGACGCCTCGATCTTCGACCACCTCGAGAAGCACGCGCCGAGCGGCAGCAACGTCGCCGATCAGGGCAGCCTCGCCAGCGGCAAGCGGCTCGCGACGAGGCACGTCGAACAGAAGTACAAGAAGGGCTACGTCGCGCACGCCGCGATGGAGACGCACTCCGCGGTCGCTGCCGTCGCTGCTGACGGGAAGGTCAGCGTCTGGGCGAGCACCCAGACGCCGTTCCCGCTGCAGACGCAGGTGGCGCGCGCGCTCGGCCTGTCGATCGATCGGGTGCGCATCATCACGCCCTACGTCGGCGGAGGCTTTGGTGGCAAGAGCGCTGGCGCGCAGGCGCTCGAGGCTGCGCGGCTCGCGGTGCTCGTCAAGAGCCCGGTCCGGGTCGTCTGGGATCGCACCGAGGAGCTGTTCTTCGACACGTTCGACCCCGCAGCGGTGATCACGATCGCAGCGGGGCTCGGCGCCGATCAGCAGATCGTCTACTGGGACTACGAGGTCGTCGGCGCGGGAGAGCGCGGCGCGGCGCACTTCTACGACATCCCGCACCACCGCACCGTCGCGCGCGGTGGCTGGAGCGGCAACCCGCGCGGCCTCCATCCGTTCGCCGTCGGGCCATGGCGCGCCCCCGGCGCCAACGCCAACACCTTCGCGCGCGAGTCACACTTCGACGCGCTGGCGCACGCAGCGGGCGTCGATCCCGTCGAGTATCGCCTCCGCCACCTCAAGGGCAATCCGCGCATGCAGCGCGTGCTCAAGGCAGCGGCGAGCAAGTTCGGCTGGACACCCGCGGTCGGCCCGAGCCGGCGCGGCTTCGGGGTCGCGCTCGGCATCGACGCGGGAACCTACGTCGCCACCTGTGTCGAGGCCAAGGTCACACCATCGACCGGTGAGATCCAGGTGCTGCGCGTCGTGTGCGCGCAGGACATGGGCGTGGTGGTCAATCCTGCCGGGGCGCTGCAGCAGCTCGAGGGCTGCATCACGATGGGGCTCGGCTACACCTTGCGCGAGGAGGTGCGCTTTGCCGATAGCAAGGTGCTCGATCACAACTTCCCGACCTATCGCATCCCGCGCTTCTCGTGGACGCCTTCGATCGAGGGCATCTTGCTCCACTCGCCCGATCTGCCGGCGCAGGGCGGTGGTGAGCCGGCGATCATCACGGTCGGTGGAGCGGTCGCCAACGCGGTGTTCGACGCGAGCGGGATGCGGCTCGCGCAGCTCCCCATGACAGAGGCGCGGGTCAAGGCAGCCTTGCGGTAGGTTCGAGGGACAGACCGTCGCGACCTGTCGAGAGCTGTTGGGTTTCTGACGGGCGCGCATGGAGATTCGAAGGCTTCCTTCGTGGCACAGCGGTTGCCTGATACGGTAGCCACGATGCTCCGCTACCTCCTCCCTCTTGCCTCCCTGCTCCTCCTCGTCGGTTGCGAGCGGACGGCCACCGTCGATCTCTCGATGGAGGTGCGGGACGAAGGGGACCAACCGGTCGTTGGCGCGGTCGTCTCGATCTCGAGCGATGACCGCCTGCTCAAGACGCTGACGACCGATCCGAAGGGCCACTTCCGCTACGTCCACACCGAGTCCTATACGTGCGATCTCGAGTACTGCGACGCCCCCAACTTCTCGGTCCTCGTGGCGCGCAGCAGCGATCCGCTCGCAGCTCGCACCAGGCTGCCCGACGTTCAGCGCGAGCGGGGGATCGTTCGCTTGATCTCGACCCCGCAGGCCGCTCTCGAAGCGGCCGGGCTGCAGTTCGACGTGGGGTCGACGATGCGCCCGGTGCTCGTCGACGAGTGGCTGTCGTGGCGGCCGAGCGACGGACCGCTGCCGCTGCTCTTGCTGCGGCCCGCCGCGCGCCACACCGTGCGCGCCGCGGACGACCCGCGAGCTGTCGACCTCTGGAGCGGCGACGCGAACACCGCGCGCTCCTGGTCCGATGCGATCGACTTGACGATCCCCGAGCCCGCGCCGACCCTGCCGCTCCCCAGCTTGTATCCGAGCGGCCCCGACCTCTCGCCGCTCACGGACGGCAGCTTCGTGAACTATGCCTCGATCGAGGAGAGCCCGCGGTTCGACGTGACGCTCTCGGCTCCGACGACCTTGCAC
>CAZPEY010000044.1:5793-13644 GCA_964585665.1 uncultured Polyangiaceae bacterium | reverse complement strand
GATCGAGGAGAGCCCGCGGTTCGACGTGACGCTCTCGGCTCCGACGACCTTGCACTCGATCGGGGCGGTGGGGGTCCTCGATTATCAGGGCGCTCCGAGCGGAGGCATCGCGCTCGAGCTTCGGACGACCACCGGGATCCTCGAGGTCCCGGCGGGCGCGTGCGAGAGCGGCGCCGACTGGATCCTTTGCACGGGTGAGTTCGCTGCAGTCAAACACGTCCAGGTGGTGCTCACCCCGGTTGGCGGTCGGACGCTCGGCGGTGTGCGCATCGCAGAAATGTTGGTGCGCTGATGCAGCCACTCCGGATCGTCTTGCTGGGAGCGCTCGTTGGCCTCGGGGCCTGCGGTGGTAGCAGCGCGGCGCCCTATCGGGGGCGGCTGGTCGACGACAAGCAGCAACCCATCGTCGGGGGCGTGGTGCTGGCGACCAACTACGACGACGAAGTCCTCGGACAGACCACGACCGGAGCGGATGGGAGCTTCTCGCTGCAGGTCGACGAGGTGAACGTCTACTCCTTCGAGCTCCATCGCAACGCTGAGCCAGCCAGCGGCTGGATCGTGCTGACCGCTCTGCACGAACGCGCGCACGACCTCGGCGTGCAGTCCCTGCTCCCCGCGCCCACTGTGACGACGGGCGCCGATGGCTTTAGCGTCGCTGGCGTGGCCGCTCCAGGCATGGTGGCCCTCGACGGGCACCTCTGGCCGGTGTCCGCCGGCCCGATCCCACCCGAGCTCGCCGTCGACGGCGCGGTTCACTTCGTACGCGTCGTGGCCAAGGACTACGACGTCGTGTCGTATTCGGACGGGGCGTCCGTCGTGGTGCCTGCCCAGCCGCCGCCGGCGGTGCTCCATGGCAACCGGCTGCGACCGCTCGGCGATGGGACGTACTTCGGCGAGAGCGAGCTGGCGAGCGACCCGGTCATCCTCGCGGCGCCCGGGCCGCTGCGCGCGATCGTCGTCACCAAGCCGAGCCGGCCGCTGACCGGGATCGAGCTCGAGAGCTTCTCCGAGCGCTGGACGATCCCAAGCTCGGACTGCCGCGGCAGCGACGAGGCGATGGTCTGTCGCGGCGACTGGCCGATCGTCGAGCGGTTCCACCTCGCGCCGCACGTCTTCTTCGACCTCCTGATCGCGCGCTGATCGCCGTCGCCTCGTCGCCGCGTTGCGGCTCGCATCCACGACCTGCTGTTGGCAGGGGAGGAGTGGCACGCGCTCGCCGCGCGTCGAGGCCTGGCTCGCGGCGCACGGCGGCTGACGCGGCGCGCGGGCCGGGGCGCCCTACTCGAGGGCTTCGCTGGCCACCGCGGTCAGCGTGCGCGTGGCGAGCTCGGCATCGGTGACCACGGTCTGCTCGACCTTGCGGTCGGGCAGATGGCGAAACAGGTGCCAGCGCCCGTCGGGCAGGCGGCCCTTGATGACCTCTCCGCTGCCGTCCACCTTGCGGCCCAGCGGGGACGCCGGCTCGTCCGGCCCGAGGCTCCCTTCGATAGGCGCCTCGCTCCCGTCGTCGTGCCGCGCTCGCCCGCGCCACTCGAGGGCGCCACGCGCACGGCAGACGACGAGGCTGCCTCGCTCGAGTCGCGAGTAGGAGTTGTCGGCCATGACCAGCTCGAAGGGCGCCGGGTCGCCGGGCGCGGTGCGCACCACGGTGGCGACGTCGCCCATCGGCGTGTGCCCGACGAGCAGTCGGCGGATCCCCGCGTCCGCGAGGCGCCGCCGCACGGCGAGCGACGGCAGCAGCGGCCGCTGGGTCGCGTCGAGCATGCGCCGATAGACGACGCTGCCCGGGTTGTCGTTGGTGCCGGGCACCGGCGCCTGATAGCGGATGAGCGGCTGCCACGCCTCGCCGGACATCGGGGCGGCGACGAACGCGGCGACCTGCTCGGCGAACCACTCGTTGAGCGCGTCGATCCAGGTGCTCGTCGTCGCCAGGACGTCGTTGCGGCCCGGTACACGGCCGAACGAAAGATCGCTCAGGCCGCCGTGAACGAACAGCGCGTCGCCGACCACCGCGCCGAGCTGCGCCGCCTCGAGATACGCGAGCATGCAGCCGCCCGACTCGACGTCGAAGTGAAAGCTGTCGACCACCGCGTCGTCCTCGGCGGCGAGCTCTCGCTGGCGCATCGCGAAGGCGTCAGCCGCGCCCATCGTGTTGGCGAAGATCCACTGGAGCAGCGCCGGGCGGGGCAGTCCCGAGGGCGCGCGCGAGGGTGGCTGGCCACCGAGCTCGCGCCGCAGGCGCAGCTTGTTGATGTCGCGATTGCCGGCGAGCAGCACGACGCGCTCGGGCTGTCGCCGCTTGGCCTCGACGAGCGCCTGGACGACGCGTCGACCGGCGGGTCCACGATCGACCGAGTCGCCGCCGAAGACGAAACACGCGCCGTCGGCGACGACCAGCCGCTCGCCGTCCTCGAGCGCGACGCACGGATTGTCGGTCGTGAAGTCGACGAGCTTGTCCCAGCGCCCCTCGACATCGGTCAGATACGCAACCCTCACGGAGTCGTTCATAGCACGGAGCGCGGCTCCCCTGCCGTCCGTGGAGCTTGGCTCGGGGCGGCCCTCGTGTTCCAGTTGCGGCATGGAGCTGCACGAGAGGTTGCGTCGCACGGGTCGCCTGGCGGGGTTTGCCCTCGCTGATTCGATCGCGGGGTTGTACGGACGCCACGCGCTGCCGCCGGTGGTCCTGTGCGAGACCGACGAGCAGATCACCATCGAGCACTTCGCCTCGCTCTCGGTGGCGGCGCCGTTTCTCGACGCGCCGCCGGCGGGCGTGCGGCGCGCCGTGCTGCGCCTCGACGGCTTCGCGTCGCTCGAGAGCATGCGCGCGGCGCGGAGCGGCGCCCACCACCCCGCGCTCGTCGTCGTCGGGCGTGACTACACGGAAGGGCCGCGCGTCGACTTCCGCTATGAGCTGCCGTACTTCCGGCACGCCTATCAGCTCGAGCTCGGCGCCTCTGCCGTCGATGGTGTCGCCGGGGAAGATCTCGCGGCGCTGCAAGACGGCATCGAGCTCGGTGAGCAGGGCAGCCCCGAGGGAGCCAAGCTCTGGCGCACGCTGCGGGCGCTCCATCAGGGCCTCGAGGGGCGATGGGACGAGCTGCTCGCCGACGCGCTCCTGGCCTACAGCCAGATGCGCGGCACGCCGCCGATCGAGGCCGACATGCGCTGGCACGCGGATCCGCAGAGCGGCGTGTTTCGCGTCGAGGACGCGGAGGGGCGCGAGGTCTGGCGGGCCCGCTTCGAGGTCGTGGCGACCTGGGGTGGGCGACCGCCCTCGTGGCAGTGGGCATGGGCCGATCGCAGCGTCGATCCGGAGCGGACCCGCCACCTCGCTGCGCTGCGCGCGTTCGGCGAGAAGCTCGAGATCCCGCAGCTCGTCATGCCGCGGCTGGTGCTCGAGGAGGAGGAGGCGCGCAAGCTCTTCCTCGTGGCGCTGCGGCGGATCGGCGCGGCGGCGTGGCACCGCTTCGTCGACGGACGCGGGCTGTGGACCTACCTGGCCCTGTTCGATGTCGAGGTCGCCAAGCGGCGCAAGGCGAGATCGACGAAGCGGCGCTGAGCTGCGCAGGGCGCGGCCAGGACGGGGTAGAGTATGCGGGTGAATCGCGCGCTGCCTCTCGCTGCCTACCTCGCTCTCGTATTCGCTCTCGCCGACGGCTGCGCGACGCCGCAGGGAGCCAGCGGGCGCCCGACCGCCGCTCCTGAGGGCGCCTCGACGCGGCGCTCTCCCGAGGCGGGACGCTTCGCGCCGACGGCCGCCGCGGCAGTGCGCTACAACGATCCTCCCATCGCGGCGACGTCGTCGCTCGATCGCGTCGACTTCGCCATCGTCGAGGCGACGCAGCGCGCGGCCTCGCAGACCGGTCTTGCGCGCGTCGTGCTCGATGCGCGCCTTTCGCTCGCGTGTAGCGACCTGGCCGCGCTGGTCGGGCCGGATGGGATGCTGTCGAGCGACGTCGTCCAGTTTGCGCTGCAGCACCACGGCATCGTTGAACCGTCGCCGCTGCTGATCGTGCTGTGGGGGAGGGTCGACTCGCCCCAGGTCGCCGATGAGATCGCCCGGCGCTTCGTCGCCGACGTCGATCGCGACGCGGCGGTCCGCTTCGGCGTCGGCAAGATCGCACGGAGCGCCGATGGCACCGGCGCGATCGTGTTCGCGGGGCTGTCCTCGGCGATCACGACCGAGCCGATCGACCGAGCGCTGCCAGCCGGAGGCACCGTCCGCATCGCCGCGACGCTCGATCCGCGCTTTCGCGCTCCCGAGGTCCTGGTGACGCGCGACTCGGGCGAGGTCGAGCGCGTCCCCGCATCGCCCGACGGGGGGAGCGGGTTCACGGCCGAGGTGGCGTGCGGCGCGCGGCGCGGCCGTCAGCAGATCGAAGTGCTGGGCACCGGACCGCGCGGCATCAAGGTGCTGGCGAACTTTCCGATCTGGTGCGGCGTCGAGCCGCCGCGCTCGCTGACGGTCGAGGCGAGCGCCGACGAAGCGCCGGACGTCGATGCGGCCACCGCCGAGCGCCAGCTCCTCGAGCTCGTCAATCGCGATCGCAAGGCGGCCGGCCTGGCGCCGCTCGCGCGCGACGCGCGCGTCGCCCAGGTGGCGCGCGCCTACTCCGCGGAGATGCAGCGCACCAACGTCGTCGCGCACGTCTCGCGAAGCTCGGGGGCGGCGATCGATCGCGTGCGCGCGGGCGGCATCCGTACCGGCCTCGTGCTCGAGAACATCGCGCACACCTACGCGGTCGCCGAGGCGCACCGTGGTCTGATGGAAAGCCCCGGCCACCGCGCCAACATCCTGTCGCCGCTCGCGACCCACGTCGGCATTGGGGTGGCGCGCGGCGCCAGGGTCGCCGATCGCGTCGAGCTGTTCGTGACGGAGGTCTTCATCCGCATCCCGCCCAAGGTCGACGTGGGCGCGGCGCGCGCAGCGATCCTACAGAAGATCGCGGCCGCCAAGGCCGCTGCCGGGCGCGGCGCGCAGCTGGCGCAGAGCTCGCCGCTCGACGCGATCGCGCAGCCGTTCGCCGAGGCGCTCGCGGCCGGGGAGCCTCACGAAGCGGCCTATGCGGATGCGTTCAAGCAGCTCGACCGGCTGTCGCGCGTGTACAGCTTCGTGGGAAGCTCCGTCGGTGTCAGCGGCGAGATCGAAACGTTCGACGGCGCCGGCGTCGTCAAGTCGAGTACGTTCGAGGAGGTCGGGATCGGCATCGCGCAGGGCAACCACCCGGAGCTCGGCCCGGGCGCGATCTGGGTCGTCGTGCTCAGCGGACAGCGACGCGTCCAGTAGCGCGGACGCGCTACCGGATTGCAGCGGCCTGCTTGCCGAAGCGCTCGACGTTGGCCAGCCACGCCGCCGCGTTGCGCACATAGCGCCCGGTGCCGGCGCTGTCCCACTTGTAGTCGAGGCGCGTGTAGCCACCGTCGATGATCAGGCGCTTGCCGTCCTGCTCGAACGCCGCGGTCACCAGGTTCCCCGCTGAGCCGTAGACGATCGGGGTCAGCGACCGCTGGTTCGGATAGACGGTCGCGACGGTGACGCCTTCGTACAGGTACTCGAGCCCGGTGGTGAGCAGGTGATCCGGCATCACCCCGGGCTTGCCGCGCCCGCGTGACAAGCCGACGACCCGGTCGCCCGGCAAGTCGCCGTGGACGCGCGCGCCGATCAGCACCTGGGCGAGCGCGTCCGCGTCGGCATTGCACGGATCGTTGTCCCCCCAGATGTAGACGCCGTGCCCAGCGTCGAAGAACTTCTTGATCGCGGCCTGGTGATCCTTGGAGAGGTAGACGGTGTTGTCGCAGCTCGCCAGCAGCCAGAACTGGTTCGACTTGGCGAGCGCCCCCTTGAGCTCCTCCACCGACGGAACGTCCTGGTAGCGGACGACGCCGAAGCCCTTCTGCCTGAGCGCCGCAGTCGCGTGCTGAAACGGCTGCCGATAGAGATCGATGACCAGGACGGTCTGACCGGTGAAGGCGCCGTCGACGGCCAGGTCGAAGCGCGAGGTCGCCGCGTTGCCGTAGCGGTCGCGCTGCGTGGGGCGCTGCTCCTCGACGAACTGAGACTGACCGCTCTTGTCGCGGCGCTCGACGCGAACGCTCTCGCTCGGGGGCGCGGCGCTGCGCCCCGCCTGTGCGGTGTACTGGGCCGAAGCGGGCAGGGCGAAGAGGATCGCGGCGAAGGACAGCAGGGCGCGCAGGTTCATGACGGCTCCTCGCCCACTACGAACGCGCGACCGGGCCGTTCGATCTGACCGCCGCTCGGCCGCGCAGGCGCTTGAGCAGCTCGAACCAGATCAGGCAAGCCGGCGCCGCGAGGGCGGCCCAGCCGAGGTCGTAGAGGTGCACCGGCCCGAAGTGAAACAGCCGCTGCACCGGCGGCACGAAGAGCATGACCCCGAGGAGAGCGAGCGCGCCTGCCACCACCCAGCGGAAGGCCGTGTTCTTGACCCGCAGCATCGCGAACAGCGAACGCGTCCAGGATCGATTCACCGTGATGACCGCGACGAACGACATCACCAGGGTCGCGAACGTCAGCGCGCGCGCCGTGTCGGGAGGGTGCCCCCGGCGCGCGAGCAGAAAGACGGTCAGGCAGACCGCGAGCACGCTCGTGCCCTGCAGCACCGACAAGAGGATCGTGCGGGTCGAGAACAGGCGCTCGTTCGAGTCGCGCGGCGGTCGCCGCATCAGATCGTCCTCGGCCTCCTCCGCCTCGTAGATGAGCGTGCACGACGGATCGATGATCAGCTCGAGGAACGCGATGTGCACGGGCAGGAGCAGGAGCGGCCAGCCAGCGAAGAACACCGGCAGCATCGAGAGGCCGGTGATCGGGACGTGCACCGCGAGGATGAACGCGATCGCCTTGCGGATGTTGTCGAAGATGCGCCGCCCGAGGCGCACCGCTGCGACGATGGACGAGAAGTCGTCATCGAGCAGCACCAGGGAGGCCGACTCGCGCGCCACGTCGGTGCCGCGCCCGCCCATCGCGATGCCGATGTGCGCGGCCTTGAGCGCCGGGGCGTCGTTGACGCCGTCGCCGGTCATCGCGACGATCTCACGGTTGGCCTTGAGCGCGTTGACGAGGCGCAGCTTCTGCTCGGGCACGACCCGCGCGAAGACCTGGACGCGCGCGATGCGCTGCGCCAGCGCCTCGTCCGACATCGCCTGCAGCTCGGGGCCCGTGATCACCTCGTCGACATTGGCCAGGCCGGCCTGGCGGGCGATGCTGATCGCAGTGGCTGGATAGTCGCCGGTGATCATGACCACGCGGATGCCCGCGGCTCGGCACTCGGCGACCGCCGCCGGCACCGTCGGACGGAGCGGATCCTCGAAACCGATCAGGCCGACCAGCTCGAGCGCCAGCGCGTGGTGCTCGACTGGCAGCTCCGCCAGTCGGAACACGCCGCGCGCGACCGCGAGCACGCGCAGCCCACGCCCCGCCAGCTCGCCGGAACGCGCCGCGAGCTCGGCGCGCTGCTTCGGTCCGAGGTGGCAGAGCTCGGCGATCGCCTCGGGGGCGCCCTTGGACGCGACGAGGAGCTCGCCCGTCTCGGTCTGCCAGGCGTGCGTGACGGCGAGCAGCTCGGGCGTGAGCGGGTATTCGCGCGCGAGCGACCAGCGAGGGTGCAGGTGCTCTGTGTCGCCCAGCAATCGTTCGCCGGCGCTGCGGAGGGCGCGCTCCATCGGATCGAACGGATCGGGCTTGCTCGCGAGCACTGCGTGCTCGAGCACGTCGTGCAGCGCCTCGGGCAGCTTGCCGTCGAGCGTGGCGAGGTCGATCTCGCTCTCCCAGGTCGCGAGCTGCCGCAGCGTCATCTGGTTGAGCGTCAACGTGCCGGTCTTGTCCACGCACAGCAC
>CAZPEY010000044.1:3332-5693 GCA_964585665.1 uncultured Polyangiaceae bacterium | reverse complement strand
CGAGCGCGCGCCCGTGGCGAGCACCTCGGCGATGCCCTGGCCCGCGGTCACCAGGCTACCCGAGAACACTGACGCCAGATCGTCGCCGCCCGGTGCTTCGAGCGCCTGCGCCGTCGTCGAGGGGCGCTTGCGCACCGGCACCGACTCGCCGGTCAGCAGCGACTCATCGGTCGACAGGTTGATGCCCCGCCGCAAGAGCGCGTCGGCGGGCACTCGATCGCCCTCGCTGAGCACGACCAGATCGCCCTCGACCACCTCGCGCCCGGCGATGCGCCGCTGCGCTCCGTCGCGGATCACCAGCGCGCGCGGGCTCGAGAGATCGCGGAGCGCCTCGAGCGCGCGTTCGGTGCGGCGCTCCTGCACGACGGTGATCGTCATGACGATGCACACCGAGCCAAGGAGCAGGAGGGCGTCGCCGAGCTCGCCCATGAAGAAGTAGAGCGTGCCGGCGGCGACGAGCATGAGGAACATCGGCTCGCGGATCACCTCGAGCAGGATGCCGAGCACGCCGCGCCGCTTCTGCGTCGGCAGCTCGTTGGCGCCGGCGCGCTGCAGGCGCGCGGCTGCCTCGGCCTCGGTCAGGCCCTGGAGGCCTCCGAGATCCAGCACCGAGCTCTGTGACGCGCGGCCAGGGAGCATGCCGGCACTCTACACTGCATGGCGGCGCTCGACTCGCGCCAACGCTGTGCGTACCATGCAACGATGCACGCACGCCCAAGCTCGGCCGCCGCCTCCATCCTGCTCGCCGGCGCGCTCGGCAACCTCGCGCTCGCCGACGTCGGTCCCGGTCCCCGCCCGCCGCGCCCGGCGTCGCCCTCGGTGGTCGCGCCGTCGGTGCGCATGCACTTCCCCCACTACGCGGCGCAAAAGGGCTTCGTCTTCAACCCGCCCGCAGGCTTTGCCGAGGTGCCGGTCACGCGCAACCCCGACATGCTCTGCGAACACGCCGTCGTCGACGCTGCCAAGCGAGTCGAGGTGCGCTACGCGCTGCGGCCTTTCGCCAGGGATGACCTGCAGCGCTACCAGGACTACGTCAACCATCGCCTGCCGCAAGGGACGGTGATCACCGATCCGAACCAGCGTGGCATGGCCGAGTTCATGGCGGTCGCGATGAACGTCAGCGGCGGCGGCTTCAAGGCGCCCCAGCGCATCGAGCCGGCGATGGCCAAGGAGCTCTTCGACGCGGACGAGGGGCGGGTCGCGACGCTGGCGAATCCGACCAGCCAGTTCGCCAAGGGCTGGCAGAAGATCATGGTGATCCAGATCTTCAAGCGCAACGTCGGCCACGCCTACCTGTTCCTGCTCTTCAACGACGATCAGGATCTGCCCGCTGCGGGGCTGGCGTATCCGGCGTTTCGCGCCCTGCGCTTCGGCGTCGCACCACCGCCCGAGCAGCCGATCCTGATCCCCCCGACATAGCGGCGGGCTGGCTCAGCGACTCGCTGCGAGACGAACCGCCGCGGTGGTCCAGGTCGCGATCAGCACCAGCACCTGCCCGAGCACGATGCGCACCGCGAAGGGGCGCGGCCCGGATGTGACGGCGAGCACCATCTTGGTGAGGCTGTTCGAGGAGAGCGCGAGCAGTACGCCGAGCATCGCGC
Organism: uncultured Polyangiaceae bacterium; assembly: GCA_964585665.1. Lineage (GTDB taxonomy): Bacteria > Myxococcota_A > Polyangia > Palsa-1104 > Palsa-1104 > CAZPEY01. The sequence continues at coordinate 4,092 of CAZPEY010000044.1, read as the reverse complement.
CCGTCTGACCCAGCTGATCGGCGACCGAGGCGACGGCGGCGGCGGCGGCGTGCGCATCTGCGAGGCCGGCGAGCGCTGCGGTGACGACCGCGCCCGCGGCGCCGAGGAAGCGCTGCGCCAGCGCCGAGACGAACGCCACCACGGTGACGAGCACGGCGAAGAGCAGCGCCGTCGACAGCCGGAAGGCGCGACCGGTCGAGGGCTCGGCCTTGGCCCGCCGCGCCTGCCACGTCAGCACGACGGCGAACAGCAGCGCGACGATCGCGCCGGCCCCGATGGGCCAGGCGAGCGTGACGAGCAAAGAGGGGCTCGCCGCACCGACGAGGATGGCCAGCTGCACGAAGGTCGCTACCGTCGAAGCGGCCGCACCCGCGGCGGCCGGGTGGAGCAGCTCGGCGTCGGCCCGCGCCCGCGCGCCCATCGCCGCGATCGTCGCCGAGCTCGAGACGAACCCCGAGCCGAAGCCGGCCAGTGACAGGCCGTAGCGCGGCCCGATCAGGCGCTGCGCGACGTAGCCCGCCCCGCTCATGCCCATCACCAGCACGACCAGCCGCCACAACACGAAGGGGTTGAAGACGCCGAGCGGATCGAGCGGTGCGTTCGGGATGAGCGGTAGCACCACTGCGGCGGCGACGCAGAACAGCAGCGCGTCGCGCAGCTCCTGCTCGCTGAGCACGCTGCGCACCGCGCTGTGCAGGCCCGCGCGAAAGGCGAGCAGCGTCGCGGTGCACAGGCCCGCTCCGAGCGCCGCCTTGGGCTC
>CAZPEY010000044.1:1212-3232 GCA_964585665.1 uncultured Polyangiaceae bacterium | reverse complement strand
GCGATGGCCAAGCGCCCTTCCGGCCGTTCGAAGAAGGTCATGGCGCGAGCGTACTACTTTGCCGCGATGGTCGGGCTCCAGAGCCGCGCCGAGTGCAGCACGGGGTGTGGCTCGCTGGCCGGCTCGGCGACGGTGAGACAGACGCTCATCGTGTAACCGCCCGGCGTGAAGAGGCTGCCGTCGATGGTCAGCGTGCCAGAGAAACCCTCGGTCAGCGTGTCGGTCGGCTGGCACCCGCTCTGCAGCGACGTGCAGCCGCTCGACAGGGACACCGACCAGCCCTGGGGGAGCGCCGCGAGGTCGAGGGTCGTCGGCGGCGACGGCATGGTGCCGACGAAGCTGCGCCAGGAGAACACGAGCGGCTCGGCGATCTGCATGCTGACGATCGACAGCTCGGCGGCCTCACAGCAGTTGAGATAGAGCGGCTGGGCGGTCACCGACGGGCTGTCGGCGCGCATGCCGTTGAGCTCGACGCGCGCCTGGCCGCTGCAGAAGGCCGAGGCGAGGTCGGTGCCGCCGTCGCTGTTCGGCGCCAGCGCGGCCTGGTTGCATCCGATCGCGAGCAGCATCCCAGCGAGCCATGCCCATCTCATCCCTCGAACATACCATTCGCTCCGCACGAGCGTGATCGGTACGATGTCCGGCGTGAGCGACGGCGAGCGCCAGTACAACCACGCGAGTCGATCGCGGCTCTCGCCCCACGATCTGCCGCGCTTTGCCGAGCCGACGCTGTTTCACCGCGTGGCGCGCGCGCTGTGCGAGCTCGACTGCCTGCCGCGCCGCGAGCTCTTCGAGTCGTGGGAGGTGGCGCGGCGCGCGCGGCGTCGCCTGCGCGGTCGGCGGGTCGTCGATCTGGCCTGTGGGCACGGCTTGATTGGCCAGCTCATGCTGCTCCTCGATCCCGCGCTCGAGGCGGTGCTCGCCGTCGACAAGCGGCTGCCGCCGAGCGCCGCCAAGATCAAGGCGCGGCTCGCCGTCGAGTGGCCCCGCCTCGCCGGCAAGGTCGAGCTCGTCGAGCAACCGCTCCGGCAGACCGTGCTGCTGCCGGAGGACGTGGTGGTGTCCTGTCACGCTTGTGGGCGCCTCACGGATCAGGTGCTCGACCTGGCGATCGCGCGCGGCGCGCCGGTCGCCGTGCTGCCGTGCTGCCAGTCCGAGGCGCTCGGTGACGCGGGCGGCCTCGATGGCTGGATCGACAACGCGCTGGCGATCGACGTGACGCGTGCGCACCGGCTGCGCGCTGCCGGGTATCGCGTCCACACGCAGCTCCTGCCGCCGACGCTCACGGCGAAGAACCGCCTGCTCCTCGGCGAGCGCCCCGTGCCAGCGACGGGAACCTGACCGCCTGCGGGCGACTTTGCAACGCCCTCGAGCGTCCGTGTCTTCTGGGTGTGCGACACCTCCTTGCTCCGATCCTCCTCTGTGCGCTGGTTGGCTCCGTTGGTTGCGTCCCGCCCGGGGCTGCTCATCCCGAGGAAGGCGCGGATCTGGCGGGCGCCGAGCCGATCACGGACGATCCGCTCGCCGATCTGAAGGGGCCCAAGCCCGACGGCAAGGCGCCGGATCTGAAGAGCCCACCCGCCGATGGAGGAAGCTCCGTCGTCGCGGACGGCGGCGGCAGCGCGCCCGACGGCGGCACCGTCTCGAGCGCAGACGGCGGCCTGCTCGTCTGCAAGGACAACGGCGGCGCGTGCGCGAGCTCGGTCGAGTGCTGCGGGCTGCTCGAGTGCAGCGGCGGCACCTGCAAGGCGCCGCTGGTCTGTCGCGGCGGCGGCAAGGACTGCACAGTCACGCAGGAGTGCTGCGCCGGCCTGGCGTGTCTCACCGGCCAGTGCCAGAAGGTCGCCGCCATCGACGTACTCAGTCGGCCCTGCAGCGACGCGCTGCCCTGCGTGGCAGCGGGGATCGAGTGCCTGCAGCTGGCCAGCGCCGACACCGGCGTCTGCACCAAGAGCTGCAACGGCGATCCCGACTGCCCGAGCGGCGCGACGTGCGTCGCGGGCTTCTGCTTGAAGGGGTG
>CAZPEY010000044.1:0-1112 GCA_964585665.1 uncultured Polyangiaceae bacterium | reverse complement strand
TGCCTCGACGACGAGCAGTGCTGCAACGGCTACGCCTGCACCACGGTCGGGACGATGAGCGAGTGCGTGCTCGGCCCGCGCACCTGCAGCGAGAACTACCAGACCTGCATCTTCGACAGCGAGTGCTGCAGCGGCTTCTGCAACCCGCAGCTCTACTGCTCGAACGCGTGTGGCCTGCTCTTCGACGACTGCTCGGCGAGCAACCCGTGCTGCGACGACTACGTGTGTCAGGGCGGCAAGTGCGCGCTGCCCGCCTGCAAGGGGCTCTCGGAGTCCTGCGGCAACGGCGTGTTCTGCTGCGGTACCAACGTGTGCCAGAACGGCGTCTGCAAGGCGCCGACGGTGACGACGACCTGCGCGAAGAGCGGCAGCCAGTGCAGCGACTCGAAGGCCTGCTGCGCGGGCCTCGAGTGCAAGGGCGGCCTCTGCCAGGCGCCGCTGTCGTGCCTGGACGCCAACGCTGCCTGCACCGTCGACGCCGCGTGCTGCGAAGGGCTGTCGTGCCAGAGCGGCGCGTGCGAAGTGCCGGCCGCGTGTGGTGGTGCTGGCGCAACGTGCAGCGGCGCCGCGGACTGCTGCGCAGGCCTGCCGTGTAGCGGCGGCAAGTGCGGCGGCAGCGCGACCTGCGCCGGCAAGGACGCTTCGTGCGCGGCGGGCGAGCCGTGCTGCGACGGGTTCACCTGCGTGACCGCCGACATCGGTGGCACGAGCTTCAGCGTCTGCGGTACGACGACGAGCTGCCGCACGCCGCTGTTCCGCCACAACTTCGGATCGGTCGTGTTCATGGGCAAGGATCCGACGCTGTGGGCGCGCTGCGATGGCAACCTGGGCCAGCAGGTCTGCAAGCAACCCGCCTGGGTCGAGCTCGACGATGGTCGCTGCTTCTGCACGCCGCCCTGTCGCGACGCGGCCCCGGGCACGCCGTGCACCGCCGACGGCAGCGGCGTCTGCATGCGGCTCGAAGAGGACTTCTATCCGGTGTGCGTGAACCGCAACTGGGGTCTCTGCGCGCTGTAGTTGGGACTCGCTCGGGCTCCCACGATCCTAACAAGAGTGGCCCACGGGGAGAACGGCGGCGAGAGCGCGTGCGCCGGGTGGGGATGGGAACCCTC
>CAZPEY010000043.1:0-23133 GCA_964585665.1 uncultured Polyangiaceae bacterium | reverse complement strand
TCGTGCGATCCCGTCGAGGCGTGCACCGTGTCGGCCGAATGTACCCGGATCTGATCTGCACTCAGAAGGGATCGGTCTTGTCGATCGTGATGCCCTTTTGCACCGGCTTGCTCGACGGTGGCGGCGGGGTGGGCGGTGGTGCGCTCGACGCCGTCGGGCGCGACGCGGGCTTGGACGCCGGTCGCGGTGACGCGGCGGCCCGCTGCAGCGTCGTTTCGATGGTTCGGCTCCCGTCGAAGGACAGCGGCAGCCGCTCGTCGCGATAGCCGGCGGCGGACGCCGTTGCAGTGGCGCTCGCGCCTTGCTCGCGCGTGACCGAGCACGGATTGCAACCGAGCGCGGCGCCGTCGATGGACCAGGTGGCGCTCGCTGGCTCGGCGCGCAGGGTCAAGGTCACCTTGGCGGGCGTCGGCGCTGCGGGCGCGGGCGTGGACGCCGTTGGCGCGGGCGTCGACGCGACCGCAGCGGGGGCACTGCTCTGCGTCGAGCGCTGCGACGGGCGAAGCGCGTAGAGGCCCGCGGCGAGCAACCCAACACCGAGCGGGGCAGCCCAGAAGATCGCGCGCGAGCGCGCGCCTGGCTCGGGCTCGGCCGCAGCGGTCGTGGTGGCGCTGCGCGGCTTCGGCGATTCCCCTGCGAGCGCAGCGAGGAGCATTTGCTTGGTCGTCGCAGCGTCCGCCGGTCGTGCGGCTGGATCCTTGGTGAGGAGCTGTTCGACCACCGCGACCAACGCAGGAGACAGGCCGGGTCGCCGGGACGCCAGCGACGGGGGCGTCTCGGTCAAGATGTTGGCGATGATCTCGTTGTAGCTCGTCCCGGTGACCGGGGGCGTGCCGGCGAGCGCCTCGTAGAGCAGCGCGCCGACGGCGTAAAGGTCGGTCGCCGGGCCGATGATCTTGGCGTCGCGCGCCTGCTCCGGCGACATGTAAAGAGGCGTGCCCATCACGGTGCCGGTGCGAGTCAGGACGATGTCGTCGTCGCTGAACTTCGAGATGCCAAAGTCAAGGATCTTGACCTTCTTCTCGGGGCGCTCGCAGAGAAAGACGTTCTCCGGCTTGAGATCGCGATGCACGATCTGCTTGGCGTGCGCCGCGGCCAGCGCGTCGAGCACCTGCCCCGCGATCTCGACCGCCTCGCCGGGCTCGAGCACCCCGCGCTGCAGGCGGCTGCCGAGCGTCTCGCCGTCGAGGCGCTCCATGACGATGAACGGCTCGCCGTCGTCGCTGAGGCCGAAGTCGAGCACGTCGACGATGCCGGGGTGGCCGATTGCCGCCGCGGCGCGCGCCTCGCGCTGAAAGCGTCGCGCCACGTCCGAATCGCCGGCCAGCTTGGCGAGCAGCACCTTGAGCGCCACCTTGCGCCCGATGTCGACGTTCTCGGCGAGGTAGACCGCGCCCATCCCGCCCTGCCCGAGCACCCGCTCGATCCGATACTTGCCGATCATCGACGGCGCCCCCGCCCCGGTCTCGGCGAACGGCAGCGATTCCCCGACGGAGCGCGCCGCCGACGCACCCGAGCTGGCGATGCCGATCCGCGTCGCGACGCCCTTGGCCTGCTGGACGACGCTCGCGCATGCGGCGCAGCGCTCGACGTGCTCGCCGATCGCACGGCGCTCGCCGGCGTCGCCGTCTCCCGCGACGTAGCGACGCAGCGCTGCTGCCGTCGGACACCCCATGCGATCGACTCTACCGCCGAATGGAGCCGCCGTGCACTTCGTGATACGAACGGCCCCCATGCCCGTCCGCCTGCTGATGCACGAGAGCAAGCTGCTCGTCGACAACCCGCTCGGCGACTCGCCGATTCGTGAGCTTGGCGTCTACCTACCGCCGGGATACGAGGACCCGGGCAACGACGCGCGCTACCCGCTGGTGCTCATGCTCTCGGGCTACATGGGCGCAGGGCCGTTCATGCTGCAGCGCGGGCCGTGGGTGGTGCCGCTGCAGGAGCGGCTAGACCGCCTGATCCGCGACGGGGTAATGGCGCCGGCGATCGTGCTGTTCCCCGACTGCTTCACGCGCTACGGCGGCTCGCAGTACGTCGACTCGCCCGCGATCGGGCGCTACCTGTCGTATCTGTGCGACGAGCTGATTCCGGTCGCCGACGCGACGTTTCGCACGCGGCCGCGGCGCGAGTCGCGGGCCGTCGTCGGGAAGTCCTCGGGGGGCTTCGGCGCGCTGCATGTCGCGTTCGAAAGGCCCGAGCTGTTCGCCGCGGTCGGCTGTCACGCCGGCGACAGCGCCTTCGAGCTCAACTATCAAACCGAGCTGTGGCGTAGCGCGCTGCAGATCGAAAAGGTCGGCGGCAGCGACGGGATCGAAGGCTTTCTGCGTTGGTTCGACGCGCAGCCGCAGAAGAGCCAGATCGCGATCGAGACGATGAGCAACCTCTGCTCGGCCGCGGCCTGGTCGCCGAACGACGGGCCCTATGGCTATGGGCGCGGCTTCGACCTGCCCGTCGAGCTCGGCTCGGCCAAGCTGCGCGACGACGTGTGGCAGCGCTGGCTCGCGTTCGATCCGGTGCGCCGGGTCGAGGACGCGGCCATGGTCGACCGCCTGCGCAGCCTCGCGGCGCTGTTCCTCGACGCGGGGCGCGACGACGAGTACGGCCTGCAGTACGGCATGCGGCAGCTCGCCCGCAAGCTCGACGGCAAGGGCGTGCCGCTCGTCCACGAAGAGTTCGACGGCGGGCATCGCAACACCAACCACCGCTACGAGCGCTCGATCCCGTTCCTCGTCGGGAAGCTGCAGTGATCCTCCACTCGGATCCGGACAAGCGTCGCCTCGAGCTGCTCTACCTGGCGTTCTCGCCGATCTGGATCGGCGTCATCGCCTACCTGATGTTCACGCGCGCCTTTGCCGCGTGGGGCGATGTCGGCCACCTGATCCTCGGCGTCGGAGCCGCCGCGGGCGTGGTCGTGCTGCCGCTGCTGTTCGGGCGCAGCGCCTACGCGGCGCGCGCGGTGGTCTTTCTCGTCGTGATGTCGGTGCTGCAGAACCACTTCGGGAGCTGGTTCTTCTTCCACTCGCTCGGCATGCAGTACCACTTCCCCGTCACCTGGATCGCGCGCGGCGTGCCGATCTTCCTGCACCCGCTGACGGTCGCGTACTTCTCGACCTACTACACGGTGATGTCGATCGGCCTCGGGATCTTCGATCGAAAGTGGCCGGCTGCACCGACGGTGGCGCGCTGGGGAATCATCGCGCTGCTCTCGTACAGCATGGCGTTCGCCGAGACGTTCTTCATGGATGTCTCGCTGATCCAGCAGTACTTCTCGTACGCCGATCGCGGTCGTGCGCTGTGGCTCGGCTCGGTCGCCTACGGCACGCTCTTCGTCTGGTCGTTCCCCATCTACTATGCGCTCGACGGCAAGACGCCCTGGCGGCCGTTCCTGTGGAAGCTCGCGGGGGCCAACATGATGATCCTCGTCTCCTACGAGCTCTACGCGGGGCTGATGGGACCGGCCGTGCCCGGCGTCCGCTGAAGCTTGGGTCGCGTCACCAGCAGGAAGTGCGCGAGCGCGAGCGCGAACAGCCCGACGAGCAGCCCAAGCGCCATCGGTGAGGACGCCGCGAAGGCGACGAAGATCAGGACGGAGAGCACGAGCGCCGCGACAGGGAACCAGGGATACAGCGGCGCGCGATAGGGGCGCTCGAGCTGCGGCTCGCGCCGACGCAGCACGAGCAGCGACACCATGCTGGTCCCGTAGACGAGCACCGCGCCGAGCCCCGACAGCGCGATCAAGGTGTCGGTGCGCTCGGGCAGGACGCACAGCGCGCCGACGATTCCCGGCAGGAAGATCGCCGCGACCGGGGTGCGAAAGCGCGGGTGCAGGCGCGCGAACAGCGACGGGAGATAGCCAGCCCGACCGAGCGCGAAGATCTGGCGCGAGTAGCCCATCAGGATGCCGTGGAAGGACGCGATGAGCCCGAAGAGGCCGAGGTACACCATGAGGTGCGTCATCGGATGCGACGGGGAGAGCACCTTGGCGAGCGCCCGCGGCAGCGGCGAGTCGTCGCGCACCAGCTCGTCTTGCGGCAGCACTCCGACGGTGCAGAGCAGCGTGCCCGTGGCGAGCAGCACGAGCGTCAGGATGCCGGCGACGTAGCCGCGCGGGATGTCGCGCGCTGGGTGCTTGGTCTCTTCGGCGGACATGGCGACGCCTTCGATGCCGAGGTAGAACCAGATGCCGAAGGGGAGCGCGGCGAACACGCCGGACCAGCCCGCCGGGAGCGGGTTTGCCGCCCCGTGCAGCGCGAAGCGCGACCAGTCGATGTGCCCGCCCGTGAGGCCGAAGTAGAGCAAGAGCTCGCCGGTGGCGAGCAGCGTGATGACGAGCTCGAAGCTCGCGGCGAGCGACACGCCGAGGGCGTTGATGACGCCAAAGATCACGAAGGCCGCGATGGCCACGCTGGTCACGGGCAGGCCAAAGCGGAAGTTGATGTACGAGCCGATGGCGCGCGCGATGGCGGGCGGCGCGAAGACGAACTCGACGACGGTGGCGAAGCCCGCGACGAGCGCGCCCCACCTGCCGAGCGCCCGCTCGGCGTAGGCGAAGGGGCCGCCCGAGTGCGGGATCGCCGTCGCGAGCTCGGTGTAGCTGAAGATGAACGGGATGAAGAGCGCCGTCGCCAGCGCCGTGGCGATCGCCATCCCGACGGGGCCCGCCTCCTTGACGCCGTAGTTCCAGCCGAAGTAGTCGCCCGAGATCACGAGGCCGACGGCGATGCCCCACAGGTGCAGCGGTCCGAGCGCGCGCTTGAGCTCGGTCATGCGCGGCCGCTCACGACGGCTGCTTGGCCCAGCGCAGGAAGAAGAGCAGGTACGGATCGACGATGTCGAGCACGCTCTTCTCCTCGTCCCACTCGAGCACCGGCGACTCGACGCGGTGGTCCTCGGCGATCTTGGCGAGCTGCTGGCAGGTGGTGGTCACCGTCGAGCCCGGCGGCGGCGGACCGTCGCAGAGGTGCTGCAGCCGCGCGAGCAGCTCCTGGTACTTGAACGACTGCACGACCGGATCGAGCGCGAGGGCGCGCAGCAGGCAGGCGTACACGTCGCCCGCGCCGCCGCTCTTCCACTTGTACAGGTTGCGATCGCCCGATCGCGCCTTGGGGCCGGACTCGAGGAGCTCGACCAGGGTGCGGTAGTCGGCGGTGCGCGCCGTGCGCTGGAGGATCCGATGCAGCAGCTCCTGGCTCGTCGGGATCGACGTCGGCTTCTTGTGCGCCTCCTTGATCGGCACCTCGAAGCAGACGTTGAGGCAGTTGGCCTGCATGAGCTGCGGCGAGCCGACCGACTCGGTGGCGATGCTGTCGAGGAAGGCCGCGTCGAGCACGCAGTTGAGCTTGCCGAAGCCGATCTCGGCGATGCGCAGCAGGCTCTGCTTGTCCCAGTACGGCAGGTCGACGGCGAGCACCCGGCCGCGCAGATCGGGCAGCGCGCGGACGATGTCATCCGAGCGATGAGTCACCGCCGCGGTCACGATGCGCACTCCCTGTCGCACGGCCTCCTTGAGCTGCTTGGCGACCTTCTCCTGGACGTCGCGCGGGATGTAGTGGAAGTCGTCGAGGAGCAGAGCGCGATCGGTGTCGGCGAGCAGCTCGATCACCTGCGTCATGCCGCGGCGCCCGACCGAGATCCCGGTCGCCTTCTGGCCACCCGACGTAAGTGTGCCCGACCCAGAGACCTCGCCGTCGGCGATGAGCGGGATGCCGACGCGGCCCTTGGTGCCCACCGTGGCCGCGCCGGAGTGCGAGGTCGTGTCGCTGGCTTGCGCCGAATGCGGCTCGCCGAGCTCATTGAGCACGAGCTCCCAGAACGACTCGGGCGTCGTGATCTGCGCGCCGGTGACCACGGTCAGCTTGTCGCGGCTGACGACCCGCTCGACGAGCACCGTCTTGCCGGACTTCGACGGGCCGGACAAGGAGACGATCTGGCCGGGCGTCTCGAGCCCCTCGCGCAGGAGGCGCTCGACGTCGAGGTCACGCCGCTCGACGTAGGTGTGCATCGGGTAGCGATTGGGGACGAACACGTCGTTGGCACGCAGGGCCGCCATGGTGGCGGCATCGTAGATTGGGGGAGGCGGGGAGGGTTAGGGAATCGTGAAGACGCAGCAGCCGGAGATGCAGTAGCCGCCGGTGCCGCACTCGGGCTGGCCGGGGAGGCCGCAGGCTTGCTGATCCGGCGGGCACTGCGCGGGGGGCGGCATGAGATCGGGCGGCGGCTGGCCGGTCATGTCGGCGGGCGGCTGGCCGGTCATGTCGGGCGGCGTCACGCCGAACATGTCAGGCATCGACGCGACGCACTCGGCGGGTAGCGTCGTCTTGCCAAAGCAGAGCTGGCAGTAGCCGCACGGCTTGTAGCAGGCGCCAGCGACCGGCGTGCAGGCCTTGCAGCGCAGCGGATCGTTGAGGTCGCTCGCCTTGGCCGAGCAGGTCCCGATGCCCGCCGAGTCGACCGAGCCCGCGTAGACGAACTTGCCCGGGTTGAGCGGGTTCTCGCAGCAGCCGAAGCAGTCGCACCCGTTCGGCGTGAGCGGCGCGCACGAGTTGGTGCAGGTGGTGGTCTGGTTGTCCTTGAGGTAGGCGCAGTCCTTCTGCCCGTTGGGCACGGTCGCGCCAGGCACCTTGGCGTTCGGGTCGTAGGCGCAGCCGACCTCGGGGGCGAACTGGCCGGGGAACATGTCCGAGCCCTGCTCGAAGGGGTCGCACTTGTGGCTCCACGAGCACGTGTCGCCGCCGCCGCCCGAGTCCTTGTCCCAGTAGCAGTCGGCCTTGCACGGCGCGTTGTTCTGGCCCGGGATGTTGCCCTGGAAGCCGGCCTCGTTGTTCTGGCACGGCCCGAGGCAGTCCGGGTCGTGCGAGTCGAACAGGCCGTCGCCATCGTTGTCCTTGCAGTCGCCGCACGCGTAGACCTTGCCGGCGCACGCGGTGATGTAGCAGACGCTGGTCGTACCGCCGTCGTTCTCGACGATCACGATGCCGCCGTCGGCGAACGCGTCGAGCGGGATGCCCGGATCGGTCAGGTCCGCCATCGACATCATGCCCGACAGATCGCCCTCGGCGACCGACAGATCCTCACCGCCGTCGCTCGTCGAGGCGGACAGGTCGTTGCCGTTGTTGGTGTTGTCCTTCTTGCACGAGCAGCCGGGCTGGAAGGTCGACACGAACAGACCCGCGAGGACGAGCAGCGAGAGCTTGGATGGTAGCTTCGATGGGCGCATGCGCCTCCCTTTCTGGTGCAAAGCGAAAAGACGGACGACGGTCGATTGTCCGACAGGCCCGTCGCGACGGACAAATTATTTTGGCGGCTGTACCTCGCGGTACACGAAGCGGCGTCGGTGCCGCGCTTTGCGGTGCAGCCGCTGCACGCCTCGTAAGGCAGCGGACCATCAATTTCGTATATAGTCACCGGCCCATGAAGGTGGCCAAGCGCCAGCCCACCGCCCCAGCCGTACCGAGGCGGCTCCGCAATCACCCGACCGCGATGGTGCCGCGGCTGGGTGCGATCCTGCGCTGGTTCGGCGAGCGGCTGTTCGGGAGGGTCGAGGTGCCGGCGGCAGCCATCGAGTCCCTGCGCGCCCTCAGCCAGGACTCGACGGTGGTGTACGTCGGGCGCAACGTCAGCCTCCTCGAGTACCTCTACTTGACGTTCGTGTGCCTGCGCAACGACCTGCCGCTGGTGCGGTTCGCCTCGGGGATGTGGACCTTCGCATGGCTGAGCCTGTTCCTGCGGCCCCTGTCCCAGATCTTCCGGACGCTCGGCGCGCTGCTCGGCTCCCGCCACGACGAGGAACTCGTCGCCTTCGATGCGGCGCTGGCAGACGGCGGTGCGGCGGCGCTCTATCTGCGCGCGCCCCCGGCGATGCTCGGCGGCACGCCGCGCGGCTTCCGGCTCCCGTACTTCGACCGCCTCGTCGCCGGCAGCAGCGGGCGGCCGATCGTCATCGTGCCGTTCTCGTTCGTCTGGGGCTCACCGGCGCTCCGCGCCACGCGGCACACGACGACGCTGATCGATCGACTGCTCGGCGATACCGAGGCACCGGGCTCGCTGCGCATGGCGTGGAACTTCTTCCTGAACCGCGGCCACGCCCAGCTCCTCGTCGGTGCACCGCTGCCGCTCGGGCCCTGGCTCGAGGCCGAGCGCGCGGCAGGTACGACGGACGACACCCTGGCGCGCCGGCTGCGCTGGCAGATTGGCGGGCGCATCGAGGCCGAGCTCCGCGTGCAGCTCGGTCCGCCGCGCAAGAGCGCGCGCCGCATCGTCCAGGAGACGCTGCGCACGCGCAAGCTGGTCGCCGAGGGGCTGCAGCTCGCCAAGGACGAGGGCGTGGCGCCGGCCGTGATCGAGAAGCGGGCCCGGGCGATGGTCAAGGAGATCGCCGCTGATCCGCAGCCGTGGACATTCACCGTCGGAGAGATCGCGCTCGACTGGATCTTCTCGCGCATCTTCGATGGCATCGAGATCGACGAGGCGGGCCTCGAGCGCCTGCGCGCCGCGGCGCGCTCGGGGCCGCTCATCCTGGTCCCGTCGCACAAGAGCCACGTCGACTACCTGGTGCTCTCCTACGTGTTCCTACGCCACGACCTCGTGCCGCCGTACATCGCGGCGGGCGCGAACCTCTCCTTCTGGCCGCTCGGCTGGTTCTTCCGTCAGGGCGGCGCCTTCTTCCTGCGCCGTACGTTTCGCGGCGACAAGCTCTACTCGTCGGTCTTTCGCGCCTACCTGCGACGGATCATCCGCGAGGGACACAACGTCGAGTTCTTCATCGAAGGCGGGCGCTCGCGCAACGGCAAGCTGCTGCCGCCCAAGCTGGGCATGATGGGCATGGTCGTCGAGGCGGCCCTCGAGGACGACGGACAGCGCGCGCGCGCGGCGCACATCGTGCCGATCTCGATCGGCTACGAGGACGTGATCGAGGAGAAGTCCTACGCCAAGGAGCTGGCCGGCGGTGAAAAGAAGAAGGAGGACGTGCGCGGCCTCCTCGGCGCGACGGGTGTGCTGCTCTCGAAGTACGGGCAGATCAACATCCAGTTCGACGAGCCCATCCCGCTCGGGCCGGCGCTGCGCGAGGCGGGCGCCATCGTCAGCTGGGAGACCGACGACAGCGTCGTCGTGCCGGCCGAGGAGTCGCAGCGGCGGCTGGCGGTGCAGCGCCTCTCGCATCGCGTCGTCTACGGCATCAACCGCGTCACCGCGTTGACCCCGCCGGCGCTCGTCGCAGCGTCGCTCCTGTCGCCGGGCAAGCGCGGCGTCGAGCGCAGCGAGCTGTTGCGCAACGCGGCCTTCTTGTTCGACGAGGTCCGCCGCGCCGGCGGCCGGATGTCGCGCGCGCTCGTCGAGGACGGGGACGACGACGACGAGGGCACGCTGTCGCTGTCGATCGACGCGATCGATCGGGCGCTCGATCTCTTCGAGAAGAAGGGGCACGTCACCGTCCGCGGCGCGAGCGCCGGCAAGCAAGGGCGGCGTCGCGACGACGAGATCTACGTCGTGCCGGACGAGCGGCGCCCCTTCCTGGCGATCCCGCGCAACAACGCGATCCACTTCTTCGTCGCCGAGGCGCTGGTCTGCCTGGCGCTGTCGGGCCTGCCCCAAGGTCGCGCCACGTCGCGGGAGCAGCTCTCGCAGGCGACCCTGGCCCTGTCACGGCTGTTCAAGTTCGAGTTCGCCTATCGCGTCGGTGAGCCGTTCGCGGTGCTGTTCGAGCAGACGCTGCGGCTGCTGCTCACCGGCGGCATTCTCGTCGAGAGCGAGGGCCAGATCGAGGTCAAGCAGCGGGAGCGCGTCCAGCTCCTGGGCGGGCTGGTGCAGGACCTCGTCGAGACGTACTGGCTCGTCGCCTCGACGCTCGTCGAGACCGCTGCGCCGACCAGCGAGAAGGAGCTGCTGCTCCGCATGCAGGAGCGCGGCGACAAGCTGTTCTTCGTCGGTGACGTCAAGCGTCGCGAGGCCTGCTCGAAGCAGGGCTATCAGAACGCGCTCGGCTCGCTCAAGGAGCTCGGCTTCGTCAGCGAGCGCGACAAGAAGCTCAAGGCCGAGGCCAGCCTGGCGTCGGTGATCGGCACGCTACAGCACTACTTGCACAGCCCGGAGAGTCGATGAGGCGTTGGTCTGCGTTGGTCCTGATGTTGATTACCTCGGCAGCGCGCGGCGACGAGCCGCCGGCTCCCTCTCCGCCCCCGACGGCCTCGCCACCGTCGGCTGCGCCCGCGCCGGCCCAGCCGTCGGTTGCGCCTGCGCTCGCTCCGGAGCCTGCGGCCAGTCCGGCGCCTGCGCCCGCCGCGCCGTCGGCGGTCTCGACCGAGGCGGTGCCGCGCGATCGCTGGGGCTTGCCGCGCCTGCCCGGCCCGACGGCCCCGATCCCGTCGTTCCGACTCGTCGGCTCGACGCAGCTGGCGCTCCGCTACAACCCGCTCGGCCTCGAGCTCTTCCAGCGCCTCGGCATGCAGCGGCGCCTCTTTGGCAGCGAGCGCGCCTTCTTCCGCGACAACTACTTCTACTTCGGGCTCAACCCGCGCTTCTCGCCGGTGTACGCGCGCGTCGGCCCCGCCGTCGAGCTGCAGCCGATCTCGATGCTCAACGTGCGCGTCACGATGGAGATCGTGCAGTTCTTCCCGGTGCTCGGCTACACGACGTCCTACGCGTCGCCGTCGGCCGACTACTCGGACTCGGCGCGCAAGGTCAGCCGCGATCAGAAGGCCAACTACGGGCCGACGGGCTATCACTTCATGATCGAACCGACGCTGTCGCTGCGCGGCGGGCCGATCGCGCTGCGCGTGCGCAGCTCGATCGAGTACTGGCGGATGAACCTGCGCAACGGCGATCGGGTCTGGTACGAGCCGCAGCTCGACGTCGCGGTTCCGGCCAACGGCTGGGTGTTCGCGCAGGACTGGGACCTGCTCTACATGACGCGCTTCCGCTTCGTCGCTGGGCTGCGCTACTCGCTGGTGATGCCGCTCTATGACGCAGACGACGTCGGTCCGGGCGACAGCATCGGCGCGCTCAAGGAGAAGAACAGCATCCACCGCCTCGGACCGATCCTCGCCTACACCTTCTTCGACAAGGGCCTGGCGCGCTTCAACCGCCCGAGCCTGATCTTGATCGCGCAGTGGCACGTCCACCATCGCTTCCGCACTGGAGCCGACGTCAGCGCGGGGCTGCCGCTCATCGCGCTCGCCTTCGTGTTTCAGTCCGATTTCTTGAAGTGAACGTCGTGCTACGCTCACTCGACCCTCTGCGTGGACCAGTTCGGTAAATATCAGCTCATTCGGCGCCTCGGCTCGGGAGGCATGGCCGAGGTCCATCTCGCGCGCGAGCCGCTCGTCCAGGGCCTCAACAAGATCCTGGTCATCAAGCAGATTCATCGTTCGCTCGCGCAGGACAGCCAGTTTCGCCAGATGTTCGAGGACGAAGCGCGCGTCGCGGTGAACCTCAATCACCCGAACGTGGTGCAGACGTTCGGCTACGGCCACATCGACCAGACCTTCTACATCGCGATGGAGTACGTCGAGGGGGTCGACCTGCTGCGCCTGATGAACGGGGCGGCGGCGCTCGGCGAGCGCGTGCCAATCGGGCTCGTCGCCTACATCGTCCAGCAGATCAGCAAGGGCCTCGACTACGCGCACCGCAAGACCGACGAGTACGGCGAGCCGCTCAACATCGTGCACCGCGACATCTCGCCGCAGAACGTGCTCATCTCGTTCGACGGATCGGTCAAGATCGTTGACTTCGGCATCGCGCGCTCCCGCCACGCGCGCGAGGACGAGGGCGTGGTCAAGGGCAAGTTCGCGTACATGTCGCCCGAGCAGGCGTCCGGCGAACCGGTCGATCCGCGTGCTGACATCTTCTCGACGGGCGTGCTGCTCTGGGAGCTGATCTGTGCGCGGACGCTGTTCGGGCACTACAAGGGCAAGCAGGCGCTCGACGCCATCCGCGCCGTCAACGTGGTGCGCCCGCGCGCCATCGATCCGACGATCCCCGAGGAGCTCGAGGAGATCGTGATGCGCTGCTTGCAGCGACGGCCCGAGAACCGCTTCTCGACCGCCCGCGATCTGCAGCGCGCGCTCGGCCTCTTCTTCGTCCAGGTCTCGGCGCGCGAGGGGCAGATCTACGACTCGGGGTCGCTCGCCGCGTTCATCGCGCGCGTCATCCCGAAAGAGACGCGCGCGCTCGTCGAGCCGCCACCCAAAGAGGAGCCGTCGCGCGGCCTCGCCGAGTCGCAGCTCCTGCCGGTCGGTGAGCAGCGGCAAATCGTCCTCGTCTCCGTCAACGTCTCGGGGACGAGCGCCCTCCGTCGGCAGGGCGGCGCCGGCAGCGACGAGGCGGATCGGCTGGCCGAGGCGCTGCAACGCCGCATCGGGGAGACGGCGCAGCGCTTCGAGGCGCACGTCGAGCGGCTCGACGAGCGCGGGGCGGTGCTGCTGCTCGGAGTGCCGCTCGGCAAGGAGGACGAGGCGCTGCGCGGGATCCGCTTGGGGCTGACGCTGCTCGACGAGATCGCCGCCTTGTCCCAGAAGCTCGATCCGCCGCTGCGCATCGCGGTCGGCATCGCCATGGGCACCTGCCTGATCGCGCGTGGCGCGACGCCGGCGCCGGGCTCGACGGCGCGACCGTACGACTACGAGGTGCAGTCGAGCGCGCTGCAGCTCGCCAACCGCCTCGCGAGCGAGGCCATCGACGGCGAGATCCTGGTCAGCGATCGACTCTATCGCGCGGCGCGCAGCGAGTTCCGCTTCGAAGAGCTGGGTGCCGTCGCGATCGGCGAGGCCAGCGACGGCAGCGTGCTCGGCCAGGCCAAGACCTATCGCCTCACCGGCGCGCGACCACGCGGCGCGCTCGGCGGGGATCGGGTGCCGGCGCGCCTGTTCGGCCGTGAGCGCGAGCTCGCCGAGCTGCGCCAGATCTGCGACGCGACGGTGCAGAGCGGGCGGGCTCACCACGTCGTGCTGCTCGGAGAGATCGGGGTCGGCAAGCGGACGCTCGTCGACGCCTTCCGACGCTCCCTCGACCCTGAGCAGCACCTGGTGGCGCACGCGCGGGCGCGGCAGGGTCGGCGCGACACGCCGTACTCGCTGGTCGCCGATCTGCTCCGCGACGCGCTCGGTGTCGCCGATGACACCGACCCCCGCGAGGTGCGCCGGCGCGTCCTCGGCGCGGTCAACAAGCTGTTCCGCTCCGACGAGCCCGAGGCGACGCTCACCAGCGACGCACTGCTGCGGCTGCTCGCTCAGCAGCTCGCGCCGCAGCAAGAGGAGCTCGAGCCGGCGGAGCGGCGGCGGCGGCTGCACGTCGCGATGCGCGAGATCGAGCGCCGCATCGCAGGGCACCGACTGCTGCTCATCGTGCTCGAGGACTACCACTGGGTCGACGACGCGTCGTTCGAGATCCTCACCGCGCTCATCCGCGATCCGGTGGCGAGCCCGGTGATGGTCGTGTTGACCGCGCGCGAGGACGAGCGGACCGGATCGCTCAAGCGATCGTCGCGGCTGCACAAGATCCTCGTCGGTGAGCTCGATCCGAAGGCGCGCGAGGAGCTGGTCCTCGATCGGTTCGCGCAGAAGTCGGATGCGCTGCAGCTCGCGCCGCGCCTCCTCGAGCACACCGGAGGAAATCCCTTCTACATCGAGGAGCAGCTCGAGTCTCTGGTCGAGCGCGGCGTGCTCGGACGGGTCGACCCGAGCGATCCGCACTCCAAGCTCGTCTGGCAGCGGCGTGACGAGCAGATCGCGATCCCGAGCTCGCTCGGCGCGCTCATCGGCTCGCGCATCGACCGCCTCCCCGTCGAGGAGCGCGACGTGATCCGCCGCGCCGCGCTGTGGGGGCGTGCCTTCTCGATCGAAGACATCGCGGTGCTCTGCGACGGCGATCGGCGGAACGAGCTCGAGCGCCTGGTGGGCCGCGGCCTGCTCGTGCCGGCAGCCGACGGCGTCGATGAGCGCGGCCCGACCCGGTTCGAGTTTCGCAACTTGATCACCAAGGAGGTCGCGTACGCGGGGCTCGGGCCGGACGCCCGCGCGCTGCTCCACTCGGTCGCCGCCGATCGGATGCAGCGCTCGGCGCAGTTCCGGCGCGGCGTCGACGATGCGCAGCTCGCCGAGCACCTGGCGGCCGCGGGCGACGGCCTCGCCGCGGGGCAGTCGCTGCTGGCGGCGGCGGCGTTCGCCCGCGCCGCCGCCGACGGCACCGAGGCGCTGCGCCTGCTCGATCGGGCGCTCGAGCTGTTGCCGCTCGACGCGTACGAGGAGCGCTACCTCGTGCACAGCGAGCGCGAGCTCCTCCTGCGCGGGGCGGGCGATCGCGCCGGGCAGCAGCGCGAGAGCCAGGCCATGCAGAAGATGGCCGTGGCGCTCGCCGACCGCCGTCGAGAATCGGAGGCGCACGCGCGCGCCGCGCAGATGCACCTCGAGACTGGCAAGTATCCGGCGGCGCGCCGCGAGATCGACCGCGCGCTGAAGCTGGCGCGCGACGTCGGTGAGCCGCTCGCCGAGTCCGAGGCGCTGCGCATCGAGGCGATGCTGCTCTCGAGCATCGGCAAGAACCAGGAGGCCGAGGAGCGTGCCGCTCGCGCGCTGCAAGTCCTGCCCAAGGACGAGCGCCCGGAGACCACGACGCTGCGCGCCCACGCCCTCTCGGTTCTCGGCCTGATCCTGCTCCACACCGGCCGTCTCCTCGAGGCAGCGCCGGCGTTCACCGAGGCGCTCGAGATCCATCGCGCGCTCGGCCAGCGTCGGCTCGAGGCCGCGACGCTCAACAACATGGGCTGGGTCGCCGTCGGGCTCGGTCGCTACGAGGAGGCGCTCCTCCACTACAAGCGCTCCCTCAAGCTCGCGCAGGATCTGGGCGATCGCCTCGGTGTCGGCATCCGCCTCGCCAACCTCGGGCAGACCTGCACCGAGCTCGGGGACTGGGAGCGCGGCCAGAAGTACCTCGACAAGGCGATCCTCTTGCAGGAGAGCCTGGGGGACGTCGCCGGCCTCGCCGATGCCCTGATCTCGCGCGCCCAGGTCGCGCTGCGCAAGCACGACTGGGAGGCGGCCGCCGCCGATCTCGAGCGCGGCCTCGAGTACGCCGCGCAGACGCGCAACCGCTATCAAGAGGTGCGCGCGCTCGTCTATCAGGCGCTCTGTCGCTTGTGGTGCGGCAGGGCGCCCGAGGGAGCGCGCGAGCTGGCGCGCTCGGCGAGTCGGCTGGCCGCGGAGTCGTCGATCGCCAACGGCGAGGCGTACGGCCTCGGCGCCGAGGCGCTCGCCGAGCTGGCGCTGCGCCGCCCGCAGGAGGCGCTCAAGTGCGCGACGCGCGCGCTCCAGCTCATCGAGGGAGGGCGCAACGTCGACAGCCCCGAGGAGGTGCTCTACTGGCACGCGCAGGTGGCGCGCGCGGCGGGAGCGGTCGGGGCGGCGGTCGACTCAGCGCGCCGCGCCGCTGCGCTCGTCGAGCGCAAGGCGGCCGGCCTCTCCGACGGTGAGTGGCGCCAGCGCTACGTCGCCGCGGAGCCGCAGCGCGGCATCCTCGAGCTGGCGCGGGAGCTCGGGGTCATCCCCTCGAGCTGACCCTACAGCGCTCAACCCGCGCCAAGGGCGCGCTCCGACTTGCCTAGCTCGAGGTCGGGGAGCCGCCCGTCGTCGCGAGCGCCTCGTGCAGCGCGTGGCGAACCGCTGCGCGCACGGCCTTGGGCACCGAGTCGCCCGGGATCTGGCGACACAGCGAGACGGAGCGTCGCAGCGAGTCGCAGGCTGTCTTGCAGCGCGGGCACTCTTGCAGGTGTGCCTCGATCGCGGCGCAGGTCGCCTGGTCGATGTCGCTCGCCGTGTACTCGGACAGGCGGCCCTGCAGCTCAGGGCAGGGTGGGGCGCCGCTGACCGAGTCGGCCTCGCCGAGCAGCGCGATCAGGTGCTCGCGCATGTCGAGTCGAGCGCGGTGCAGCCGACTCTTGAGCGCGCCGACCTCGATGCCGACGACCTTGGCCGCCTCCTCGGCCGAGAGCCCCTCGACGTCGCGCAGCACGAGGACCTCGCGGGCCTGCGTGGGCAGGGCAGAGATCGCGCTGGCCAGCGCAGCGCCGATCTGACGGGCGTGGGTCTGCCGATCCGGTCCCTCTCGTTCGTCGGCCAGGCCCTGCGCGTGATCGTCGAGCGAGGTCGTGGGGCGATCGTGCCGGCGCTCCTTGATGCAGAAAGATCGCGCGATCTGATAGAGCCACGTCGAGAGCGCGGCGTCCTGTCGAAAGCCCGGCAGGTGCCGGAACGCCGCCAGCAGCGTCTCCTGCAACACCTCCTTGGCTGACTCCTCGTCGCCACACATGCGCAGACCGAAGCGATAGATCTGCGCCTCGTGGCGCTCGAGCAGCTCCTCGATCGCGGCGCGGTCACCAGTGCGGGCGCGCTGCAACAGCTGGTCATCCGAAAGCTGGGCGGTTCCGCTGCTCATGTCGACAAGGTAGTGTGACTCGCGCTCGATGGCGACTCCCCCCGAATCCTTTTGCAGGAGCATGGCTCTTATTCTTCATGTGCAGACCAATTGATTGTCCGATCTGTGGTAAGCCCACGTTCGCGGGGTGCGGGATGCACGTCGAGCAGGTGCTCGGCCACGTCCCACCCCAGCAGCGCTGCCAGGGGCACAGCAAAGACGCACCCGACACCGGCTCGACCGGAAGGAGACCATCATGGCTACCGTGGAAGTAACCGAGCAAAACTTCGATAGCACCGTCGAGAAGGGCATCGTCGTGCTCGATTGGTGGGCAGCCTGGTGTGGCCCGTGCCGGGCGTTCGCGCCGACGTTCGAGGCCGCTTCGAACAAGCACGCAGACATCGTGTTAGGCAAGATCGACACCGAGGCGCAGCAGGGCTAGGCGGCGGCCTTCGGCATCCGATCGATCCCGACGCTCATGATCTTCCGCGACGGCATCCTGCTGTTCGGCCAGCCCGGCGCGCTGCCGCCGGCCGCGCTCGAGACGGTGATCGGCAAGGTGCGTGAGCTCGACATGGACAAGGTCCGCGCCGAGATCGCCGCGGCCCAGAAGGCCGATGAACAGGCGGAGGCCGACAAGCAGGCCGCGCAGAGCGGTGCCCAGTGAGCGGCCTCAAGCGCCACCTGACGGTCGGCTACGAAGCGGCGCTCGCGGCGATCCCGGACGCGCTCAAGACCGAGGGCTTCGGCGTCCTGACGCAGATCGACGTCAAGGAGACGCTGCAGCAGAAGATCGGCGCCGAGTTCCGGCGGTACAAGATCCTCGGCGCGTGCAACCCGCACCTCGCCCACCGCGCGCTTTCGTCGGAGCTCGACGTGGGCATCATGCTGCCCTGCAACGTCGTGGTCTACGAAGGCGACGATGGCCAGGCGACGGTGCTCGCGATCGACCCGATGCAGACCGTCGCCGCGCACAACCCCGCCCTCCGCCCCATCGCCGAAGAAGTGCAGGGCAAGCTCCTGCGCGTCCTCGACAAGCTCCCCCAATAGAATCCGTACTTCACGACCGCGGGCCACGGCCGGCTTCCCGACGGTGGCCCTAGCAGTTCGTGCTACGCCTCGGTCGCGGCTTTCTTGTCACGCGTCGGGCAGGTCGAGATGCCGAACAGCGTGTAGACGGGGCAGCTGCCGATCGCCCCAGTGATCAGCGGTAGCAGCCCGACCAGGCCCCACGCCGTCCTCGGCCCGACGAAGTATAGGCTGAGCACCGCGAGGCCGATGAGCACGCGGATGACGCGCTCGATGGTGTGCTCGTTGCGGGGAAGAATGGAGCTCATGGGAACCTCCTGGTGACGGGTGCGGAATACCTACTGCCAGGCGCTCATCGGGCCGAGGTTGTAGACGGCCGAGAACCCCTTGCTCTTCAGCGTGCGCTTGGCGATCGCGCTGCGGGTGCCGCTGGCGCAGTAGACGACGATCGGTCGATCCTTGGGGCCGAGGTCCGCGCTGCCGATCCGGTCGACGGGGATGTTGCGGGCTCCGTCGATGTGTCCCGACGAGTACTCGCCGGGCGAGCGGACGTCGATGAGGCGGGCGCCATCGGCGATCAGCTTGCGCGCTGTCGCGGCGTCGAGGTCGGGGCGCTTGAGGTACCACATCGCGCCGATGAAACCGAGGACGACTGCGAGGGTGATGAGGGACTGTGTATCCATGGGGCCTAGTGCTCCTGTACCGAGACGTTGAGGTGGACGGGGGCGGATAGCGCGTTCGAGATGATGCAGTGCTTCTCGGCTTTGAGGAGCAGGGATCGCGCCTTCTCGATGTCGGTCGTCGCCGCGACGAGCTTGACGTCGAGATCGATCGAGGTAAAGCGGGGGCCGGTCGGGCCCTTGTCGAGGACACCGGTCGCCCGGCCGGAGAAGTCTGCCTGGATCCCCTCGTGACGCAGATAGGCGTTGAAGGTCGTCCACAAGCACTCGAGCGTCGCGGCGACGAGCAGATCCTCGGGGCTCCACACGGTGTCGGTGCCGCCGAACTGGGGCGGCGGCCCGACGGGGATCGGCGGGTGGGACGGAGCCGTGACCAGCCCGTCGGCCAGGGAGACCGTGTAGTGGTGGGGGAACGGTGCGATGTGTGCCATACCCGTTGAGAGCCCCGGACGCCCAAAAGGGTTCGCGCTTGTTCCCCGTCGGGAATTTGATACGCTGCTTCGATGTCCTTTGACGTCGAGGCGGCGCTGGCCGCGCTAGACGAGGGGCGCCGCGAGCGGGATCAGCCGGCGCGGGCCCTCATCTTGCCGCACGACAACCCCGACCCAGACTCGCTGGCGGCAGCGCTCGGCATCGAGAAGATGCTTCGCTCTGTCGGCTATGAGACGGTGATCGGCTACGGCGGGATCATCGGTCGACCCGAGAACCGCGCGATGGTGCAGCTCCTCGAGATGCAGCTCACGCCGATCGAGAAGATCGACTGGGCGAGCTTTCCCGTCGTGGCCCTGTGCGACACGCAGCCGCGCACCGGCAACAACTCGCTGCCGATCGAGCGCGTCC
Organism: uncultured Polyangiaceae bacterium; assembly: GCA_964585665.1. GTDB lineage: Bacteria > Myxococcota_A > Polyangia > Palsa-1104 > Palsa-1104 > CAZPEY01. Next base: position 4,180 of record CAZPEY010000043.1, on the reverse strand, counting down.
CCGAGATCGTCGTCGATCATCATCCGCTGCGGGCGACGACGCCGCCGACGCCGTGGCAGGACATCCGGCCCGATCTCGGCGCGACGGCGACCATCGTCTACGGCTACCTCCGCCAGCTCAAGCTCGCGATCGAGCCGCGCCTCGCGACGGCGTTCCTCTACGCGCTCAAGGCCGAGACCCGCGACCTCGGCCGCGAGGCCGGTCCCGAGGAGAAGCAGGCCTACCTCGACGTGATGGCGCTGGCCGATCACGAGAAGCTCTTTGCCATCGCGCACCCCAAGCTCGGGCGCGAGCACTGGGTCGCCGTCGACCGCGCCATTCGCAACGCGGTGTCGTGGGGCGACCTGCTGGCGATCAACCTGGGCACCTGCGAGTACCCCGACCTCGTCGCCGAGGTCGCCGACCTCATGCTCGCGTACGATCGCTGCCGCTGGGTGCTGTGCGTCGGTCGCCACGACGGCGAGGTCTTCCTGTCGATCCGCACCGACGTGCAGAACGCCGCGGCGGGCGGCGTGATCCGCCGCATCGTCGGCACGCAGGGCGCGGCCGGCGGCCACGGCTCGACGGCGGGCGGGCGGCTGTTCGTCGAGCTGCGCGACGATCAGCACCTCAAGGAGATTTACGACGATCTGGTCGGGAGGTTGTGTCGGGAGCTGCACATCACGGCAGCCCCGACACCGTTGCTGTAGCGGGAGGGGGGAGTCGGCTTACGCCTTGGGGACGCAGACGGCGATCGGGTCGCAGGGGTGGCAGAAGACGTTGCCCGCGTCGTCGGTCTCGCAGGCGTGCTCGCAGCCCTGGGCCTTGATCTCGCAGAGGCCGCCGAAGTCGCAGGTGCCCGCCGGGCGCTTGTCGCACGCCGGACCGCGGTAGTAGTCGACGCCGTCGCCGTCGCGCAGCACGAGGCTGTAGTCGCAGTCGCGCTTGACCTGCAGCTTGGCGTCGGGCGTCGCGCTGGTGTTGCCCTGGTTGTAGAGCGCCAGCATGGCGTCGACGAGCTTGTAGCTGCCCGAGGTGTACTTGATGCCCGACCACACGCACACCGCGCCTGCGGGGCAGGGCGAGATGTACTCGGCCTTCGTGAACTTGCCGTCGCTGCCGAGCGTGTACTCGACCGGGTAGCTGCCACCGAAGCTCCACCACGAGTCGACGACCTCGCTCGCGTCCGGCGCGTAGTCGACCGGGCCGGTGCACGGGCAGGCGCCCGGCGAGGCGATGTTGGCGCCCGCGCCGGCCGCGCTGCACGAGTTGCCGTAGGTCACGCCGTCGCAGCCGCAGACGGGCTTGTAGACGAGGATGCAGACCTCGGGCTTCTTGGCGCAGGTGCCGGCCGGGCTGCACACCTGGCTCGGATCCGCCTGGCAGTAGAGGCCATCCTTGCACTTGCCCTGGAGGTCGCAGTACTCGCCCTCCGCCGCCGGGCAGCGCCCCTCGAACGCGACCGGGATCGCGTAGCAGGCCGCGGCGACCGAGTTCGAGTAGGTGTGCTCGTCGACGCCGCAGACCGGCTTGTAGAGCCGGATCACGTTGCAGGTGAGGTCACAGGCCGAGGTGTCCGCGCCCGTGCCGCAGCCGAGGCTGGTGACGATGTTCTGCTGCTTCTTGGCCGACGAAACGACGAGGTAGATCGCGTCCTGCGGCGCCTTCCACGTGAACTTCTCCGACGAGTACATCGTGTCGCGCGAGGTCACGTAGGTGAACTTGCCCTGGCTGTTCTGGCGGTAGATCCAGACGATGGTGTCGGCCTTCTGGCCGTTCTCGCCGAACACCGAGATCGTCACCGGCGCGTTCTTCTTGGCGCGCATGGTGTAGCCGATCTTGTAGCGGTTGTACCAGCCGGGCGAGCCGGCCTTCTCGACGGTGGCGACCAGGCTGTCGCCGTAGTGCAGCGGTCCGGCGAGCTTCTGCACCTTGAGGCCGCCCAGGGTGACGTCGGCCTTGCCGTCGGCGTCGAGCGCGATCTCGTCAGGTCCATTTCCCTCAGCCTCGTCGGCCGGCCCGCAGGCGACGGCGAGACAGGCGGCAGACGCCGCCACAAACGCGGTCAGAATCTTCTTCATCGGTAGTCTCCTCATCCGATCGCCGGCACTACCAAGCCGCGTGCCGAGGGCGAGGCTCGTGATCCCGCGAGGTTAGCGACCCCGCGAGGTGGCTAGCAGCGACGGTGGCCGGCCGATCGAGCGGCCAGCCTCAGGATTCTGCGGGGCCTGGGCTGGCTAGCGAGAGACCGGGAACTTGGCGAGCTTGTACTGCAGCGTCCGGCGGTGCATGCCGAGCACGCGTGCCGTCTTGGAGATGTTGCCGTTGCACTCGCGGAGCACTCGCTCGATGTGCTCCCACTCGACGCGGGCCAGCGAGGGGACCTCGTAGGTGGGCTCCGAGGGGGGCGGTCCCTCCTCGCCCCCCTCGTCGCTGTCGCTGTCGAAGGCCGCGAGGATGCGATCGGCGTGCGCTGGCTTGGTCAGGTAGTCGCGCGCGCCGAGGCGCATGGCCTCGACCGCGGTGGCGATGCTGCCGTAGCCGGTCACGACGACGACCTCGAGGCTGGGGAGGAGGGCGCGCAGGTCGCGCACGACGTCGAGCCCGCCCAGGCCGGGCATGCGCAGATCGACGATGGCGCGGTCGATCGCGCGGTCGGTGGCGCGGGCGGCCGCGCGGCTGCGGGCGATGGCGAGCGCCTCGGCGTGGCCGCTGGCGGTCAGGACCTCGAACCCTCGCTGGGCCAGCGCCTTGGCGAGGCGCTCGCGCAGCCGCTCGTCGTCATCGACCAGCAAGATGGAGATCATGGGTGCTCCTCGATGGTGCGCGGGATGCGCAGGCGGGCCGTGGTGCCCTTGCCGGGGACCGACGACAGCTCGAGCCCGCCGCCGCGGCTCTCGGCGAACGCCCGGGCCAGGAACAGGCCGAGCCCCATGCCGCGCCCCGGCTGCTTGGTGGTGAAGAACGGCTCGCCCGCGCGCGCCAGCACCGCGTCGCTCATGCCGGCGCCGCGATCCTCGACGGAGAACTCGCTGTGCGACGGGCTCGCCCGGAGCTCGACGAGCACCGGTGCGTCGGGCGGGCTGGCATCGATCGCGTTGCGCACGAGGGAGGAGACGACGCGCGCCGTCTGGTGCGTGGGCAAGCGGAGCGGGTGCCCATCGGCCCGCAGGCGCACCCGCGCTCGCTGTCCCTCGTCGAGCGTGGCGAGCAAGGCCTCGCCGAGCGCGGTCGTCGAGAGCACCGCGTCCTGCTCCCTTTCGTCCGCGGCGCTCGAGGAGAGCTGTCCGAGGATGGCGCGACAGCGCTCGACCTCCTCTTCGATGAGCGTCAGATCGTCGGAGAGAGTTTCCGCCTCGGGGCTGCTCGCTGCGGCCCGGCGCGCCTCGTGCGCAGCGACGGCGATCGTCCCGAGTGGGCTCCCGAGCTCGTGCGCGGCGCCGGCCGCCAGCGTGGTGATTGCAGCGAGTCGCGCGTTGCGAGCTGCGGTTTCGCGCAGCTGTGCGAGTTGCTCGCGCTGCTCGGCGACGGCGCGCACGATCCGGTGGACGAAGAAGGCGGTGAGCGTCGTCGCTAGGACGAACGCGATCCACATGCCCTGAAGGTGCAGCCGCAGCCCCTCGGGGCGGTGGTGGGCGTGCGGGTCGATCGGGACCAGGAACAGGAGGCCAAAGCCGGCCACCGCCAGCGTCGCGATGAGCGAGGTCCAGCGCGTCTCCAGCATGAGCGCGGAGAGGGTGATGTGGACGAGGTAGAGGACGATGAACGGGTTCATCGCCCCGCCGGCGGCGGCCAGCAGGCCTGTGAGCAGCAGGGTGTCGACGGTGAGCGCCAGGCCCATCAACGTCGTCGATGGCCAAGGCAGCAGCCCCCGCCGATCGGCGAGCACCAGGGCGACGTTGCTGAGCGCGGTGAGCAGCACGATGGCCGCGAGCGCCTCGTAGGCGAGTCGCTGGTCGAAGGCGAAGCGCGCCATGGCGATCGCTAGCACCTGCCCCGCGACCGCCATCCAGCGGAGGCGGATCAACCAGGGCAAAGAGACCGGGGAGTCGGCGGGCATCTGCCGAGATGCATGAGCCGAGGCGGCGGCGGCGTCAAGCGGTGCGGGTGCGAAGAATTGCCGCAGGCGAGCGGCGAACCGCGAACCGTGGGCGTGCTCGTTTGGTGGGCGCGGGGACGGCGGAGGGCCAGCGTGCCGGGG
>CAZPEY010000042.1:7948-23318 GCA_964585665.1 uncultured Polyangiaceae bacterium | reverse complement strand
TAGCTACTGCCAATCTGCGCTGGCGACTGAAGCCACGCCCGCGCGCCCGAGCATGCGCCCGCCTCGTCGTCGGTGGGCCTCGGTCTGTCGCTGGTGCGGCGCATTGCAGAAGCGCACGGCGGCGTCGTCTTCGCGGCGCGCCGCCCCGAAGGCGGCAGCCGCATCGGCTTCGCCGTCGACCGCGCCGCCTCAGCTTCGTCTTCGTCGGCGTCAAAAAGGAAGACCGTAGGCTGCCACGATCGGTTGTTGCAAGCGATGCGATCCCGTACGTACCCGAACGTTCCCAAGAGCGGCGAGCCCGTGCGACTATGAAGCATGCGAATTCCGTTCGTCGTGTTCTTCCTGGTGTTCGCTGCCTGCGAGCGCAGTGAGCACGCCGGTCCTGAAGAGGACCTGGCTGAAACATCGAGTTCGGCAGATCTCTTCCCAACCGACCTTGCGGGAACCAGTGCGAGCGCCGACATGGCGACCACACCGGACCTAACCGACACCAACAGCGCGTGGCTGCACACGAGCGGCAACCAGATCCTTCACGCCAACAACATGCCATTTCAGGCGCGCGGTGCGGATCTCCAGGACACGCGGTCGTGTAATCGCTGCACGACGATCGCCCCGTCAGTGCCTGAGCTGAAGCATCGCATCGATGCGCTTGTCGACGACTGGCATGCGAACTTCATCCGCCTCACCCTCGAGAGCTACGCGAATCGAGGCGAAGACCCTCAAAACCCCTACCGGATCGATTCGCAGTGGAAGACGGTGCTCGACGATGCTGACTACCTCGCCGACATCGTGGAAACGGTCGACTACATCGGCACGAAGCCTGGAGTCTACGTGCTCGTTTCGATCTGGAACGATCCGTCGCTCGATGCGATGGGGTGGCCAACGGCGCAGACACGCATGGAGCTCGAGAAGCTCGTTGAGGCCCTCGGCGACAAGCCTCACGTCCTCTTCGGAGTCAGCAACGAACCCGAGGAGAACTACGACGGCATGCTCGACAATGACGTTTGGGATCTGATGAATCAGGCAGTGCAAACGATCCGAGACAAGGAGGCACAACTGGGCGTACCGCACCATCTCGTTACCGTGCAAGGCACGCGCTCATGGGCTCGTGTGCTCGACTACTACGTCGCGAATCCGATCTCGGCAGGTGGCGGCGCGAACGTGGCCTACGAGACACACGTTTACGACCACGCAGATCTGTTCGACGATCGATTCGAGACACCGAGCCAGACAATCCCCGTGATCATCGGTGAGTTCGGCCCTGCTGATGTCGGCGCCGGACTCGTCATGACACTCGACGAGTGTGATGATCTCATGAAGCGAGCTGAGGCGCTCAACGTTCCCTGGCTCGCGTGGTCCTTTCATCAGGCGTGTGCGCCCGGCCTCATCGAAGAGCAAGGGACGGTACAGCAGCAGTGCGGCAGCCTCCCGAGTGGCATGACGATCGTCGCAACTGAATGGGGTAACCGCGTCAAGAACCGTCTCGCGAAGGTCTACAACGCACCCTGACTGCTCTCATGCTCTGCGCAGGTTCGTCGCGGACTCCGACACAGCTGCAATCATCCCGTACGTGACCGGAGAGGCTTGACGAAAGCGAAATCCAAGTGGGCCACCGAAGACTTCTTCGATGAGTCTTTCCTGCTAGGCGTCCACCCGCCGTGTGCGCGACAATTCGGGAAGTCAAACGAGGCTCAGGGATGGGTTGATGAGGACGATGTTGAGCGCTACTAGACGATTCGTTGCCTGTACTTTCACTCTGGTTGCCGTACTTCTGATGGCCAGTCTCGCCTACGCAGGGAAGCTTGACGAGGCGTCTCGCGCGCGGGCTCGACAGCGCTTCGAAGCAGGCTCGAAGCTGTACAACCTTCGAGACTATGAAAAGGCCCTGGAAGAGTTCAAAGCCGTCTACCTGCTAACCGGAGAGCCAGCGCTCCTCTTCAACATCGGGCAGTGTGAGCGCCAGCTTGAGCGGTTTGCCGATGCCAGAAAGTCGTTCATGTCGTTCTTGCGCGAAGCGACGATGACCGACGAGCAGCGCGAGAACGTCAAGTCATTGGTTGCCGCCATCGATGCTGCTGCCAAGGAGGCGGCCGGCCGCGAGACTGCGAAGAAACGCGAGCCCCAACAGGATTCGTCCTCCTCGGCCTCGACGCTTGTTGCCTCGTCCCAAGCGGAGACGAAGTCCCCGAAGCGAATGCGTCCTTGGGTCTGGGGCGTGGTTGGCGCGGGGGTGGTGGTGGTGGTCGGGCTAGGCGTGGGGTTGGGCGTGGGACTGAGCGGTGGAAAACACTATCCGTCTCCGACGGAGGGCACGATCGATGGGAACTAGGGTCGTCCCCCTGCTGGTAGCTTTGCTGCTGGGCGGTTCTGCGTGTCGAGGTTCAGGGCCGTGTCGCCCTGGTACTTTTCTCGTCTCGTTCGAGCTTCCAAGCGGGGTTTCCGTGCCCCTGACGGTCGACGTTGGCGTCGAGGTCGATGGCGAAGTGAAGACAACTCCGGCCACCATCCAACACTCAACCGGAACGATCGAAGTGAAATTCCCAGCGGGATACCCGGAAGGAAAGCTCGTCGCGATCTCGATGAAGCTGCCGGCGGAGGCAGCGGCTTTTCTCAAAGGTTCGATGACGGCATCGAAGACTTGTTCTCTCCTAGCGCTTGGGTCAGGCGCAGGAGTCGACATGACGTCTGGTGGTAGCGACGCAGGTGATCTTGCGATTGGCTCTGACATCGCCGGCGTGTCCGAGGATATGTCTGCTGCCACGGACCTCAGCTCGACGGACCTTTCGACGACGAGTGACGACATGACGTCCTCGACTGATCTCAGCAGCGTCGACATGGTCTACAAGGCGCTGGTTTGGACCCAGCAGACGACGACGCTCACGGGATCGTTTCTCTCGTGCAGCTCCTCTGGAACCGATGTCTGGATCACGGGCATGCCCGCAGTCGTGGGCATCTCTATCGACAGCGGAACCAACTGGAATCCGATCACGATGCCTGACACCAGCGCTAGTCCGTTTTCGGTTCGCGCTGTCTCCTCCGCAGAGGTCTACATCGCCGGCGTCTTGCTCGGGGGCATGAGCTACGCGAAGGTCTACAAGAGCACCAACAAGACGACGTTCACGGCCGTTTACACGTCCCAGAGCAACGAACTGACGGCGATTCATGGCGGGTCGAAACTCTTCGCCGTGGGCAAGGCTGGATTGGTCATTCGCAGCACGAACGCTGGCGTGACGTGGCCAGCTCAGAACACTCCGTCTGGAAGCAATGACGTCTCGAATGTGTACGTCGCTCCAGACGGGACGCCATTCGTTACCGTCGGGCAGTACGTCTACAAGAGCCTCGACGGTGGAACGACATGGCTCGGCAAGAAGGCACTACCTGACGGCGCCACGATCTCGGACATCTCAGGCGTCGATGAGCTCAACCTCTGGATCGTGGGCAACGCCGGAACCACGCCGTACGTCTACAAGACCAACGATAGTGGGGGAACCTGGGATCCTGTCACCGTTGCGTCGGGGCCGACAAACCTTGCGGGAGTCTTCGCTCGCTCGAAGGATGATGTCCTGATCGTCGGAGGGGCAGGCGCGATCTTGCACTTCTTCAACGGCTCGATGAAGACCGAGACGAGCAACGTTAGCACTGACCTCAACGCGGTCTGCGGACTTGGCGACTCGAAATACATCGTCGTGGGCAAGTCAGCCACGATCCTGCGAGGGGAGTAGAGCGCTTCGTGCGGGATCCTGGGCCCTGATTCTACTAACCCAGGGCAGTAGCTGGATCCGGTGCGGACAACGCTGATCAGACAACGCCGCGAAATCTTGCTCCCCGTCGCCGCAGGATCACGATGCCGTGATCTCGAAGGAGGTCATGCGTGCGGTTGGGGGAAGCGTTGGAGTCGATGCCCGAGCTTGGGCTCCGGTTGTGTGCGGCGTCTCCGTCGTTTCGTGATCGACGATTCCGGCCAGCGCAACGGTTGCCCCCTGTGAATCCGCCTTAGACGGCAAGCTCGAACGACCCTGTTTCGCGTGTTGCTCGAATCGATAGCCTTCGGCGACGAGCGATCGGATCCGGTCCCACGCTCGACGACGCGCAGCGAACGGGGACGGATGCCGTTCGCGAGGGGCCTGGGGCACACGGCTCAAAAATCGCCTGTAACTGCGGCCGACTCGCATATCCTCGCGGCGTGGAACCCTCGACCGCCGCCCCCTCGACCCCTGCGTCCCCGTCTTCGTACGAGAAGCTCGGTCTCTTCTACTTGGGCCGCCCCGTCGATCCGACGACGCTGCAGACCAGCGCCGAGCCGTACCTCCTCGACTCGCGCCATCTGCTCACGCACGGCGTGATCCTCGGGATGACTGGCTCGGGCAAGACCGGCCTGGCCGTCTCGCTCCTCGAAGAGGCGGCGATCGACGGCATCCCGGCGATCGCCATCGATCCGAAGGGCGATCTGTCCAACCTGCTGCTCACCTTTCCGAACCTCGCGGCGAGCGACTTCGCGCCGTTCGTCGATCCGGACGAGGCGGCGCGCAGCGGCGTCACCGTCGAGGCTCTGGCCGAGAAGACCGCGGCGCGCTGGCAGAAGGGCCTGGCCGAGTGGGACCAGTCCGGCGAGCGCATCGCGCGCTTGCGCAGCGCCGCGACGGTGACCGTCTACACGCCGGGCTCGACTGCGGGCGTCCAGCTCGCGGTGCTGCGGCCGCTCGCCGCGCCTCCCGAGTCGCTGCGGAACGACGCGGAGCTGCTGCGCGAGCGCATCGGCGGCGCGGTCGCGTCGCTGCTCGGCCTCCTGGGCGTCGACGCCGATCCGATGCGCAGCCGCGAGCACATCCTGCTCTCGGCGATCGTCGAGGCCGAGTGGCAAAAGGGCAAGGATCTTGACCTTCCACGCCTCATCCCGCTCGTCCAGCGACCGCCGGTCGATCGGGTCGGCGTGCTCGATCTCGAGAGCTTCTTCCCGAGCAAGGATCGCGGGGCGCTGGCGCTGCAGCTCAACGCCCTCTACGCGTCGCCGCTCTACAAGACCTGGGCGGAGGGCGAGCCGCTCGACGTCGGCAAGCTGCTGTTTGGCCAGGGCGGCAAGCCGCGCCTCTCGGTGCTGTCGATCGCCCATCTGTCCGACGAGCAGCGGATGTTCTTCGTCGCGACACTGCTCGGCGAGGTCGTCGCGTGGATGCGCCAGCAGAGCGGCACCTCGTCGCTGCGCGCCCTCGTCTACATGGACGAGATCTTCGGCTACTTTCCGCCGACCGCGAACCCGCCCAGCAAAGGGCCGATGCTGACGCTGCTCAAGCAGGCGCGCGCGTTCGGGCTCGGCATCGTGCTGGCGACGCAGAACCCGGTCGACCTCGACTACAAGGCGCTCGGCAACGCCGGCACCTGGATGGTCGGGCGGCTGCAGCAGGAGCGCGATCGCCTGCGACTCCTCGATGGGCTCGAGGGGGCGGCGGCGGCGGCGGGGCGGTCGTTCGATCGCGCCAAGCTCGAGCGCCTGCTTGCCTCCCTCGAGAGCCGCGTCTTCTTGATCAACGACGTGCACGCCGACGGGCCGGTGCTCGTGCGCTCGCGCTGGGCGATGTCGTACCTGCGCGGCCCGCTGACGCGCGAGCTCCTGCAGCGCGCCCAGGCCCCGACGCGGAGCGCGCCGCCACCGGTCCCAGCATCGGGGAGCGCCTCGCCGTCGCTTGGTACGTCGCCCACCACGACGACGGCGGCGCCGGCTGCGGCGACCCCGACCCAGCCCGCGGCCTCGCCCGTGCGGCCGCCGGTGCCGGCCGAGATCAAGGAGATCTTCGTCCGCCAGCCCGGCGAGCAGAAGGCCGTCGTGCGGCCGTTCGTGGCGGCGCGCCTGCGCCTGCACTTCGTCGACAAGAAGCTCGGCCTCGACGAGTGGCGCCGGCTGACCCTGCTCACCGCTGTCGGGACTGGGCTTGCCGAGTGCAACTGGGACGAGGCGGCCGAGCTCTCGGCCGACCACGAGATCGTCGACCAGATCCCGGACGGCGTCGCCTTCGCGCCCGTCGCAGCAGCGGCGCTGCAGCCCAAGCGCTACGCCAAGTGGGAGAAGGACTGCAAGGCGCACGCGTACGCGCACCGTCGCTGCAAGATCCTGTTCGCGCCGGGCAGCGGGCTGGCGGGGCGGCCGGGCGAGGGCGAGGACGAGCTGCGGGCGCGCCTGGCGCTGCAGGGGCGCGAGCAGCGCGACGCGGCGATTGCTGCAGTGCAAAAAAAATACGCCCCCAAGCTCGCCGCGCTCGAGACCAAGCTGCAGGCGGCGCGGGCCAAGCTGGTGCGCGAGCAGAGCGAGGTGCGCACCGAGACGATCGACACCGCGCTCACCATGGGCGCCGGGATCCTCGGCGCCCTCCTGGGCAAGAAGGTCGCGTCGGCCGCGAACGTCGGCCGCGTTCGCTCGGCGGCCAAGGCCGCGAACCGTACCCAGAAGCAGCGCGGCGACGTCGCGCTCGCCGAGCAGAAGCTCGCCGCTCTCCAGGCGCAGAAGGCCGAGCTCGAGGCCGAGATCAAGGCCGCGCTCGGCGCGATCGACGCACAGACCGACGCCGCCAAGCAGCCGCTCGAGACGATCGAGGTCGCCCCGAAGAAGGCCGACATCACCGTCGAGGGCGTCTATCTCGCCTGGGGCTGAGGTAGCTCCGACGGAGGCGCTAGAACTTCCCGGTCACCGAGAGGAACGTCATCTTGTCGTTGGTCTCGCGCAGGCGAGACGAGAGCGTGCGGACGAAGTTCCACAGCAGCTCGTACGCGAGGTCGCGATCGACGAAGAGCAGATCCTCGAGGTCTTCCTTGCGGATGACGAAGAGCCGGCACTTCTCGTGCGCGATCGCGTGCGCCGAGCGGGGGAACTCGTCGATGAGCGCCATCTCGCCGAAGTACGCGCCGTTGCGCAGCACCGCCAGCGCCTCTTCGCCCATGCCGGGCACGAAGCGCGAGATGCGGACCGCCCCGTCGAGGATCAGATAGAACTTGTCGCCCTTCTGGCCCTCTTCGAACACGGTGACGCCGCCTGGGTGCGTCTCCTCCGTGCCGATGTCCGCGATGCGCCGCAGGTACACCTGCGGCAAGCCCGCGAAGAACTTCGTCTTGCCGAGTAGCTCGACCGCCTCTTGCGGAGTCATTGGCTGAGGAACCGTTCTGCGTCGATGGCGGCCATGCAGCCCGAGCCCGCCGCCGTCACCGCCTGCCGATAGACGTGGTCGACGACGTCGCCGCAGGCGAACACACCGGGGATGGTGGTCGCCGTCTGCGCGTGCGGGTTGCCGGCCAGCTTGATGTAGCCGCTCTCGTCGGTGGGCAGCGCGCCCTTGAACAGATCGCTGTTGGGCTGATGGCCGATGGCGACGAAGATGCCGGTCGTGTCGAGGGTCTCGGTGGCCCCCGAGTCGGTGTTCCGGATCTTGAGGCCCGTGCAACCGACGCCCTTTTCGCCCACGACCTCGTCGACGACATAGCCCAGTCGCCAGTCGATCTTGGGGTTCTTCTTGGCGCGCTCCTGCATGATCTTCGACGCTCGCAGCTCCGCTCGGCGGTGAACGATTGTCACCTTGGACGCGTGCTTGGTCAAAAATGTCGCCTCTTCCATCGCCGTGTCACCGCCGCCAATGACCGCGACGTGCTTGCCGCGGAAGAAGAAGCCGTCGCAGGTGGCGCACGCCGAGACGCCGTGCCCCTTCATCGCCTCTTCGGACGGCAGGCCCAGCCACTTGGCGACCGCGCCCGTGGCGATGATGAGCGCGTCGCAGGAGAGCTCGACGTCCTCGATGCCACCGATCTTGAGCACGAAGGGCCTCGCCCCGAGCTCGACGCTCTCGACGTCCCCCGACAGAAACTGCGTCCCGAAGCGCTCGGCCTGCTCGCGGAAGGCCATCATCATGTCCGGGCCCATGATCCCCTTGGGGAAGCCCGGGTAGTTCTCGACCTCGGTGGTCTGCGTGAGCTGCCCGCCGGGCGGCCCGCCGCGCTGCAGCCCCTCGACCACGATCGCCGGGAGCGCCGCGCGCCCCGCGTAGATCGCCGCCGTGAGGCCGGCTGGGCCCGAGCCGATGATGACCAACTTGTGGTGGATCTTCTTCATGACGCGACAACATAACCCCACCCGTCCCGCGGGCCAACCGCTAAGCGTCGCCGGGTAGCCTCCACTGGTCGTCCCGAGCCGCGTGAGCAACCTGGCGAGTTCGTTGGCAGATCCCGGTTTGCGGGCGAGCCACTGCGTTTCGAGCTAGACTCAGAGGGTCGGCGCGGGTCTTGGGCGACGACGGATAGAGACAGAGAGCCTTCCGATGGCCGAAGAAATCCAGCAGACCACGATCCCGCTACCCGTCGAGCCTCCCCCCCCGCGAGAACCCACGACGCGCGAACCGGAGGAGGCGCCGCGGCCCAGCCTTGGCGACCCGCGCCTCTACATCAACCGGGAGCTCTCGCAGATGCGCTTCAACGAGCGCGTCCTCGAGGAGGCCCTCGATCCGACGCTGCCGGTGTTCGAGCGGCTCAAGTTTCTCGGCATCGCTGCCTCGAACTTCGACGAGTTCTTCATGGTGCGCGTCGCCGGCATCAAGACGCAGATCTTGCAGCAGACGGTGATGGAGAACGGCCCCGACGGCATGTCGCCCACCGACGTGCTGGCGACGATCACCGACCGGATGCACCAGCACACGGCCCACGCCGACCAGGTGTGGAATGACTTTCTGCCCTCGCTGTCGCAGGCGGGGTTTCACCTGGTGCGCCCCGACAACTTCACGCCCGAGCAGCGCACCGCGGCGCGCAACCACTTCACCAGCCAGGTGTTTCCGGCACTGACGCCGCTGGCGATCGACCCCGGCCACCCGTTCCCGCTGCTCCGCAACAAGTCGATCAACCTGGTCGTCAAGCTCGCCAAGCGGACCCGCGCCCGCAACAAGCAGCCGGTCGAGTCGCTGCTCGCCGTCGTGCAGGTGCCGAGCGTGCTCGATCGCATCGTGCGTCTGCCGTCGTCGTCGGGCCACGCCTTCTGCCTCCTCGAGGAGCTGTGCGCTGCGCACGTCGGCGATCTCTTCCCCGGCTACACGGTCAAGCAGCTCGCCGTGTTCCGGGTCATCCGCAACTGGGACCTCCTCGTCGACGAGGAAGAGTCCGAGGACCTGATGTCCTCGATCGAGCAGGAGCTGCGTCGACGCGAGCGCGGCGCGGCGGTGCGGCTCGAGGTCGCGGCCGGCTCGCCCGTCGAGCTCGCCGAGATCTTGCAGCGCGCCCTCAAGCTCGGGCAGTCGGACATCTATCGCTCCTCGAGCCCGTTCCAGCCGGCCGATCTCATGGCGCTGCAGTCGTTCGATCCGCGGCCGGAGCTGCGCAGCGAGCCGCTGTCTCCATCGGTGCCGCAGATCCTCGCGGACGCCGACTCGATCATCGAGCAGGTCCAGAAGCGCGACATCCTGCTGCACCACCCGTACGAGTCGTTCGATCCGGTGGTGCGGTTCGTCGAGGAAGCGGCCGATGATCCGAACGTGCTGGCGATCAAGCACACGCTCTACCGGACCTCGGGCGACTCGCCGTTCGTCCGCGCCCTGTCGCGCGCCGCCTTCAACGGCAAGCAGGTCACGGCGCTGGTCGAGATCAAGGCGCGCTTCGACGAGGCGAACAACATCGCCTGGGCCAAGCGACTCGAAGCCAACGGCGTGCACGTCGTCTACGGCCTGATCGGTCTCAAGACGCACTGCAAGGTCGCGCTCGTCGTCCGCAAGGAGGGCAACGGCATCCGCCGCTACGTCCACCTCGGGACCGGCAACTACAACCCGAACACGGCGCGGCTCTACACCGACCTCTCGATGCTGACCTGCCGCGAGGCGATCGCCGAGGACGTCTCGGCGCTGTTCAACGTCCTGACCGGGTGGGCCGAGCCGCCGCTGTGGAAGAAGCTCACCGTCGCGCCGTTCGGTCTGCAAGAGCGCATCGTCGGACTCATCGAGCGCGAGGCGCAGCGGGCGCAACGGGGCGAGCCAGCGCGCATCATCGCCAAGATGAACTCGCTCGTCGACCCGGTCGTCATGCGGGCGCTCTACGCAGCGTCGAACGCAGGGGTCGAGATCGACCTCATCGTGCGCGGCGTCTGCTGCCTGCGCCCGGGTGTGCCCGGCGCGTCCGAGCGCATTCGAGTCACCTCGATCGTCGATCGCTTCCTCGAGCACAGCCGCATCTTCGCCTTCGGCGTCGGCGATCGGGTCGAGGTGTTCATGTCGTCGGCCGACTGGATGCCGCGCAACTTCCTGCGCCGCATCGAGGTCATGGTTCCCGTCGAGGACCTGGCGATCCGCAACCGCCTCCTCGAGGAGGTGCTCGGCGGCGCGCTGCGCGACAATCAGAAGGCGCGGCGCCTGCAACCCGACGGCACGTACCTGCTCATTCAGCCGGGTCCGGTGCGGGTGCGCTCACAGATGGTGCTCCTCGACGCCGCCAAGGCGGCCGCGGAGGTCCCTCCCGAGGCGCCGGTCCTGCGGACGATCCCGAGCCCGACCCTGCAGTAGCCGCCCCGTTCTCGATCGACTAGACGGAGATCGGTCGGCCGAGCTTCTCGGTCAGGAGCTTGGCCAGCGTCGAGCGCAGCTCGGCGGTTGGCGTGCGCCACACCCAGCGGCCGCCCTCTTCGTGCGGGGCGAAGTGCCAGGCGGTGCGGAACGCGGCCATCCAGATCTCGCCGGCGGCGCGATGGCTGTTGATGATGATCTTCTCACCGCTCCCGAGGGTGAGGGTCAGCACGCCGGGCGTCGGCTCCGCCTCGAGCTCGTCGGGATCGAGCTCGGCGAACGCCGCGTCGAGCGCCTTGAGCTCCGCCTCGGCGAGCTTGTCGAACTTGCTGGGATCGAGGGACATCCCGCCCTTCATAAGGCGGAGCGGAGGCGGCGTAAAGGGAAAGCGGCCCCGACGCGGGAGGCGTGACGCTTGACAGGGAGCGGCGCCGCTTGTTTCATCCGCGCACCATGCTGAACGGCAAGAAGATCACGGTTGTCATGCCGGCCTACAAGGCGGCGCTCACCCTCGAGCGGACGCTCAAGGAGATCGATCGCTCGGTGGTCGACGACATCATCCTCGTCGACGACGCCAGCCCGGACGATACGGTGGACGTGGCGCGCAAGCTCGGCCTCCGCACCCTGGTGCACGATCGCAACCGCGGCTACGGCGGCAACCAGAAGACCTGCTACACCGAGGCGCTGCGCACTGGCGCCGACGTCGTCGTCATGCTCCACCCCGACTACCAGTACACGCCCAAGCTGGTGCCGGCGATGGCGTCGCCGATCTCGGTCGGTGAGTTCGACGTGATGCTCGCCTCGCGCATCCTCTCGGGTGGCGCGCTGCGCGGCGGCATGCCGATGTACAAGTACATCGCCAACCGCTTCCTGACCGCGACCGAGAACTGGCTCGTCGACGCCAAGCTCTCCGAGTACCACACCGGCTATCGCGCGTTCTCGCGCGAGGTGCTCGAGACGCTGCCGCTCGAGGAGAACTCGGACGACTTCGTGTTCGACGCGCAGATGCTCGCGCAGTGTCTCTACTTCAACTTCAAGGTCGGCGAGCTGACCTGCCCGACCCGCTACGAGGCCGACTCGTCGTCGATCAACTTCCGGCGCTCGGTCGAGTACGGCTTCGGCGTCCTCGGCGTCTCGGTCCAGTATCGTCTGCAGCGGCTCGGCCTGCTCGACTGGGCCGGCTTCCGCTCGAATGGCCGTCGCCTCGCGGCGGTCACGCAGTCGGGCGACGTCAAGCCGCTCCGCATCCAGAAGTAGCGCCGACGCAAGCTCGCCAGCACCTCCCTTCGCACGCTATCCTGCGCCCATGAACCTGGCGCGCCGATCGATCGCTTCCTACGCCCTGCCACTCGTCACGCTCCTCGTCACCACCACCGGCTGCGACACCACGCCACGCCAGTACGACGGCGACCGCGCCCTCGGCCTGTTCGCGCTCACCGACGGCAGCTTCCTGGTCGCGATCGCCGAGGTCTACGACAAGCGGTGCGGCGACAAGCGCTGCGACGTCGTCGAAGATCTGTACCTCGAGAAGCACAAAGCCGACGGGTCGCTCGAGTTTCGCACCAAGCTCCTCGCCGAGCAGCCGCCTTTCGGCCGCGCGATGATGAAGCGCCTCGGCACCGGCCAGCTCCTCGTCTCGACCGCCAACCTGCAGACGCTGTTCTACGTGAGCACCGACGGGCTGACCACCAACGCCTTCGACGTGCCCGGTGTCGCGGTGAGCCGCATGAAGGACAACAACGACTGGCTCGTCGGCGGCACCGGCAGCGACAAGCGCGTGCACCGCTATCGCGTCGCCGACGGCGGCGATCGGACCCCGGAGACGGACAGCGACTTCCAGGGCAAGCCGCACAACACGTTCGGCGACGTGCGCGCCACGGGCGACGGCGGGGTCGCGGCGGTGGTCGCCTCGACCGATACCACCGAGCCGCCGCAGCGCCTGCTCAAGTTCGGCAGCGACGGCAAGCAGGTCTTCAGCTTCACCCCGGCCAGCGGCGAGCTCGGCCAGCTCCTCAACCAAGCGGGCGACAGCCTGCGCATCCTCAACTACACGGGCACGACGACCAAGGTGCTCACCGTCGGTGCGGCCGGGCAGCTCGTCGGCGAGCTCGACCTGACGCAGATCCTGCCCAAGCACATCTGGCCGGTCGACAACAACGGCATCGCCGCCGTCGACGGCAGCGGCGCGCGCCTGCTCGATCAGGCGGGCAACGCGACCTGGACGCTCGCCGGCGCGTTCGGCACCTCGCCCGAGATCTTCTCGAACGGCATGCGGACGCTGGTGGCGGGCAGCACCAGCCCGACTGGCGCGGTCGGAGGGGAGGTGACGATCACGGACATCGACGCAGCCGGGGCGGTGACGGGCACCCACCCGATCACCAAGGATCAGAAGCGCACGATCCCCGAGTAGTCGTCCCCCCGCGCGGCCGCGGTTGCGCCGCGAATCGCCGTCGTGATAGCACGCCTGCATGGTCACTCCGGCTCAGCCCGTCGTCGTCGCGCTCGCCCACTACCACGAGCACCAAGACAAGTACCTTGACGATCTCAAGCGGCTCATCCGCATCCCGTCGGTGAGCTTCGCTGGCTTCGACCCGGGCGAGGTGCGTCGCTCGGCGGAGGCCACCGCGTCCTTGCTGCGCGAGCGTGGCTTCGAGAACGTGCGGCTGCTCGAGGTGCCGGGCGCACACCCCTACGTCTATGGCGATTGGCTGCACGCCAAGGGGGCGCCGACGCTCCTGCTCTACGCGCACCACGACGTGCAGCCGGCGGGTGACCTCGGCAAGTGGAAGACGCCGCCCTTCGAGCCGACCGAGGTCGACGGCCGCCTGTTCGCGCGCGGCGCCGCCGACGACAAGGCGGGCATCGTCGTGCACTCGACGGCGGTCGACGCCTGGCTGCGCACCGCGGGCCGCCTGCCGGTCAACGTCAAGATCATCGTCGAGGGCGAGGAGGAGACCGGCT
Organism: uncultured Polyangiaceae bacterium; assembly: GCA_964585665.1. Taxonomy (GTDB): domain Bacteria; phylum Myxococcota_A; class Polyangia; order Palsa-1104; family Palsa-1104; genus CAZPEY01. The sequence continues at coordinate 9,846 of CAZPEY010000042.1, read as the reverse complement.
CGGAGCACCTGGCGCAGTTCCTCGCGGCGCACAAGGCGGAGCTCCAGGCCGACGCCATCGTGCTCACCGACACCACCAACTTCGACACCGGCCTGCCGTCGATCACGACGGTCCTGCGCGGCATGGTCTGCGTCGAAGTAGAAGTCAAGTCGCTTGACCATTCGCTCCACAGCGGGATGTGGGGCGGGCCGGTGCCCGATCCGGCCCTGGCGCTCATCAAGATGATCAGCGCGCTGTGCAATGACGATGGATCGATCGCGCTGCCGGGCCTCTACGACAAGGTCCGGCCGCTCACCGCCGAGGAGCGCGCGATGTTCGCGGCGCTCCCGACGACGACCGAGGAGTTTCGTCAGCAGGCCGGCATGCTCCCTGGTACGTCGCTGCTCGGCGGGCGCTCGCCGTTCGAGATGCTGTGGCGCCAGCCGTCGCTGGCGGTCAACGCCTTCGCGGCGTCGTCACGCGCCGACGCGCGCAACATCATCAACGAGTCGGCGTGGGCGCGGGTCGGCATCCGCATCGTCCCGGACATCGATCCGCAGGCCGTCTACGATCAGCTCGTCCGCTACTTCCAGGAGGCCGCCCCCTGGGGCGTCGAGGTCTCGGTCAAGCCCGAGGCGATCGCCAACTGGTGGTACACGGACACTGGACACCCGGCGTTCGCCGCGGCGCTGCGCGCCCTCGAGAAGGGCTACGGCAAGCCGGCGGTGACGATGGGCTGCGGCGGGTCGATCCCGTTCGTCGAGCCGTTCGCGCGCGAGCTCGGCGGCGTGCCGGCGCTGCTCATCGGCGTCGAGGATCCGTACACCAACGCGCACTCGGAGAACGAGAGCCTGCACCTCGGCGACTTCGGCAGCGCCATCCGCTCGGCGATCCACCTCTATCAGGAGCTCGAGATCACCCTGAAGAAGTAGGCGCTTCGCCGCGCGCCTCGTCGACGAGGCGCCGCACCACCAGATCCTCGGGCAGGCGGGCGAGCAGGCGCTCGGCCAGCGGCAGCAGCGGCGTGAGCTTGCCGGCGTACGGGTCTTCGAGGAGGAGGCAGATCTCTTCCTGCTTGCCGCGCCGCAAGAACAGATAGCGGCGTCGCCCCTTGCGGCCGATCACCACCTCGTCGATCTTCGCGAACGGGATGGCGCGCTCCCCGAGGAACACGCCGTGCTCGTCCATCGCCGGACGGTGCAGCGCGCGCACCAGGCCGCGCGCCGCCCAAGGCAGGGCGAGCACGACCGCGCAGCCAGCCCACATCCACCACGCCAGCGCCAGCTGCGCGCCGCGCTGCTGCCATTGGTAAAGAATGTTGACCATCGGCGCAGCGGCCGCGAACGTCACGAGGACGTGGCTGCGGGTGATGCCCCGCAGGCGAAGCTCGACGCGCGCCGCGGATCCCGTCGCGGCCATCAGGGGTGCTCCGGCTCGTTCGGCACGGCAGGCAGCGGTCCGAGCGCGCGGTCGAGGCGCTTCAAGAAGCTGTAGTAGCGCGACGACAAGCCCGGCATCTCGACGGAGACGTAGTGGTAGCCGCGCTGCTTCCACTCCTCGGCCTCGGCGCGCGTCGGTTGGTACGGCGTGCCCTGGATGCGGTAGTATTTCGAGGTGATGATCGTCGGCTTGCGCTTCAGCTGGTACTCGAGCGGCGCGTACTTCTGGTGGCCGGGACGGTTGGAGACGGCCTTGACCTCGTGCGCGATGTACGCATCCGAGAGGCCGAAGCAGTCGAGCGCGCCCATCTTGGCGTAGTAGACCTGCGCGCCCGCGCCGCCAACGGCCATGAAGTCGTCGGGTTGACGGTGCTGCCCGAACCACTTGCCGATGACCGCGCGGTCCGCGGTGTACCAGCGGAGAAAGCCGGGCGTGTCGATGCCGCGATCGGCGCCGATGGTGAGCGAGGCGCGCGTCAC
>CAZPEY010000042.1:0-7848 GCA_964585665.1 uncultured Polyangiaceae bacterium | reverse complement strand
GCGCGCGAGCGGCGCACCAGCAGGCCGGCGATCCCGAGGCCGAGCGGCGCCCAGAGGTGGAACTGCTTGGTCGCTGACCAGAGGTAGTACGCGCCCTGCTGCCAGGTGCCGGCGCCCCCCGAGGACTTGATGTAGAAGGTGTTGGGCAGCCAGTAGCCGTAGTAGTGCTTGCGCCACAGGAAGTGCGGCACGACGAAGGCGGCGAACAGCGCGCCCCAGGCGAGGTCGCGGACGAGCGCTCCACCGAGGTTCTTCTTGCGCTGCAGCAAGAGCGCCCCACCGCGGTGGGCGGCGGTCACCGCGAACACCAGCACGCCCTCGGGACGGGTCAGCGCCGCGAGGCCGAAGGCGATGGCGGAGGCGCGCAGCGGCGCGTCCTCGGCGCTCTCCCGCAGGTAGAGGGCCACCCCGCCCGTCACCAGCAGGGTGAAGAGCTGCGTCTCGAGGCCTCCCGAGGACCAGCAGGCGTAGCCTGGGACCGCCGCCAGGAGCAGCGCCGGCAGCGCGTCCCAGGCGACGAGTCGCTGCGTCGCTCCGTCGGCGAGGCTCGCCCGCAGGCGTCGCATCACCGTCGCGGCGACGAGCATCGTGCCGATCGCCGCGGCGGTGCCCATCACGCGCGACGTGTCCTCGGCCGCCAGGCCGACGCGCAGCCCCGCGGCAATGAGCAGCGTCCACAGGAAGTTGGTGTAGCCCTCGACGCGCTCCCCGAGGTTGAACACCAGCTCGCCGTGCTCGACCAGGTTGCGCGCGTAGACGAACGAGATGAACGCGTCGTCGGTGACGAAGTTCCACACCAGCGAGAAGCGGATCAGCCCGGCCGCGGCGACGGCGAGGAGCAGGTAGCCCATGCGAAGGTGGACACTTAACACAGCCGGCGCGGGCCGACTACGCCTCTCAGTTGGCGCAGCCGATGCGCTGGTCGTCGACGACCAGCTCGTCGAACCAGAGGTTCGAGGCCTTGCCCTCCCAGGTGCTGCCGTAGCCGAAGAAGAACTGGTCGACCTTGGGGATGTTCAGCCCCGAGAAGTCGAGCACCGCGGTGTCGTTGACCCAGAGCTGCATGAAGCCGGCGGTCGTCGCGCCGTAGCTCACCTGCCACTCGACGCACACCCACTGGTTGGCCGGGATGAGGTTGGTTCCCGTCGAGGTCGCGTCGCCCTGGTTCGGACCGTAGGTGAGCATGGTCACTTTGCCGGTGTCGGCGAGCCCGGCCTGGAATCCGGGCGCCCCGCTGCCCGGCAGGGCCTCGGCAAATGCGCCGTACTGAAGCGCCGTGTCTTCCCGATACAGGTAGAACCGGGCGTAGAAGCCCGTCGTGGTGCTCGACAAGAGGGCGTCGTTCTCCATCCGGGCGATCGTCGGGATCGCCGCGTCGTTGTGGATCTTCATCGCGTACTGGCCGCGATAGGATCGCGTGTTGCTCACCGTGATCGAGCCCGCGTCGGTGGCGACGAACCAGTTGCCGCCCGGCACCGCGCCCGACTCGAAGCCCTCGCACCAGATGTAGTTGGCGTTGGGACACTTCGAGGCGGGCGTGCCGCTCGCCAGATCGCTCGCGGCGGGCTTGAGATCGGCAGCGGGCTTGAGGTCGGTCACCGGCTTCAGATCGGGCGGTGGTGCGTCGATGCCCCACAGATCGGCCGGCGGCAGGAGATCGGGCGGCGGCGGCACGAGATCCGCGTTCGGATCGAGGAGATCTTCGGGGGGCGTGGTCGACAGATCGCCTTCCGCCGCGTCGACGCCCGCATCGGCGGGCGCCTCGAAACAGGCGTTGCCCGGACCCTGGCCCCGCTCGTTCTCCTGATCCGGGTTGGGGACGATCGGGCAGTTGTCGATCACATCCGGGACGAAATCGCCGTCGCCGTCGGCCATTGCCGCGACGAGGGTCAGGGTCGCCTTGACCTGCTGTCCCGGCTTGGTCGAGACCTCGAGCGCACCGTAGCGCATGCCCGCGCCCGAGCCGCCGCGCACCGCGATCCGGATCGGCTGGGCGAGCGCCGGTAGTTGATCGATGACGAGCCTGCCGGGCGGGGGCTTCTTGATACGCTCATCGCGAGGGGTGAGCGGGCCGAAGCGATCGTAGACGCTGACCAGCAGGGACGCCGGTGGCGTATCGCCGGCCGCGACGCCGATCTCGATGAGCAACGTCGTCGGCGACTCCACGCAGGAGAGCAATCCGAGCGCAGCGAGCAGCGAAAGGCGACGCAAGCTGGTTCACGATACCACAGCTCTCACCTCACCTGCAGCGTCGGCGAAAGCGGTAGGCACGCTCACATCGTGCGCGATTCGAGAAGGCTCGCGTTATGCGGCGTCGTCGAGCGAGCCGGCGCGGAGGTGGGACCAGTCGAGCATGTTGACCTGCTCGCTGGCCAGCTTGTACTCGACGGTGTCGCGCATGCCGATGCGATCGCCGGCGACCTGGAACGGCACCGGGCGCGAGAAGCTGGCGCGGCAGCTCGTCAGCATCCAGGTGTGCATGTTGCGCATCGGGTGCTGGCCCACCCAGAGCTGCGGGGCGCGGAACGCCGCCTCGAGGGCCTTGCCCTTGTAGATGCGCATGCAGAAGCGGCGCGGCACCAGCCCGGCGAACGGAAAGGCCCGGAAGCCGAAGCCCCACTCGGGCGTGGTGCCTGCCGCGCAGACGGAGAACGGCCCGCGGTAGAGGACCTTGCCGTGCTCCCCGCCGAGGAGCTTGACCATGCGGCCGTCGTCATCGATGGTGAAGGCGTCGTCGCCGGTGTTGACGAGCTCGACCTCGGGCGCCGCCATACGCATATGGCGCGGGATGGTGCGGGTCGCGACTCCGTGCAGATAGCCAAACAGACCGGTACGCGCCTTGTGTGGGAGCAGACCCCAGCCGGACTTCTGCGCGTGGAAGTCGTCGATGATCTCGGCGTCCCAGCCGGTGCCGGCGAACGGCGCGACGAAGTCCTCGATGTCGAGCAGATCGAAGCGCCAGATCGGGATCGGTCGGTTGGCCTGCAGGAACTCGCCGAGGCGGCGGATCGCCTTGCGCCAGCGCGGCGCCCCCGTGGCCCGCGCCCAGCCGTTGCCGGTGCCGAGTGGCACGACGCCGAGCGCGGCCCGCTCGCTGCCGGTCGGCAGCAGCGTCACCTTTCGCCCGGCGGGCGTCGCCCGGCGAAACGCGTTGAGCAGCGCCGCCGCGGTGCCGTCGCCGCCGGCGGCGACGACCAGGTCGACCGGCGACTCATGGAGGCGGCGGGCGAAGGACAGCGTGTCGTCCATCGAGCGGGAGGCGAGCACGCGCGCCCCCGGCAGGAGCGCCTCGCAGCGACGAGCGATCGCCTCGCTGCCGCGGCGCGCGCGCAGGTTGACGACCACCGCGACTTCGTTCTGGCTGTCGGCGGACATCTGATTGTCTTACCCGTTTGCTCGACGGAGGTAAAGCGCAGGTCTGGCTTTACGACGGCGCCCGGCTCGCGATAAAACGCGGCGATGGCCAAGCACAGCGTCGGTAAGAACGTGCGTCGCAAAGAGGGCGTCGACAAGGTCCTCGGCACCGCGACCTACATCGATGATCTCACCGTCCCCGGGATGATCTTCGGCGGCACGATTCGTTCGACGATCCCGAAGGGGAAGATCGTCTCGGTCGAGCGGGATCCGTCGTTCGACTGGACGGGCTTCACCTACGTCGACCACCGCGACATCCCGGGCAAGAACGTCGTCGCGCTGATCGAGGAAGATCAGCCGCTGCTCGCGGTCGATCGGGTGAACCACCAGGCCGAGGCGATCGCGCTGTTGGCGCACGCGGATCGGCTGCGGCTCGAGCAGGGGCTGCGCGCCGTGAAGGTGATCTACGAGGCGGAGCGGCCGACGCTGACGCTCGACGCAGCGACCGTCGTGCTCAAGGAGATCGGCATCCACAAGGGCGCGGCGGCCGAGCTCGATCAAGCCTTCCGCGACGCCGACCTCGTCGTCGAGGGCACCTACACCACCGGCGCGCAGGAGCAGCTCTACATCGAGACCCACGGCGTGATCGCGATGCCCCCTGAGGGCGCGCTCCTTGCGCACGTCCTCGGGTCGATGCAGTGCCCGTACTACGTCGAGAAGGCGCTGTGCAAGGCGTTCGCGGCCAGCCACAACCAGGTGCGCGTCGTGCAGACGACGACTGGCGGCGGCTTCGGCGGCAAGGAGGACTACCCGTCGATCCTCTCGGCGCACGCGGCGCTGCTCGCCAAGAAGTCTGGCCAGCCGGTCAAGATGATCTACGACCGCCACGAGGACCTCATCGCGACGACCAAGCGCCACCCGGCGTGGACCCACCACCGGACGGCGGTGCGGCGCGACGGGACGATCGTCGCCATGGACATCGACTTTCGCCTCGACGGCGGCGCCTACGTGACGCTGAGCCCGGTGGTGCTGTCGCGCGGGTCGATCCACGCCGCCGGGCCCTATCGTGTGCCGCATGTCCGTATCCGCGGGCGCGTCTACCAGACGAACACGCCGCCCAACGGCGCCTTCCGCGGCTTCGGCGCGCCGCAGTCGATCTTCGCCGTCGAAGTGCACCTCGATCGGATCGCCCAGAAGCTCGGCATCGATCCGGTCGAGCTGCGGCGGCGCAACCTGCTGGCCGTTGGTGACTCGACTGCGACGGGGCAGGTCCTGCGCGAGAGCGTCTCGGCCAAGGAGGCGCTCGACGCGGCGCTGGCGCGCCATGCTGCAGTGCACAAGAAAGCCAAGCGATCCGCCGGCAAGCGGCGAGACGAGCGGCCGATGCTGCGCGGCACCGGCGTCGCCATGTTCCTGCACGGCTCGGGCTTCACGGGCGCTGGCGAGGTCCGGCTGCAGGCCCGCGCCGCGCTCGAGCTCCAGCCGCGCGGCGCGCGGATCTTGGTCTCCTCGACGGAGATCGGCCAAGGGACGCGCACCATGTTGGCGCAGATCGTCGCCGATGGGCTGGGCCTACCCTACGATCGCATCGAGACGATGGACCCCGACACCGCCGAGGTGCCTGACTCGGGGCCGACCGTGGCGTCGCGGACTTGCATGATCGTGGGCAAGATCCTGGAGCGCGCTGCGCAGCGCATGAAGAAGGAGCTCGGCGACTTCAAGACGCCCAAGGAGTTCGAGAAGCTCGCCAAGAGGCGCCTCGCCCAGGGGCCGCTCATCGTCGAGGAGCAGTACCAGCGACCGCCCGAGATGAAGTGGGATGACGAGGCGTATCGCGGCGATGCCTACGGCGCGTATGCGTGGGGGTGCAACATCGTCGACCTCGAGATCGACCCGCTGACCTACGCGGCTCGCGCCACCCACTGTGTCGCGGCGATCGACATCGGCCGCGCCATCCACCCGCGCCTCGCCGAGGGACAGATCGAGGGTGGCACGCTGCAGGCGATCGGTTGGGCGCTGCACGAGGATGTCGTCATGAAGGACGGCAAGATGCAGAACGCCAACCTCACCAACTACATCATCCCGACGACGCTCGACTCCCCCGAGCTCCACGTCGTGATGCTGGAGAACCCCTACTCGCACGGCCCGCAGGGGGCCAAGGGCGTCGGCGAGTGTCCGATCGATGGACCGGCAGCCGCCGTCGTCAACGCCCTGTATCAGGCGGGCGTGACGATGAACAGCATCCCCGCGACCCCCGAGCGCATCGCCCGGGCGCTGACCGCGTAGTGCTACTTGCTCCCTTGTCTCGGTCGCGTCGCTGGCTGCGGCGCCCGCTGGCTTCGTCGCGCCTCGGTTACAGGCGGCCTGCCTGCGCCCTCGCCGCTTCTCGCTAGCGGGCTTCCTCGCTCAGCGGCGCTCGGTCGACAGTGAGCAAGTACGACCAGTCCGCTACGACGATTCGCTGTCGTGCGCGCCGTGGCCTTCGCGGGCCTCGGCGAGCGCGCCCTCGAGCGCCGTGACCTGCGCCATGAGCTGCTGCGCGCGGGCCTCGGCGTCGGCGGCGCGGGCCTTGGCCTCGTTGCGCAGCGAGAGCGCGCGGCGTTCGTCCGCGATCATGCGCTCGGCGCGCGCGCGCTCGTGGGCGGCGGCCTGCGCTGCGCGTTCGAGCTGAAGATCCTTGCGTGCCAGCTCGGCCTGCAGCTCGGCGACCCGCCCGAGCGCCTCGAGCAGCGCGCTGTCGTCGGTCGGCGCGGCGGTGCGCTGCCGCTCCTCGGCGAGGCGCTGCTCGGCGGCGTCGACGTCCCGCTCGAGGTCGCGCACGGTGCCGAGCAGGGTCTCGATGCGACGCTCGGCCGCGGCCAGGGCGGCCTCGGCGGCAGGGTTGCCGCGCGGCGCTTCGCTGGCGCCGATCTGGCTGCTCGCCGCAGCGAGGCTCCTCTTGAGCTCCTTGTTCTCGGCGAGGACCTGGGCGAGCTCCTCCTTGAGCGCCACCGACTTCTTGGTCGCCTCCTCCATCGCTCGCGTCAGCTCGATCGAGCCGAGCTTGCGCGCATCCTTGAGTTTGCGGACCGTGTCCTCGCGAACCTCGGCCGCCTGGGCCTCGGCCTCGCTACGCGCCTTGAGGTGCTTCCACGCCTCGGAGCGCGCCTGCTCCTCGCGCTCACGCAGCTTCTGGTTCTCGATCTCGAGCTGCTGCACGCGCTCGTCGCCGCCCTGCCCGAGCGGGGCGCGCTGCGCGCTGTCGAGCGCGGCCTCGAGGCGCGCCACCTTCTCCTGCAGGCGCCGACACTCGTCGGCCTTCTCGTCGCGCTCGACCTCGACGGTGCGGCGCTGGTTGCGCAGCTCCTCGAGCTGCTGGCGCAGCGCCGCGACCTCGCCGAGCTCTTCGGGGCGGGCCGGGGTCCCTTCGACGCGCCGCTCGAGCTCGGCGATCCGATCCTTGAGGCGCTGCTCTTCGCTGCTCGCGCCGTGGCGCGCGGCGGCGCGGGTCTTCTCGAGCTCGGCGACGAGCTGTGCGACGTTGCTGGTGGCGGCCTTCTCCTTCTGCTGCAGGTCGTCGACCCGGCGCTTGAGCTCGGCGTTCTTCTGCTCGAGCTCGGACAGGCGCTTGCGCGACTCCGAATCGTCAACCTTCTTGACTTCCTGCTTGGGCTCGCCCTTGGCGACAGGCTCCGGCGTCGGCGCCTTGCTCTGCACGAGCTGGAAGCCGCGCGGCACCTTGGCGTGGTTGCCAGCGACGGCGACGTACCACTCGACGCGCTCGCCCTTGGGCACCAGCGTCCCGTCGAGGATCGGGGTCGCATCGGGGTTGCCGTACTCGGCGAGCGTCGCGCCGACGAAGGGCGCCAAGCCGATCATCTGCACCGTCCCGAAGTGGGGCTCGAGCTCGTCGACGAGCTTGTAGTACGAGATGGCCGAGTCGCTCTTGACCGGGGCGCGGTCCGACGAGCGCACCGCGGTGATGAAGAGTCCATCGGGGTGGAGCAGGCGCTTGGCCAGGGCGACGGTGCGTCCGAGGAGTGGCGCAGAGACGCCGAGCGCGAGCACGACGGCGAATCGCTCGGGCCCGATGCGCTCGAGCACCGAGAGCGGCTCAGCGTTCCAGCGCTCGGCCTTGTCCGAGCGCCCCGACGTGAGCGCGCCTCCGACGGAGAGCACGCGGCGCGCGCCCTCCTCGACGAGACGATCGGAGAGCGCTGGCGAGGTGGCGAAGAGCTCGAGGATGCTGGCGTCGCGCCACGCGTCGCGCAGGTAGACAGAGGCGAGGAGCGGCAGCGCGGAATCGACTGAGAAGGGAACGGCCATCGGCCGCGGAACCTAACCCTGGCGACGCCGGGGGGCAAGAGGGGGCGCCGTGGGCGCCGCCGGGGCAGTCTGCGGGGCGGCGGTACGCGGGCGGGTGTGCTCGGGCGAGGGGCGCGGGGACGGCGGACCTCTACGCGCCGGGGCGGCAGGGTGTCCCTCCCGGTGCTCCTCAGGTCCTCGGGCGGATCG
>CAZPEY010000041.1:0-23766 GCA_964585665.1 uncultured Polyangiaceae bacterium | reverse complement strand
GGCCGCCCCTCCTCCTCCTCCCGCCCCGACGGCCGCGCCGCCGCCTCCTCCCGCGCCATCGGCGATGACGGCCGAGGCGCGCCCGCCGCCGCGCCGTCGCCGGCGTGAGAAGCAGTGGTTCGAGGAAGTCTTCGACGATGACTTCTTGCGCACGCTGCCACGGCGAACCGCCGAGCAGCTCGAGCACGAGGTCGACTTCGTGGCCGCGGCGATCACCCGGCGCAGCGACGAATCGCTGCTCGACCTCGGCTGCGGCCCAGGCCAGCACGCCATCGAGCTGACCCGCCGCGGCTACTCGGTGACCGGCTTCGACATGTCGCTGCCGCTGCTCATCCGCGCCGCGGAGTCGGCGCGTCGCCTCGGGGTGAGCGTCAACTTCGTGCACGGCGACATGCGCGAGATGACCTTCGATAGCGAGTTCGACGCGGCGTACGCGCTCGGCGCCACCTTCGGCTACTTCGACGATGACGCCAACCGCCACCTGCTGTCGTCGATCGCCAAGGCGCTCAAGCCAGGCGGCCGCCTGCTCCTCGATCTGCCCAACCGCGACTACCTGGTGCGCGAGCTGCCGACGCGCGTGTGGTGGGAGGGCGACGGCTGCATGGTCCTCGAAGAGGTCGACTTCAACTACTTCGCGTCGCGCCTCTCGGTGCAGCGCACCGTGGTGTTCGAAGACGGCCGGCAGCTCGATCAGGAGATCTCGATCCGCGCCTACTCGCTGCACGAGATCGGCAAGCTCCTGCACCACTGCGGTTTCAAGGTGATCGAGGTCTCAGGGCAGATCGCGATGCGCGGCCACTTCTTCGGTGCTGACTCGCGGTCGCTGCTGGTGATCGCAGAGAAGCGCCCGCCAAGTCCGTAGAACTCGTCAGTCCCGCCCTTCTCCGTCGAAAGACCACATGTGTGCCTTGCGGTTGCGCTGGCCGACCTTAGGTTTTTGCTATGTGGCGCACTGCGGCGATCGAGGAATTTTCGACGCGCCTCGCACGTATCACTAGCCAGAAGGGACACTATGAACACGGTCAAGATCGCAGCTAAGAAGGTCGCAGCGCCAGCGCGCCTGGTCGCCCCGCGGGTGGTCAAGCAGGCACGCGTCGCCGTCGATACTCCTCACCCGATCCTGGCCCCTGCGGCACCGGGTGGAGCGGCCAACGAGGACGGTCCGTCGCCGGAAGACATCACGGCCGAGCCGGAGGAGCTGAACGAGAGCGATCTCGAGCAGCTCCAGAAGCAGGCCAAGAAGGTCGCCGGCGAGGACAACGCCAACTTCCTGTCGATGTACTTCCGCGAGATGGCGCGGCTGTCCGTGCTGCGCCCGCAGGAAGAGTTCGACTCGGCTCGCCAGATCGAGGAGCTCGAGCTGGCGCTGTGGTCGCTGCTGCTGCGCTATGCGCCTGGGCACGCCGCGGTGATGGAGGGGGCGCGCGAGCTGCTCCCCGATGCGCACCGCGACCTCATGGCGCTCGAGAAGGCGCTTGGGCAGGCGGTCAAGAAGAAGGTCAACAAGCAGCTGCCCAAGACGCTCGAGAAGTGGGCGCGGCAGCTCCGCGCCATCGATATCGACAAGCTGGCGCTCGATCGCGGGACGACGCTCGTCCGCGAGGCGCTCACCGTGCGGCTCCACAAGACGCCGCGCTCGGTCGAGCTGCGGACGCTGCGTGACGACATCGTCCGCCTCGATGCCCGCCTGCGCGAAGCGAAGAACCAGTTCGTCAAGGCGAACCTCCGCCTCGTGGTGTCGATCGCGCGGCGCTTCAACTACGGGCGCATGCCGCTGCCCGACCTCATCCAGGAGGGCAATATCGGCCTGATGAAGGCGGTCGAGCGCTACGACTACCGCCGCGGATTCCGCTTCTCGACCTACGCGTCGTGGTGGATCCGGCACGCCATCTCGCGGGCGCTCGCCGACAAGGGGCGCGCGGTGCGGCTGCCGGTGCACATGATCGACACCTTCCACCGCCTCGCCAAGTTGCGCCGCGATCTGTCGACGCAGCTCGGACGCCAGCCGACCTCCGAGGAGCTCGGGCAGGCGTCGGGGATCCCGACCGCCAAGCTCGACAAGATGCGCACCTTCCTCGTCGACGAGGCGCTGTCGCTCGACCGGCCGGTCAACGATGAGGACGGACGCCGCTTCATCGATCTCATCGTCGACCCCGACGCGAGCGAGGAGGCGCCCACCGATCGCCTGGTCGGGCAGGTGCTGACCGACGAGGTGCGGGTGCAGCTCGAGCAGCTCCGGCCGATCGAGGCCGACATCCTGCGCCAGCGCTTTGGTCTCGGAAACGACGAGGAGCAGACCCTCAAGGAGATCGGCGAGAAGTACCGGCTGTCGCGCGAGCGGATCCGTCAGCTCCAGGAGCAGGCGCTCGCCAAGATGCGGCGCGCCTTCCAGCGCAAGGACCTCATCTAGCGCGCTCCCCTCTTCAGGGGGCGACCTCTGCCTCGCACTCCAAGACCACCGCACCGTCGCCGCGCGTCACCTGGACGTGCACGCGCGCGCCCTCCCGCTGGCCGGTCAGGGTCAGCGTGTCACCGACGAGGGTGACGCCGCGGAAGCGGACCTTCAAGCGGCGCAGCCCGGCGGGGCCGCCGGCGTGCCGTGCCACGTAGGCCCCGACCACTCCCATCGAGAGCATCCCGTGCACCACGACCGACGGAAAGCCGGCCGCCTGCGCGAACGGAAGATCGTAGTGGAGCTCGTTCCAGTCGCCCGAGGCACCCGCGTACTGCACGAGCTGACGCGTCGTGACGGGACCGTGCTTCTCCTCGGGCAGCGGCGAGGCGCTCATCGCCGGATCGCCGCCGTCGAGCGAGCCGTGAACACCAACCTGCCCGCCGCGTCGGTGGCCTCGGTGCGCACGGTCAACAGATCCATCGTCCCCGAGCGCCCCTCTTTGACCGTCGCAGACTCGATCTCGCCGACGACGCTCAGCCGATCGCCGACGTAGAGCGGGCGGGTGAACGTCAGCTCCTGCTCGGCGTGCAGGAGCTTGGTCCAGTCGATCGCCGCGCCTTGCCGCGGATCGTGTGGGCGGAGAGCAACGGCGAACGTCGGTGGGGCGACGATGTTCGGGTGGCCGGCGGCGCGCGCCGCGTCCTCGTCGAGGTAGATCGCGTCGCTGATCCCGAGCGCCTCGCAGAAGCGGGCGACGTGCCCGCGCTCGACGTCGTACTGGCGCGGTGGGCTGCGGCGACCCACCAGATCCGCGTAGCGCGATTCGACCATGCCCCAGCATTTTCGGCGCGCCGCTGCGGGTCAAGCAACTTGCAACACCATCCGCTCAAAAGTAGTGTCCCTGCATGCGCAAGTCCTCAAGTCTCGGTCTGTTGATGTCGGTCCCGGTCGCGGCGCTCGTCGCTGGTTGCTCGAGTGAGCTCAAGGTCAGCGAGCTCGAGCCCGGCCAGGGGACGTACATGGGAGGCGAAGAGGTTGCCATTCGTGGCGCGAACTTCCCGCTCGGTCGCGGCGTCCAGGTGCGGTTCGGCAAGCGCGACGCGACCAACGTCGTCGTCGAGTCGCCCACCAAGCTCAAGGTCACGACCCCGGCTGGCGACAAGAACGCGGCGGTCGACGTGACGGTCGTGTTCGACGACGGTCGCGCCTTCCTGCTCAAGAACGCCTGGCGCTACCTCGACGCGGCGGGCTCGCAGCGCGCCGTCTTCGACAAGACGCTCAACAAGATGGGCGACAAGAAAGAGGAAGAGAAGAAGTAGCCGCTCGTCAGCGCGCCCTCCGCGGGGCGGCCCGGCGCCGTCCGTCGCAGACGTGACGCCCTCGAGAGGTCAGTAGACGAGGCGGAAGAGCTGCTGCCCGAGCAGCAGCAGGCTGCCGGACATCAGCAGCCGATCGTGCCGCAGCCGCAAGAACGTCCCGTTCGACGAGTTGAGGTCGGTCAAGAAGAAGCTGTCGCCGCGCATCGTGACCTGCGCGTGCGCCCCCGAGACGTAGCCGTCCTCCGGGAAGATGATGTCGCCGCGCTCGCGGCCGAGCTGCACGCCGTCGCCGCCGATCGGGAAGGCGCTGCCCTCCTGGTTCTGTCCGACGACGATGGAGACGCGGCCCCAGTAGCCGGGGTTGGGCGAGCCCATGATCTGCGTGCCATCGGGCAGCGGCTCTGGGGGGCGGATCTGCTCGAAGCGCAGCAGCTCCTGGCCGATGCGGAACACGTCGCCGTCCTCGATCCGCTCTTCGCCGACGATCCGGAGGAAGGTGCCGTTGAGGCTGCCGAGGTCGCGCACCACCACCCCCGCTGCGTTGACGACGATGATCGCGTGCCGCGGCGAGAGGTACCCGTCGGCGGCGAAGGTGGGGCCGGCCGCTCGCCCGAGGATGTTCTCCCCCTCGTGCAGCGAATGCGAGCCGCTCTCCGAGCCATCGGGGCGCAGCAGGATGAGCCGTGCCGAGGTCACCTGCGATGAAGTGCCGACGGGCGCCGCGCCAGCGGGGACGCGCAGGCCGCACTGACCGCAGAACTGGAACTCGGCCGGGACGGTGGAGCCGCAGCTCGGACAGAGGCGCAGCGACGAGGCTTGCAGGTCGAGGACCCGCAGCTCACCCGTGTTGGGCCACTCGATCGCCTGAATCGCGGCGCTGTCGGCCTGCTCGGCCGGGTGCGCGCTGACGCCGATCTCGGCGCCGCAGCCAGCGCAGAAGCGGTGGTTGGGCTGGTTGTGCTTGCCGCAGGATTGACAGACGTTCATCAGGTGATCTCGACACGCAGCAGCTGCTGCCCAATGAACACGTAGTCGCCGTGCAGCAACGGTGACTCGTCGGCGACTCGCAGGAAGGTGCCGTTCTTGCTGCCAAGGTCGGTGACCACCAGCCGGGAGCCGTCGGGGGTGTCGATGGCCTGCACGGTCGCGTGGCGCCCCGAGATGAAGGGATCATCGGGGAAGTTGATGTCGTTGCTCTCGCGCCCGACGGAGACGACCTCGTCACGGGCGCGGAAGACCAGGCCTGCCTGACCACCCGCGAGGATCTGCGTCAGGATGATCCGGCTCGGGCGCTTCGGGGATGCATAGAAATAGGTGCCCTCCGAGTCGGGGAGCGGCGGCTGCTCGGGCGCGGGGACCTCGATCTTGAGGAGCTGCTCTCCGACGAGCAGGAAGCTGCCGGTCCCGACCTGCTGCGGGCGGATGATGCGGACGAAGATGCCGTTGACCGAGCCCTCGTCGCGGACGAACAGCTTGCCGTCGCGGCAGATGAAGTTGCAGTGGCGCGGCGAGAGCAAGGCGTCGTCGGGAAACAGCAGCGCGCCCTCGGTGCGCCCGGCGAGGTGCTCGGTCGAGGAGAGCATGTAGGTCACGCCGTCCATGCCGTCGCCGCGGATCAGCGTGAGCTTGACCTGGCCGGGCTGCTGGATGGTCGAGAAGAACATCGTGCTGCGGCCACCGGGCTGGCGCGGCGGGGGCGCAGCAGGCGCCGCGCTCGGTTGCACGGACTGCCCGCAGTTGCCGCAGAAGCGGTGCTTGGGCGGGATCTCGGCCCCGCAGTGGGCGCAGTTCTTCGCCGAGACGGGAGGGCTCTCCTTCGTCGCGGCCGTGGCGGTTGGCGTTGGCGCGGCGCCTCGCGGGATCACGCCCAGCGATTGGCCGCACGCCTGACAAGCTGTCGCGTTGAGCGCTGAGAGCGAGTCGCAGACGTCGCAGACGAGGCCTAGAACCACCAGAAGCACCCACGAATCATTGGCCCGAATCGTAGCGGAACCACAGGCCGCGTCAATTCTCGCGGTGAGGGCGGGCGGCAGCACGAACCTCGGGGTCGCGGTCGTTGGCCAGGCGGCCGAGCAGGGGCGCGCCCTCGGGGTGCTTGAGGAGCAGCGTCGCCAGCGCGAGCCGCACCGCCGCGGCCGGATCCTCGGCGAGCGGAGCGAGCTCGGCGATCGGGAGCACCACGCCAAGGTGCGCGAGCGCGCGCAGGGCTGCCTCGCGGACGTAGCCATTCGGATCCCGCAACAGGCGCGCGAGCGCCGGGCGCACGGTCGCAGCAGGCTGATGGATCGCGGCCTCGGTGGCGGCGAGACGCTCGCGCCAGTCGCTCGCGTCGATGGCGGCGAGCCAGCTCTGCTGCGAGCTTGGCAGGATCGTCGCGGCGAGGGCGGCGAGGCTGGGGTTCTTGCGGGTCGCCTCCCCGATGGCCGCAACGAGGGCAGCGGGCAGCGGGCTCGGCAGCGATGGCAGGCAACGCGATAGCGTGGACAGGGCCCGCGTCGCGACGTCCTCGTGCCGCGCGAGCAGCGCGGGCGCCCTTCGGACCAGCGCGGTGGCGTGGCGGTGGCACATGGCGTCGCTCCACGCCTCGGGTCCGGCGCCGCTCGGGCGGCTGTGCAGCGTGAGCCAGCCGCGCAGGTCGAGGCCTTCGGCGCCGCGCATCATGCGAGGCATCGGCTCGCTCGTCGCAGCGTTGCCAGCGAGGGCGGCGAGCGCGACGGTGCGCACGCTCTCGCCGCGCTCGATCGAGAGATCGAGGAGCGCGTCGAGCGTCGACTCACCCTGCGGCGGGCTGGCGGGGCGACGCCGCCAGAGCGCCCACGCGGCTTGTCGTGCGACCAGATCCCCGTCGCTGAGCCGCTGCAGCAGCACGGTCTGGACGCCGCGCTCGTCCGCGGTCGTCGACGTGGCGCGGCCGAGCGCCGTCGCGCAGCCGGCCCTTACCACCTCGGGGCGGCTGCGCTCGCCGAGGGTCAGCAGGATGCGCTGCAGCTCGAGGCCGTCGAGGGCGCGCGCGCCAGGCAGGCCGAGCGCCGCGCAGGCCACGGCGGCGGCCTCCGGGATCTCCTCGTCGATGCCGGCGATCAATCGCTGCACCGCGCGGCTCCGCACCGCCGGGGCGGCGCCGAGCAGGCGGCCCAACCCAAGATAGCCCGCCATGCGAAAGTGCTTCTCCGTCGCGGTCGCGAGCCGCTCGAGCAGCGGTAGCTCGGCGACGGTCGCGGCCTGGGCGCCGGCCAGCGCGGCGTCGAGACGCAGGGCGTAGCCCTTGACCGAGCCGTCCTTCTCGGAGCGCGGCACACGCGTCCCGTCAAACGAGCTGAGCGCGAGCTTGAGCAGCGGCATGGCCGCACCCGAGCCCCCGAGCTCGCCGAGGAGGGCGACCGCGAGGGACTGCTGCTGCCCGTCGCCGTCGACCAGCAGATCGAGCAGCGGGCGCTGCGCCCGATCGGCGAGCTTGGCGAGCTGCTGGCGCGCTGCTTCGCTGCCGGCCCGCTCGGCGCGAGACAGCGGTCGGATCAGCCGCTCGTAGACATCGATGAGCAGGGCGCGGTACTCGCGCCGCTCCGGGTTGGCGAGCATCAGCGGCGCCAGCTCCTTCTCGAGCTCGGGCAGCGTCCCGAGGTACTCCTCGAGGTCGACGGCCCGGCGCGCCGCATCGAGCACGAACTGCTCGTCGGGGGCGCGGCGCATGACCTGGCGCAGCAGCTGCGCCGCGCGCTCGGGCGCTCCGCTGGCGACGTGGAGGCGCGACAGCTCGAAGTAGATCTTCCACTGCCGAGGATCGAGCGCGATGGCGCGCTCGTACGCGGCGATCGCGAGCTCGACCTCGTCGCGGCGCAGGTGCACCTCGGCGAGACGGAGCTGCGCGCCAGCGTCGTTCGGCGCGGCCTCGACGGCGCGCCGTGCGTAGACGAGCGCGTCGCCGTCGCGATAGAGCTGCAGCGACAGATCCGCCGAGCGCGCCATCAGCTCCTTCTTGCGCGACGGATCGAGCTGGCTGGCCACTTCGAGGGCCGTGATCGCATCCGCGGTCCGTCCCGCCGAGCGCAGCAGGTTGGCCTTGGCGACGAGCAGATCGGCGCGCAGCTCGGGCGCGTTGACGCGCTCCAGGTGGCGCGTGATCGCGCGGAGGCCCTCGCTGCTCGATGGGGAGTGCTGGACGATCTCGATCGCGAGCAGGATCCAGGAGACGATCGCGAGCTCCTTGTCCGTCGCCTCGGCGCGGCGCAGGTACTGCTGGGCGCGTGTGCTCGCGGGCTTGACGCTCTGCAGCTGCGCGAGTCGGTGGCGCGCCTCGCCGAGGACGACGCGATCGGCGCTGGCGATCGCCTTCTCGTAGACGCCGATCCACGCTTGCTCGGCCTCTTGCAACTGGCCGGCGCGCTCGAGCGCCGCCGCCTGGCCGCGCTGCAGCCCAAGGTCGCCGGGGGCCAGCTCGCGCGCCTTGCGAAAGGTCTCGAGCGCGAGCGGCATCTCGTCGTGCTCGGCGAAGATCTCGGCGACGCGGCCGAGCTGCGCCTCCTTCTTGCCACCCTGGCCGGCGATGCTGCGCCAGATCTCGATCGCCTGCGCCCGATCGCCCTTCTGATACAGGATCTCGCCGATCGCGATCCGGTGCGCCTCCTCGTGCGGCTCGAGCTGCTCGAGCTGCCGACGCTCCGCGAGCGCCAGATCGAACTGTCCCCAGCGGGTGTAGAGATCGGCGAGCGCCGTGTGCGTGCCGGGATCGCGCGTCAGCTTGCTGACCTCCTTGCAGAGCTGGAGGGCCTCTTGCTTGCCGCTCGGGAGGCTGCGCGACTGGTGGAGGCGCTCGGCGAGCTCGAGGCGATAGCGCGGCTCGCCGGGCGCGATCTTGATCAGGCTGCGGTAGTCGGCGATCGCCGCATCGCTCTGCGCGTGGCGATCGTGGAGCTGGATGAGCCGACGCCAGACATCGACCGAGCGCGGATCGAGCTTGAGCGCGGCGGTGAGCGCCGCCTCGGCGTTGGGCGAGTCGCCGAGCTCGTCGTAGAGCCGCCCGAGCGCCTCCCACTCGATGAAGTTGCGGCGCGCCTTGGGCCAGCGCTGCTCCCAGGTGCGCACGAGCGCGCGCAGCTCATCCCGGCGGCGGTGGCTCGCCAGGACGCGCTCGTTGAGCTCGCGGTACAGATAGCTCGAGGGAGGCACCAGGCTGGCGGCTTGGTCAAGGCACTTGACTTCTTCGCTCTCGCGCTTGCCCGCCTCGTAGAGCCGCGCCTGCTCGAGCAGCACGACGGCGCGCTTGGTCGGATCGCGCTCGCTGTCGACGATCGGCTGTAGCGCGCCAGCCGCGAGCACCGGCTCGTCGAGCTTCTGCAGCGTGTCGGCCCAGCGACGGCGCGCCTCGTCGCCGCCGAGCACGATCAGGCGCTGCGCCAGCGGCTGGAGGCGCGCCAGCAGCTCGGCGTGCTGCTTGGCGTCGTGTGTCGCGGCGAGGTTGGCGAGGAGCTCGCGCAGGATCTTCTGCTCCGTTGCCGCGTCGAGGTGGCGGGTGCGCATGCGCTCGTAGATCGCCGCCGCCGGGGCGGGCTCGCTGTGCTCGGCGAGGAGCAGCCAGCAGCGGGTGTCGTCGTCGCGCTGCGGGCAGGCGCGCTCGAGCAGCTTGATCGCCTTGTCCCTGGCGGCCTTGCTGTACGGCGGGAGCTGGAGTCGAGCGGCGACCACCACGTCGGCTGGAGCGGCCGCCTGCGCGCTGAGCTCGGCGACGAGCGCGTCGAGCCCCCCCTTCTGGTGCCTGGCGACCCCGACCAGGCGCGCGAGCGTCGCGCCATCGTAGGGGTTGCGGCGTAGCGCGGTCCGCATCTGCTGGACCAGACGCGGGTCGTCGCTGCGACGGGTCAACTCCCAGTCGGCCCGCAGCGACGGTGCGGCCAGCACGCAGAGGAGTCCGGAGAGCAGCGCACGGGCGGACGGGAGGCGACGAAGCACCTTGGGAGGATAGCGCAAGTTTGGCAAGATGGCGGACCATGCCGAGTCGCCCGCGCTTGCGCGCCGAGTTACAGCTCACCCTGCGGCCCGATGGCGCCAGCGGGGAGATCCTCGATCCGCTCTTCTCCCGTCACGTCGGGTTGGGGGCCGTCGGTGTCGCGCTGGCGCAGAGCCTCGATGGAACCCGCACCCTCCCCGAGGTCCTCGGCGACCTGGTGGCAAGGGGGCTGCCGAGGGCCAAGGTCGAGGCGAGCCTGCGCAGCCTGCTGCTGCTCCACCTCGTCGAGGGGATCGGCGACGACGTGCGGGCGCGCGTGCACTCCCTCCGGGCTGGCGAGGTGCAGCTCGACTACCAGGCGCTGCCGGCGGCGCGCTTCGCCTGCCAGTCGTCGAGCCAGTGCTGTCGCAGCTATCGCTTGGGCCCGGTGCAACCAGACGAGGAGCAGCGCCTGCTCGCGCTGCCGCTGCGCGAGCGGATGCCAGATCTGCCCGAAGGGGAGCTGTTCGTGCGGCGCGGCGATCCGGGCGAGGAGCAGATCTTCTTTCGTACCGTCGGTGCACGCTGCGTGTTTCTGCGGCCCAATCTGCACTGCGGTCTGCACGCCTCGTTCGGCGAGGCCTACAAGCCCTCGACCTGCCGCTTCTATCCCCTCGAGGTGCAGGTCACCTTCGAGGGCGCGCGCGTCTACGACAAGGGGCACTGCGCGAGCCACTTCGTAAGCCAGGTCGAGGGACCCGAGCTCATCACGACCGCGCGGCTCTTGCGGCCGCGCTTCGACGGCAACACGCCGCTGTTTCATCCCATCGTCTTCCTGCGCGAGGACACGCCGGTCGACTTCTCGCACTTCCTGGTGCTCGAGGCGGCCCTGCGCGAGGCGGTCGCCAAGGACGATCCGCTGCAGGGCCTGGCGCGCGTCGTCGCGATCTACGACTCGTTCGTCGAGCGGGTGCGCAGCCTGCCGGTGGACACCGAAGACCTCGTCGACCCGGCGCAGGTGATAGAAGCATGGCGAGCGGGGCTCGACACGCTGGTCGTTCCGTCGAGCGCCCCCGACTGGCCGCTGCTCATCGAGATGCTCGAGCAGATCGCCTACGAGCTCACCGACTACCTTGGTGAGGCACACGCCCGCCAGGGCGAGGACCGCGACATGGCTCCGCTCGCCTCGCAGGCGCTGCCGATCGTCAATTATCTTTACCATCGCGCGGTAGCGGCCTCCGGACAGGAGGGCGCGTCGCTCGATCCGCTCGTCGAGAGCGCGGCTCCTTCGGCGGAGGACTTCGCGGGTGCCCTGCGCCGCTCGCTCACCTCGCACTTCTACGGTCGCCTGGCGCTGCCCGACGATCGGCCAGGCGTCGCGATCGGGGTCGCGGCGATCGCCACCGCGGCGGCCTTCGTCGGCGCGCAGCGCGTGGCGGCGGCGGAGGCGCGGGCCTATCGCACCGCCGACCTGAGCCAAGGCCACATGCTGGCGATGCGACCGCTGATGACGTTCGCCGCGACGATGTTTCGCAACAACGCCGAGCGGGTGCGCGCGCTCGTCGGCGCGCTGCCAGCGCTCGTGAAGTGGCAGTCGCCGGCACAATCTGGCAACCTCGCTCCGTGAGCACCGAGCTGGCACCACCGCCTGCGCCCCCTGCGCCTCCGACGCTGCCGGCCAAACCGACGCGCCCGTCCGTGCCGCCCGCCGCCAAGTGGCTGTCGACCTGGTTCGGGCTCGGCCTCCTGCCCGTGGCGCCTGGCACGATGGGCACGCTCGGCGCGGTGCCGCTCGCCTACGTCCTCGCGCTCGGCGGCACCGCGGTCTACCTCCTCGGCCTCGTCGCCGTCGTCGCGGTGGGCACCTGGGCTGCCGAGCGCTTCGTGCGCGCCACCGGCGTCGACGATGATCAGCGCATCGTCATCGACGAGGTGGCTGGCTACCTGCTGACGCTCGCGGCGGTTCCCAAGACCGCGGCGCACCTGCTGCTCGCCTTTCTCCTCTTTCGCCTCTTCGACATCTGGAAGCCGCAGCCGGTGCGCTGGGTCGACGACAACTTGAAGGGGGGGATCGGCGTGATGGCCGACGATCTGGCCGCGGCGATCTACGCCGGCCTCGCGCTGCTGCTGCTGGATCGACTCGGCACGACGGCGTGGCTCGACCGGCTCCTCGGGGCGACGGGATGAGCGCGGGCGAGCCCGCCGAGAACGGCCGGCCGCGGCGCGTTCGTCCCTTTCCCTACGCCGAGCTCGATCGGCTGGGACGCGCCCAGGTGCAGGCGGCGCGCACGCTGCTGGCGCATCTGCCGCCGCAGGTCGGCAGCGACTGGGGGGCTTGTCAGCAGGCGCTCGGCGGCGAGGTGCGCTTCCGCCTGGTCGAGTGCTACGCGGCGCCGGTGCGCCACCTCGAAGCCGAGGTCGGTGGCGTCGTCGTCGGGGTGATGGGCCCCGGTGGACGCCGGGCGCTGGTCGCGCTCGATGGGCGCCTGGCGCCTCGCCTGGCGCGCGCGGCGCTCGGCCTGCCGCTCGGGGACGAGCTCTTGAGCCCGCGACCGCTGACGCTGGCCGAGGAGGGCGGGCTGCTCTTCGTCGTCGGCGCGCTGCTCTCGGGGCTGCCGCTTCGACCGACCGCCTTCCTCTCGGTGGACGCGGCGCAGCGGCTGCTCCGCGCCGCGACCGATGACGGCTGGCTGCTGGTGCTCGATGCGCAGATCTCGACGCCGGTCGGCCACGGCTGGGCCAAGATCGTGGCCAGCGACGCCTTGCGCTTGCAGCTGCCGTGGCCACGCCGGACGACGGCGGGGCTCGAGCGGCTGCGCATGGTGCCGGTCGAGGCGCGGGTCGAGCTCTGTCGAACGACGCTGGCGCGCGACGCGGTGGCGTCGCTCGAGCGCGGGGACGTCGTGGTGTTCGGCGGCTTTGCGGCGGTGAGCGGGGGACGCGGCCCTGCGCGGCTGCGCGTCGAGGGCGGCGGCTTCGTCGCTCGCGTCGAGGGCAACGCGCTGTGGATCGAGAGCGCCTATGAATCGAGAGGAGCAACGGCGATGACGCGGGATGCGGAAGCAAAGGCGACGAGCGATTCGCAAGAGGCGCTGCTGCGCGATCTGCCCGTCGAGCTCACGGCAGAGGTCGGGCGACTGCGGATGAGCGCGCGCGAGCTCATCGAGCTTGGCCCCGGCGCCGTGTTGCCGCTCGGCAGGCCGCTCGCGGGACCGGTCGAGCTGGTGGTGGGCGGACAGGTGGTCGCGGTCGGCGAGCTGGTCGATGTGGAGGGCGAGCTCGGGGTTCGGCTCGTCGAGGTGCGCGGCCCGTCGACGCCCTAGCTACCGGACGGGTTCGCCGCGGTACAGCCGCAGGTACTGCGCGGCGGAGCTCTCCCACGAGAAGCGCCTGCGCATCGCGCGGCCTTGGAGCTCGTCGAAGTGGCGCGTGTTGTAGAGCTCGAGCGCCCGCTTGATGCCGACCTGCAGGGCGCCAGCGGTCGGTCGTGACAGGACGATCCCGCAGCCCTCGCCCGTCGGAGAGTTGGCGTCGATCACGGTGTCGAGCAGCCCGCCGGTCGGCGAGACGATCGGCAGCGCCCCGTAGGCCATCGCGTAGAGCTGCCCCAGCCCACAGGGCTCGAAGCGCGACGGCATGATGAAGAAGTCCGCGGCCGCGTAGACCCGGTGCGCGAGCCTCTCGTCGACGCCGAAGCGGGTCGCGACGTCGAACGGGCGGGCGTCGTCGATCCGATCGAGCAGCGAATGATCGCCAGCACCGACGACGACGAGCTGCAGCCGGTGGTTGGGCACGAGCGGCAGCGCGTCGATGAGCAGATCGATGCCCTTCTGGGGCGTCAGACGCGAGACGACGGCGAACAGCGGCAGATCCGGCTCGATCGGCAGCCCGAGCTCGGCCTGCAGCGCCGCCTTGCACCGCGCCTTGCCGGCGCGATCCCTGGCCGAGAAGGGCGCCGCGAGGTAGGCGTCGTGCTCGGGGCTCCAGATTCGATAGTCAACCCCATTGACGATGCCGAAGAGGCGGTCGGCGCGCGCGCGCAGGTAGCCGTCGAGCCCTTCCCCGAAGGCGGGCGTCTGGATCTCGGCGGCGTAGCGCGGGCTCACGGTGGTGATCGCGTCGGCGGCCCACAGGCCGGCCTTGAGCAGGCACAGCTCGCCCCAGAACTCGAACCCGTCGGCGGTGAAGCCCTCCCACGGCAGCGACAGGTGATCGACGAACTCGGCCGGCACGATGCCGCGGTACGCGAGGTTGTGAATCGAGAAGACGATCCGCGGCCGCGGCAGGCCCCCCTGGGCGGCGTGCACCATCGCCGGTCCAGTGTGCCAGTCGTGTCCGTGCAAGACGTCGGGCCAGTCGAGCAGCGCCTCGGCGGCGGCGAGCGATGCCTTGCCGTAGAGCGCGAAGCGGAACGGGTTGTCGCCGTACTCGCCGTGCTCGTCGCCGTAGACGCCGTTGCGCCACGAGAACGCCGGGTGATCGATCAGGAGCACGCGCACGCCGTCGACGAACAGCTCGAGCACCCGCACCTCGTGCCGCGCGCCGCCGAGCGCCACCGGCAGGCGCTCGATCGCGGTCGTCGCTTCGGCCTTGCGCCAGTCGTAGTGGCCGTACGCGGGCAGCGCGACCGTGACATGCAGGCCGCTGGCGGCTTGCGCGGCGGGCAGCGCGGCGAGCACGTCTCCCAGCCCGCCGGTCTTGGCAAACGGCGCCATCTCCGACGCCAGGTGCAGAATCTTCATCGGCGACTATCGGTGCGGGAGCTCGCGCAGGTGCGCGGCCGCGATCTCGGGAGGCACCGGATTGACCGGCATGTCGAGCGTGGCCAGCGCCGTTGCGGTGTGCGAGAGGACTGGCTGCAGTCGCAGCGAGTAGTGCAGGTGCGGGCGATCGGCGCGCTGCGTCGGGGAGTTGTGGAGCGCCGCGACGTACGAGGCGTTCTCCGTCGCGCGGCGCAGGCGCCCGATCACATCGCCGAGCAGCGCCGCGAGCTGGACGATCTCGCCGTGCGGCGTGTGCTCGAAGGTCGGCCGGTGGTGGCGCGGAACGATCCACACCTCGAACCCGGCCTTGCTGGCGTAGGGGCAGAAGGCGACGAAGTCGCGCTGCTCGACGACGATGCGGCGGCGCTCGTTGAGCTCGTTGGCGACCAGGTCGCAGAGCAGGCAGCGTCCATGGTGCGTGTAGTGGCGCTCGGCCTGCTCGTTCTCGATGGTGACGAGCGGTGGCACGAAGGGCAGCGCCAGGATCTGGCTGTGCGGGTGATGGAGACGCGCGCCCGCGAGCGCACCGCGGGTGCGAAACGCGTGCAGGTACTGGAAGCGGCTGTCGCGCTTCAGATCGACGATGCGCTCGCGCCAGGCGACCAGCACCGACTCGATCTCGTCGAGCGCGAGGTCGTCGAGGTCGACGTCGTGGCGTGGCGACTCGATCACGACCTCGTGCGCGCCGATCGCGCTGTGCCAGTCGTACGGCCCGAAGCCGCGCCCCTGCAGCAGCCCTTCGACGGCGAGCAGCGGGGCGCGGTTGGGCACGACGCGCACGCGCCAGCGCCCGTCGTCGCCGCGTCGCTCTGCGTACAGCTCGTGGGGGGCCAGCGCCTCGCGGCCTGGGCACAACGGGCACGGCGCGGTCGGATCCGGCGCGGCGCGATCCGCCGGCGGTTGCTCGTCGGTGACCAGCACCCAGCGGTGGAAGAGCGGATCGCGGCGGAGCTCGCGCAACTTAGCGGCGCTCCGCGGCGCGTACGGTGTTGTCGAGCAGCATCGCGATCGTCATCGGGCCAACGCCCCCTGGCACCGGCGTGATCGCGAACGCGCGCTCGGCGGCCGCGGCGAACTCGACGTCGCCGACCAGCTTGCCGGTCGGCAGGCGGTTGATGCCCACGTCGATGACCGTCGCGCCTTCCTTGATCCAGTCGCCGCGGACGAACTCGGCTCGCCCGATCGCGGCGACGACGATATCGGCCCCGCGCACGACCGCCGGCAGATCACGCGTCTTCGAGTGACAGACCGTCACCGTCGCGCTCTTGGCGATGAGCAGGCCGGCCATGGGCTTGCCGACGATGTTCGACCGACCGATGACCACGGCGTTCTGCCCCTCGATCGCCGCGCCGCTCTCCTTGAGCATGCGCATCACACCAGCGGGCGTGCAGGGGACGAAGCGAGGAGCGCCCGTCCACAAGCGGCCGACGTTCTCGGGGTGAAAGCCGTCGGCGTCCTTCTCGGGCGAGACGCGGTTGAGGACCTTGTCAGCGTCGATGCCGCGCGGCAGCGGCAGCTGGACGAGGATGCCGTGCACCGCCGGATCCGCGTTGAGCGTCTCGACCAGCGCCAGCAGCTCGCTTTCGCTCGTCGTCGCTGGAAGCTTGTGATCGACGACGTTGAGGCCCGCCTCTTCCGCGGCCTTGGTCTTGTTGCGGACGTAGACCTGGGAGGCAGGATCCTCGCCCACGAGGACGACCGCGAGACCCGGGCGAACACCGCGCTCGTGCAGCGCAAGGGCGCGCTGCTTGACCTCCTGGCGAACCATTTGTGCGATGGCTTTTCCGTCGAGGATCTTGGCTGGCACGGCGGCCTCCTTGGGTGACGCTAGGTCTTCTGCGTGTCTTCGTCGTCGCGCTCCGGGCGCTGGCTCGGCTGGACCGAAGCCGGTCGCACCAGCGCGCGGATGATCGCGCCTTGCAGATCCGCATACGACGGCGGCGTCTGCAGCGCCTCGTCGGCGCCCGCCTCCTTCCCCTGGGTGCGCACTCGCTGATGCTGCGCCATCAAGATCACCGGCAGCGGGTGCTGATCACGCGCCTGGCGCTGCTTGGCGGCGCGGATCGTCTGCAACCCTGCCTCGGTGTGCTGATCGAGATCGACGACCAGGAGATCGGGCTGCTCGTCGAGCGCCACCTCGGCGAGGTCGACGCTCGTCGCTTCGACGATCTCGCACGCGACGATGCTGCGCACGTAGCGCCCGATGAGCTGCAGGCGATCCGGAGACGACGCGAACACGAGCACGGTCAGCCCGACGAAGTTCTTCACCAGCTCGTCGATCGCGTGCCCGTAGTTGTCGTCGAGTGAGTTGAACTGCACGCCCATGCCCTGCGGCAGTCCGTCCGCGTTCTTCTCGCGGAGCCAGGCGACCTTGCCGACGACGGTGAGCAGGCCGACGGTGGGCACCTCCAGCTCGAGCTGGATGGGAGATCCGATGGGCAGAGGCTCCTCGGTCTCGAGGAACACGCCGCCCTTGCTCAGGTTGACCGAGTACGCCACCAGGAACGTCCCCGTCGATCGATACGCGACGCGGACCGACAGTGGCAGGCGATTGTGTTTGCGACCGTCCATTAGCGCAGCAAGCGTCCAAGGATGCCGTCGAGCTGATCGAGCGAGTGGTAGTCGATCTGCAGCGTCCCGCTCTTGGCGTCCTTCTGTGCGATGCGGACCTTGGTGCCGAGCGAGCGCTCGAGGCGGGTCTGCAGATCGCGCACCGCTGGCGAGGTCGTCGCCGTCGGTGGAGTGCCCTTGGGGGCGCTCTTGCCGCCGCGCTCCTTGCGGACCAGCTCCTCGGTCTGTCGCACCGAGAGCTGGCGCTTGACGACCTTGTCGGCGGCGCGCTCGATGGCGGGCGCCTCCTCGAGGCCGAGCAGCGCGCGGGCGTGGCCCATCTGCAGCTCGCCCGAGACCATGCGAGCGCGCACCGTCGGTGGCAGCTTGAGCAGGCGCAGCGCGTTGGCGACCGTCGCGCGCTCCTTGCCGACGCGCTCGGCGACCTGCTCCTGGGTGTAGCCGTGGTTGCTCGTCAGCCGGTGGTACGCCTCGGCCTCTTCGAGCGGGTTGAGATCCTGTCGCTGGAGGTTCTCGACGAGCGCGAGCTCGAAGGCCTCCTTCTGCGACAGCTCCTTGACGACGACGGGGACCTGCTTGAGGCCGGCCTGCTGCGCCGCCCGCCAGCGCCGCTCGCCCGCAATCAAGAAGAAGCCGCCCTCGGGTCGCTGTCGGACGACGAGCGGCTGCGCCAGGCCCTGGGCGCGGATCGAGCTCGCCAGCTCGGCGAGCGCCGTCGCGTCGAAGTGCTTGCGCGGGTTGTCGTTGGTCGGGAAGACGTCCTCGATCCCGACCTCGAAGAAGGTGCGGCGCCCCGCCGGTGGTTGGTTGCTGGGCGAGGTGGGGAGCAGGGCTGAGAGGCCGCGCCCGAGAGCTTTGCGCTTATCGATACTCATGGCGTTGTCCGGCTCGCAGAGGAGGCCGGGGGCTGTGATTATGCCGCGGCTTCCTTGCCGCGGTGAAGCAACTCTTTGGCGAGCGCCTGATAGCTCATGCTTCCCGTCGAGCGCGCGTCGTACAGCAGGATCGGCTTGCCGTGGCTCGGCGCCTCGGAGAGTCGCACGTTGCGCGGGATGGTCGTGCGGTAGACGGTGTCGGCGAAGTGGGCGCGGACCTCGTCGGCGACCTGCTGCGTGAGGTTCATGCGTGGATCGACCATCGTGAGGACGATGCCCTCGATGACCAGCTCCGGGTTGAAGCTCTCGCGCACGCGCTCGACGGTGTCGACGAGCTGCGACAGGCCCTCGAGCGCGTAGTACTCGCACTGCATCGGGATGACCACCGCCGACGCCGCGACGAGCGCGTTGAGGGTGAGCAGGCCGAGCGACGGCGGGCAGTCGATGACGACGTACTGGAACTGATCGAGCACCGGGGCCAGCGCCTGCTTGAGGCGCTGTTCGCGCTCCTCGACGGCGACCAGCTCGATCTCGGCGCCGGACAGATCGCGCGTCGACGGCACGATCCAGAGGTTCGGCACCTCCGTGAGCTGCAAGAGCTCGCGGATCGGGCGCTCCATGGCGAGCGCCTGGTAGATGCCCTCCTCGACGGTGCCCCGCGCCAGGCCGAGACCGGAGGTCGCGTTGGCCTGCGGATCCATGTCGACGACGAGGACGCGCTTGCCGGTCTGCGCGATGGACGCGGCGAGGTTCACCGCCGTCGTGGTCTTGCCGACGCCACCCTTCTGATTCGCGATCGCTAGGACTCGGGTCATCTCGGACGCTCCATGTACCACAGCTACGACCAGATCAGGACGCATTTGGCCGCAGCGCAAGAATTCGGATCGCGAGCGCTCTGCGCGCCGGCTGCGTCGCCGCTCAGCGACGGGAAACAAAAAAAAGCAAGGCAAAAATTTGCGGGAAATACCGACATGGTGGCATAAGGTAATCAGATGTAGGTGTAAACCCTGGATTGGCCCTCTTCCCGTCGGTAACTCGGCGGAGCGGGCCCGCGGAGGAGCGAACGATGCGCAGTGAGGCCTTCGGCAAAGTTTACCGTTCTTTCGAAGAATTCGAACGAGACGAACTTCGCAAACTCGATGGCATCCACCTCGGCATGGACGACATGATGCACGACATGTTCGGCGGCGAAGAGGACGCCGGGCACGACGAGCTGGCCGAGCGGCGTGGCAAGCGCGGTCGTCCGCGCAAGGTTCGCTAGCCCCCAGACCCGAACGCAACCGAGCCGCTCCGCTGCAGAGGGCACGGAGCGCCCCTTACGAGGAGCATGACGATGAAGACGATCTACTTCTATGCACTGGTGGCTGCGTCCGCGAGCCTGGGTGGGATCTTTGGCTCCCTGATGGCTTCGACGTAAACGATCCGCTCTGACCGCCGCAGGGCGAGGGCGCAGCGCAGCGCGCTTCGTCAACCTCTCTGCGACGGTGCTGTTGGCTCTCCGTCGACGTCGCCTCGGGGACGCGACGAGCGTGGGTACGCCACGCCGGACCGTGAGCGGCTGCTCGGCGACAGATTTGCGCCGGCCGTGCGGCGGTGCGACACTTGGTGTGCACCATGAGCCTCGTCGGCGAGCTGCATCCAATTGTCGCCGCACTCGAAGCGGGAGGATCCTGAGCGTTGGCCAGGGGCCTCGATGTGACGACGGCGTACGAACGCCTCCTGCGCGGCCGCTGGCTGCTCGGGGGGGCGCGCGTGCACCGGGTGCGCAGCCGCTGCGGCGGGGTTCATGTGCTCGAGCTGGCGGGGCGCGGCAAGCTGCCGCCCCTCGTGCTGCTGCACGGCTTCTCCGCCTCGGCCACCTCGCAGTTCACCGACATGCTCGGCGCGCTGCGGCCGCACTTCTCTCGCATCATCGCGCCCGATCTGCCGGGGCATGGCCAGAGCGATCGGCACGCGCTGTCTCCGACCGTGATGGTCGAGGGGGTCGTCGACGTCCTCGACGCCGTGGTGCGAGAGCCGGCGGTGCTCTTCGCCAGCTCGCTGTCCGGAGCGATCGCGGTGCGGGCGACCCAGGCGCGGCGCCACATCGTGCGCGCGCTGATGCTCTGTTCTCCGACGGGAGCGCCGGTGCCGGACGCGGAGCTCGCCGAGCTCGTCGAGTCGCTGCGCATCGACAGCCACCAGAAAGCGCTCGCCTTCATGCGCCGCGTGTTCGTCAAGCTCCCGACGGCGCCTCTCCACCACGCCTATGCCATGGCCATCCGGCAACAGTTCGGGCGGCCCCACCTCGTCGATCTGATCGGGCGCATCTCGCGTCATGACTTCCTCCGTCCCGACGAGGTCGCGAGCCTGACCTTGCCGGTGTCGCTGGTCTGGGGCGAGCAGGAGCGGCTGCTCTCGTCGGGGCAGCACGCCTTTTGGCGCGCCCACCTGCCGCGCAGCGCGCACTTCGTCTCGCCGGAGAGCTATGGCCACGCGCCTTTCCTCGAGCAGCCCAAGGATCTGGCGCGCCGGATCGTCGAGTTCGCGCGGCAGGCGCGCCTCGGGCGCAGCGAATCGCCCCGGGGGCATCGCCCGTCGTCGAAGGCACCGTAGGGGACGCGTCAGCGTCGCCCCGTGCCGCGCGGCTCGGGCGGGCTGAGATCCTCGACGCCGTTGAGGTCCGGCGAGGAGAGCAAGGAGTTGCCTCTCGCGGTGGCGGCGCGCGCCCCGACCAGCGAGGGCGACCACGCGGTGGCGCGCAGCCCGGTCAACCGCGCAGCGTGTCCGCTGACGGTGACACAGTACTGCCCGTCCTTGACCTTCTCGATGGCGCGCACGAACAGGAGCAGGTCGGCCTCGGGGCGGCCGTCGAGCGCCTGCACCTTGGCGACCTCGTAGAGGTAGCGATGGTGGCCGTGCCACTTGTCGGTCGAGCGATCGACGTACTCCTTGACGAAGTCGTTGGTGCCGCACGCCGACGAGGAGACGCGGCCGAGCAGCTCGTAGCTCGCCTCGTGCGGGTGGAAGTCGACGGCGCTGCGCGGCGCGTAGGCCGAGCCCCACGGCGGCGCGCAGGCGACGGCGCTCAAGGAGAGCAGGACGGCGGCGAGGAGAACGAGCCAGGGGGATCGGTGGGTCTGCATGGAATGGGTGCCTCCCATTCCGGTATCCCAGGCTGCTCGGACATCCGAGGTCAGAGCTGCGGCAGCGGGCGCGCGATCACCAGGACGTTGCCGTCGGGATCGCCGAAGTATGCCGCCTCGTCGCCCCAGTCGCGCGGGGCGCGCGGGCTGAGGACGGATGCGCCCGCTGCGACCAGCGCCGCGTCGGCTACGGCGACGTCGTCGGCGTGGAAGTAGAGCTCGGTCGGCGCGAGCGCGCCGGGCGGCGTCGGGTGCGGCAGCGCACCGACGTTGCGCCCGAAGCCGCGTCGATCGTAGAGGCCGAGACGCATGCTGCCCGGCAGCTGATACTCGACGTACACCGGTACGTCGACGGCGCGCGGCCAGCCGAACGCCGCGTCGTAGAAGGCTGCGGCGCGCGCCAGATCCTCGACGGCCAGGATGGTCAGCGCGTGGCGCACCGTCGGCATTGAGACCCTAGAACCAGCGCTTGGCGAGGAGCTGGACCGGGCCTGGGATCGGCTCGTCGCGCAGCGCTGCGTCGAGGAGCTGGCGCTGCTTGGCCGGATCGGTGGCGTGGATGGCGAGCGCCAGGCGCAGCGCGGCGCGCGACTCGAGGTCCGCCTCCTCGAGCTCGGGGTGCTCTTTGCCCTCGAGCACGATGGCGAAGAAGGCGCGCTGGTCGATGCCGGTCATTCCGGCCGCGGCGGCGAGCTGCTCGGCGGCGGCGCGCTTTCCGTCCTTGGCGAGCGCCGCGAGGAGCGCCCAGTGGAAGGCGCGACCGAGCGCGCTGACCGTGGTCGGTTCGACCTTGCCGTTGACGAACGCGGCGATGGTCGAGGCCCGGCTCCGGCGGGCCGCTTCCGTCATGCGGAGGAAGGCCTGCCGCGCCGGGCTCGGCTCGTTCGCGGCGCTCAGGCTGGCGCCCGCGCCATCGAGGTAGAGGTTGGCGATCGCCGAGCGCATCGGCTCGTTCATGCCCGCGACCGCGCCGCTGACGTCGGCCTTCGGATCGACGAGGCGCTGCAGGCGCGCGACGAGGAGCGGTCCGGCCAGCTTGCGATCGATCTCGGCGAGGGCGCGGTCGGCCTGGCCCGCCTCGACGCGCAGGTTGGCGGCCGATTCTTCGAGGACGCGCCGGTACTCGTCCTCGAGCTTCATGGTCTTCAACTTGGTGATGAGCGGCTCGAGGCCCGTCAGCCTGTGCGAGTCGGCCATGGAGACGAGGAGCGAGTAGTGCAGCTTGGCGTCGTTCGGGAAGGCCGCGACCGCCTGTTCGAGCCGCTGCAGCCGATCCTTGCGCGGCAGGATCCGCAGCAGCAGGTAGAGCGCCTCCGGGTTCTGCGGATCGCTCTCCAAGCGTCGCTGGTACTCGGCGATGAGCTGATCGCGCTTGCCCTCGCTCTCGAGCGCGCTCTGATAGAAGCGATGCGCTTCGATGGACTGCGGCGCCGCCGCGACGA
Organism: uncultured Polyangiaceae bacterium; assembly: GCA_964585665.1. Classification (GTDB taxonomy): domain Bacteria; phylum Myxococcota_A; class Polyangia; order Palsa-1104; family Palsa-1104; genus CAZPEY01. The sequence goes on along the minus strand of CAZPEY010000041.1, from coordinate 1,353 downwards.
GCTTGCGCGCCACCTCGCCGATCGCGTCGGACAGCCCAGCCAGGCCAAGCGCGTAGATCACCTTGCTCGTGTGATCGAGCTTGTCCGGGTGGAGGAGTGCGACGCGGCTGGCGACCTCGACGGCGAGCGGCTGCTGCTTGTCCTTGGCCAGCTCGATGATCGTGTCGATCCAGTCGGCGTTGGGCGGCACCGACACCATCCAGTTGACGCGCTGGCGCTCGTTCTTCGACAGGCTGATCGTCTTGGGGGGATCGGTGAAGACGTAGTTGGTGTGATCATTGGTGTAGAAGCGCGAGCCACCGATGATGTTGAAGGTCTCCTTGGTCTCGATCGTCGAGGTCGTGTAGGTCACCGACGAGCGGAACAGCGGCGCGGCGCCGGCGACGTTGTAGACCGCGCAGTCGAAGCCGCCGGGGACGTCGATGGTCTCGCGCTCGATCACCTTGGCGTCCTTGGGATCCTTGCTGGCGAACGCGACGCGGACCTGGTGCGGGCCCTTGGCGAGCTCGTGCGCGACGTGCTGGCCGCGCGTCAGATCGAAGTCGAGCTCGTCGACCGAGATGTGCACCGGCTCGTCGAGCCCGTTGACGAAGTGGACGGTCGAGGAGCGGTGCTTGACGTAGTAGGCGGCGGCGCCGACCGAGGCGAGCGCGAAGACGACGGCGAGCTTGGGGAGGACTCCGGATCGTTCGGCCATGGCTCTCCTGCGATCCTGCGCTTGCAGAGATCTGCGCGGATGCAAGCGCGAACCGCTCGCTTTTGCAAGCGTAGCGGCGCCATCCGCACGGTCGTTTCTCGACGAAAAAAGATCATGTAGGCAACCGCGTCGCGCCTTGACACTCCCGGGAGCGCGAAATACGGTCTGCGGGTCGCAGTATCTTCTGCGACTGGAGGATAGTCCCCATGACCAAGAAGCAGGGTGCACCCGAAGGAGCAGCCGAGATTCCGGATGTGCTGCCGATCCTTCCGTTGCGCAACTCCGTGCTCTTCCCGACGTCGATCATCCCGATCGACGTTGGCCGCCGGAAGAGCGTTCGGCTCGTCGAAGAGGCGATCTCGAAGGAGCGGCCGATCATCGGTATTCTCACCCAGCGCGACGCGCGCACCGAGGATCCGGGCGACGGCGACATGTACCAGGTGGGCTGCGCGGCGCGCATCCTCAAGGTCATCAAGCTCGCCAAGGACAACTTCTCGGTCATTCTGCAGGGCGTCGCTCGCATCAAGGTGAGCGAGTTCCAGCAGCAGGAGCCGTTCATCATCGCCAAGGTCTCGGCGATGCCTGATCCGACGACGACCGATGTCGAGCTCGATGCGCTGACGATGAACCTCAAGGACATCGCCAAGCGCGTCATC
>CAZPEY010000040.1:0-23877 GCA_964585665.1 uncultured Polyangiaceae bacterium | reverse complement strand
GGGATCTGTCAGCTTCTCGGAGTCGATGTACTCGATCGCGACGCGCGTCTTGTGGGCGAAGCCGGCATGGTGCAGCGCCTCGTTCAGGCTCTTGTACGACTCGGTGAGGTCGACGTACTTGCCGACCATCGCGATCCGCACGGTGCGCTCGGGGTTCTTCACCGCCTCGACCAGCCGCTGCCACTTCTCGAGGTTGGGGCGTCCGGTCCAGATGTTGAGCAGCTTGGTGACCTTCTCGTCGAGCCCCTCGTCGTGGAGGATCAGCGGCAGCTCGTAGATCGACTCGACGTCCTTGGCGGTGATGACGGCGTCGTCGTCCACGTTGCAGAACAGCGCCACCTTCTGCTTGATCGCGCGCGGCAGGAAGCGGTCGGTGCGGCACACGATCACGTCGGGCGAGATGCCGACCGCGCGCAGCTCCTTCACCGAGTGCTGCACCGGCTTGGTCTTGAGCTCGCCGGCGGTCGCCACGTAGGGCACCAGCGCGATGTGCATGTAGAGCACGTTCTCGCGGCCGACGTCGGCGCGGAACTGGCGGATCGCCTCGAGGAACGGCAGCGACTCGATGTCGCCCACGGTGCCGCCGACCTCGACGATGAGGACGTCCTGATCCTCGGCGCACTTGAGGATGTTCTCCTTGATGGCGTCCGTGATGTGCGGGATCACCTGCACGGTGCCGCCGAGGTAATCGCCGCGCCGCTCCTTCTGGATCACCGACCAGTAGACCTGGCCGGTGGTGAAGTTGTTGAGCTTGGACATGCGCTGCGAGATGAAGCGCTCGTAGTGGCCGAGGTCGAGATCCGTCTCGGCGCCGTCGTCGGTGACGAAGACCTCGCCGTGCTGCGTCGGGTTCATCGTTCCCGGATCGACGTTGATGTACGGATCGAGCTTCTGGATCGTGACCTTGAGGCCGCGCGCCTCGAGGAGCGCTCCGATCGAGGCCGACGCGAGGCCCTTGCCCAGCGAAGAGACCACACCACCCGTTACGAAGATGAACTTGGTCTGCTTCCCGTTGGGGCGTCGCGCCATGGACACTCGTGGTATCGGTCGGCGGCGGCAAAGTCAATCCGGCGCTTTTTGTCGGAAAGAGGGGTATATTCGGAGATCCCCGGTTCGGCTCTTGGCCTGGACAACATGAAGCGCACCTGGTCTGAGCTGGTCGAGCTGCTCGCAGCCCCACGGTTGCGGGCGCGGCCGTTCGCGGTCGGAGGCGTCGGCGAGTGCTCGATCGACGAGGTCTTTCTCGTCGAGGCGCTGCCGCAGCCGGGCGACAAGATCGCGGCGCGGCAGCGGCTGTCGCTGGGCGGCGGGCAGGTGGCGACGGCGATGGTGGCGGCGTCGAGGCTCGGGCTGCGCGCCGCGTTCGCTGGGGTGATCGGCGACGACGCGGCGGGGAGCGAGATCCGACGCGGCCTGCGCGACGAGGCGGTCGACACGGGCGGGCTCCTGGTCGCGCCCGGGCTCGAGTCGCGCAGCGCCGCGATCTTCGTCGAGCCGTCCGGCGAGCGCACGATCGTCGAGCGCCGCGATCGTCGGCTCGGCGAAGCGGTGCTGCAGCCGCCGGCGGCGGCGATCCTGCACGTCGATGCGACGGTGAGCGAGGCGACCTGCCGCAACGTGGTGGCGGCGCAGGCCGACGGCGCCCTCCTGTCGATCGATGTCGAGGCGCCGACCCCGATCGGGCAGGCGCTGGTGGCGGCCGCCGATCTCGCGGTGGTCTCCGAGCACTACCTGCGGGGGCGGGGCCCGCTCGCGGAGGCGACGCGCCAGCTCGATGCGGCGACGCGTGGCCTCGTCGTGGTGACCCGCGGCGCCGCCGGCTGCCTGGTGGTGCGCGGCGGCCAGATCGTGGAGCTGCCGAGCGTCTCCGTCGAGGCGATCGATACGACGGCGTGCGGCGACACGTTCCGGGGCGCGCTGCTCGCCGCGCTGTGGGAGGGGCAGCGCGAGGATCGCGGCCTCACCTTCGCCGCGGCGGCGGCGGCGCTCAAGTGTCGCGACTACGGACGGCGCGGCTGCCCGCGGCGGGGCGACGTCGTCAGGCTGCTCGAACCGTAGTCACTGTTCGTCAGGGCGCGTCTGCCTCGAGGAGAGCGCGCACGGCAGCGAGCGCGGCGCCGTCGAACAGACCGCCGCGGTGGACGACTCGACCGCCGCGATCGAGGACGATCGTCGTCGGTACGCTCTGCGAGCCGAGGAGGCTGGCGAGCGCGAAGTCCGGGTCGAGGAAGATCGGGTAGGGCAGGCGGTGGACGCTGGCGTACCGCCGCACCAGCTCGCCGCTCTCGCCGACCGCGATGGCAGCGATCAGGAGCTGCTTGTCGGTGCGGGCGTGCAGGCGCGTCAGGGGCGCCTGCTCGGCCTCGCATGCCTCGCACCAGGTTGCCCAGAGCGAGAGCACGACGGGGCGCCCTGCCTGCACGGCGCCGAGCGTCGTGGGCTTCCCGTCGAGCGTCCGCAGCTCCAGTGACTCGACGGCGAGCCTGGCGCCCGGCGACGCGCCGGTTGGCGCACGCGACGCGGCCCCTGCTGGCGTGGTGACGCACGCGCTTGCGCCAGCGAGCGTGGCGATTAGCGCAGCGGCTAGAAGCGAAGCCCGAGCGCGCATGTATAGAGGTTTGCCCATAGTCCGTTGGTACGCTGATAACGATCGTAGCCGAGATCGAGGTGGAGCTGCTTGAGGCGACCAGCCGGCAGATCGAGCGCCAGCATCCCACCCCAGGTCTGCGCGACGAAGCTCGCGAGGTCGCTGTCGCCCGTCGCGAACTCGGCGTCGCGGCGCGCCGCCGAGGTCCAGAACCCGACCTTGCTCTGCTGGTGGAGGCGCCAGTTCAGCCGCACCCACGCGAAGCGCGTGATGTGTTGATAGAGCTCGGCCTCGAACGTGTGGGCGACGGCGCGCCAGCTGTCGGCGTAGAAGCGATAGGACAGCTTCATCACCATGCCGATCGGGATCGACTGTGCGAGGCGCGCCATCGCGGCGTGGCGGTGGCGGAGGTGGGGCAGGCGCTCGTTGACGAGCTCGCCGTTGATCTGCGGCAGCGCGTTCCAGGTGTTGGACAGCTCGCCGATCTGCACCGTGCCTCCGTAGGTCAGGCTGGCGACGGTGGTCGGTGAGAGGAGCTGCACCAGGCCGAGGTTGACGTTGGTGGTCGAGCGATACGAGCGCCCGTCGCGCTCACCTCGGAAGTTGTAGCGATCGAGCCAGTCGACGACCTGGTTGATGCCGAACGAGAGGGTCGTGTTGTCCTCGGCGAACGAGCGCGCGCCGGACAGGCCGAGCAGCCAGGAGCGGAAGTTCTCCTCGAGATGGAAGGCGGCGCGGAAGCCGAGCTCGCTGTGCTTGTCGCGGCGGTAGCGGCTCGACACCTCGAGGGTGCCGGCCTCTTGCATGCGCGACGCCGAGGTCATGACGTCAGTGGCGTCGGGGCTGGCGGCGGTGACGATGTCGACCGGCACGTAGAAGCGGTGCGTGAACTTGCCCTGCGTCGCGATCACCTCGAGCTGCGGCTGCTCGACGGTGATGGTCTCGCGGCCCGGGTCGATCAGGCTGCGACGCTGGGCCTGCGATTGAAAGCCTCGGCCGTCTTGATCGATGTGGGTGAAGCGCAGGCGCACCGACTCGATGCGGAACGCCTCGACGCTGCCGAAGATCGCCTCCTCCGACAGATCGGGGCGCGGCTCGGCCACCGCTGGGCCGCCGAGCAGCGCGATGAGCGCGACGAGCGCTGCTACTGGCAGCCGCATCCACCGCCCGCGGGCGTGCCGTCACCGCCTGCCGCGGCCTCACGGGTCGAGTAGAACTTCGTCTTGCGGTATGCCTCCGTACCGTCGGGGTCGAGCTGCATCAGCGGATCGGAGAGGGCGGCGCGGCGGTTCTGCGGGACGATCACACAGCCGGTCGCGCTGAGTAGCAGCGCGAGCGGCAGGGTTCGCCGCGCGAAGCGATAGACAAGCGACTTGACTACCATCAGAAGGCTCCTACGACGGCGAGCCCGCCTTGGCGCGGGCCGAAGATCGGGGCCACGAAGGCGGTCGGGCGGGGCTGGGTGCGACGCTTCTGTCGATCCCGCCAGCGATCGCCCGCCACCATGCTGTCGATGATCCCGGTGGCGGCCACCACGACCGTCGCGGTGACGGCGGCACCGAAGACGTTCTTGGCTTCCACGGAGGCCAGGTTGACGCTGCCGTCGCGCCACTCGACTGCGCCGATCGCGATGCCGGCGAAGAGCAGCGACACCGACCCGAAGATTGCGGCGCGCTTCCACTCGCGGCCGATGAGGTGCGAGACGATCGGCCCGATCGCGAAGCCACAGACGATGAGATCGAGGCCAGTGCGGCGCTGCCGATCCTGGGTCTTGTCGGACAGCGCCATCATGCCGCCGCCGATGGCGAGCGGCACCATCGCGGCGACCGTGCCACCGACGACCGACCAGACGACGGACGGCTCGGGGTCGTTCGGCGGCGGCGTCGCGACCAGCGGATCGGCGCGCAGCGGCGCGGCGATCCCGAGGAGGAGCGCCAGGGCGACGGTGGGGGAGACGAGCGCGCGCAACAAGCGTCGCGAGTGTTGTCGACGGCGAAAAAGCCGTCAACAGGGTTCCGCACGATCAGCGGAGGCGCGCCTGCAGCTCGGCGAGGAGCGCCGCGGCCTGGCGGGGCGAGAGCCCGTCGAGATCGGCGTCGCGCAGCGCGAGCTCGACGGTGGAGAGGCGCGGCGGCGGCGGCGCCGAGTCGACGAGCTGGAGCTGCGCCACCGGGCCGGTGCGCGCGTGCAGCGCGCTGTCGCCGCGCTCGAGCCCGTTCAAGATCGTCGTCGCCCGCGCGATCACATAGGGCGGGAGCCCCGCGAGTCGAGCCACCTCGATGCCATAGCTGCGGGAAGCGGGCCCGGCGACCAGCTTGTGCAGGAACACGATCTCGCCCTGCCACTCGCGCACCGCCGTCGAGAAGTTCTGGACCCGCGGGTGATCGTCAGCCAGCTGGCAGAGCTCGTGGTAGTGCGTCGCGAACATCGTGCGTGCACCCACGCGATCGTGGAGATGTTCGGCCACCGCCCACGCGATCGACAGGCCGTCGTAGGTCGCGGTGCCGCGGCCGATCTCGTCGAGGATGATCAGCGAACGCGCCGTGGCATGCTGGAGGATGTTGGCGGTCTCGCGCATCTCGACCATGAAGGTCGACTCGCCGCGCCCGAGGTTGTCGCTCGCGCCGACGCGGACGAAGATCCGATCGCACAGGCCGATGCGCGCCCGCCGCGCCGGTACGAAGCTGCCCATCTGCGCCAGCACAACGCACAGCGCGGTCTGGCGCATCACCGTCGACTTGCCGGCCATGTTGGGGCCGGTGATCAAGAGGAGCTGGTCGCGATCCTCGGTGCCCGCTGCGAGCCGCACGTCGTTGGGGACGAACTTGCCGGCGGCAGCGAGCTGCTCGACGACAGGGTGGCGCGCGTCCACGAGCTCGATGACCAGTGAGTCGTCGAGCTCGGGACGCACATAGCCGTTGCGGTGCGCCACTTCGGCCAGCGCACCGAGCACGTCGAGGGCGGCCAGGCGCTCGGCGAGTCGAAGCAGTCGCCCCGCCTCGGCCGCGACCGCCTCGCGCAGCGCCTCGAATGCCGCGAGCTCGAGGCGCAGGCGCTTGTCATCGGCCGAGAGGATCTTGGACTCGTACTCGGCCAGCTCGCTGGTGACGTAGCGCTCAGCGTTGGCGAGGGTCTGCTTGCGCACGTAGTCGCTCGGGACCCGCTCGCGGTGCGTATTGGTAATTTCGATAAAATAGCCAAATACGCGATTAAAACGAATTTTGAGAGATCCGATCCCGGTGCGCTCGCGCTCGCGCTGCTCGATCTCGGCGAGGCGGGTCTTGCCTCCCTCGGAGAGGCCGCAGAGCTCGTCGAGCTCGGCGGAGAAGCCGGGGCGGATGAAGCCGCCCTCGAGCCACTTGGCGGGCGGATCCAGGACGAGCGTCGCCGTGATGCGCTCGGCGACGTCCTGGCCGAGATCGGTGCCGAGGTCGAGCAGCGGCGGATAGGCGAGCTGCGACTCGGAGAGGCGCTTGCCCTCGTCGAGGAGGCGCGCCACGTCGACGACGCGCGCCAGGCTGCGGCCGAGGAAGGCGAGGTCGCGCGGGGTGGCCGCGCCGAGGCGGGCGCGGCTGGCGAGGCGCTCGACGTCGTAGAGGTCCTTGAGCGCCGTGAGGAGCTGGGCGCGCAGGCTCGGGTGCTCGACCAGCCACTCGACCGCGTCGTGGCGACGGCGGATGCGCCCGAGGTCGCACAACGGCCCGGCGAGCCAGCGCCGCAGCAGCCGCCCGCCCATCGCCGTCGCGGTCACGTCGAGGACCGACAGGAGGCTGCCGCGCCGGGTGCCATCCTGGATCGTGCGATCGAGCTCGAGGTTCTGGCGCGACGAGTCGTCGAGGCCGACGAGATCGCTCGGCTGGTAGGGGCGGAGCCGCCAGAGCGGGAGGGCGCCGCGCGGCTGCGTCGTCTTGGCGTAAGCCACGAGCGCGGCGGCGGCCGCGAGCGCGAGCGGCGCGACCTTGCCGACCTCGATGGCGTGCGCCGCGAGCCGCTGTCGCGCGTCACTCTCCGTGGTCGAGACCTCCGGGAGGCGTGACAGGGTGACGCCGAAGCGCTGCCGCAGGAGCGCGCTGTCGACGGGGGCGTCGTCCGGCAACAGCAGCTCGCGTGGGCCGATGCGCCCGAGCTCATCGAAGAGCTCCTGGGCCGGCAGCGTCGTGGCCGCGAACTCACCCGTCGAGACGTCGCACAGCGCCAGGCCGGCTTCGGGGTCGGGGTCGGTCTTGGCGAAGACCACCGCGACCAGGTAGTTCGACTGCTTGGCGGTGAGCTGCTCCTCGTCGATCAGCACGCCCGGCGTGACGATGCGGACGACCTCGCGGCGGACGATGCCGCGCGCCTCCTTGGGATCCTCGACCTGCTCGCAGATCGCGACCTTGTGGCCGAGCTCGATGAGGCGGGTGATGTGGTGCTGCGCCGAGTGGTGCGGCACGCCGCACATCGGCACCGGGTTCTCCTTGTTCTTGTCCCGCGAGGTGAGCACGAGGTCGAGCGCGCGCGCCGCCACCACCGCGTCGTCGAAGAACATCTCGTAGAAGTCGCCGAGACGGAAGAAGACGATGCAGTCGGGATGCTGCTGCTTGACCTGCAGGTACTGCCGCATCAGCGGCGTGTCGTCGGTGCTCATCGCGAAGAGATCTGCGCCCCGCGACACCCTACCACGGCGCCTTGCCGGCTAGCCGACGAGCTTCTTGCGCGCCGCGGCTTGCACGGGCGCGCGGATGCCGGTCATCTTCGCGACGATGCGCAGATCGCTCGGCTGCAGCACCGAGAGGAGGCGAATCGCCGTCGGGGTGGGGGTCTTGGGGTTGCGCACCAGCGCGAGCCCGACGGGCGACGAGCAGCCGTAGGTCGGGTGGGCGGCGATCGCCTCGGCCGCTTCGCCGCCCAGGTGGGGCGAGCGCGCCAGGATGAGCACCTCGTCGAGCGTCAGCTTGGGGTTGCGCAGCAACGCAGCTTGCACGGTCGGGACCCGATCACGCACGAGGTGGGCGCGCTCTTCGCGCGCACCGTGGAGCGCCAGCTGGATCTTCTCACCGAGGCTCATCAGGCGGATGCGGCGATCGAGGGCGTCGTGGCCCTCGACCTTGTCGGTCTTGGGGAGCTTGTCACCCTCGGCCGCGGCTGGCGCGGCGTGCAAGGTCACGATGGCCGGCGATGATCCATCCGACGGCACGTCGGCAAAGCGCATCTGAACGGCGGTGGTGAGCTGTGCGACCGCGCTCGGGCCGAGCTCGAGCTGGATCGTGGTGTCGTCGAGCTCGACCAGCGTCGCGGTGATGCGCAGGAGGCGCTCGCCGCCGATGAGGACGTCGACGGCGACGCTCGGATCGCTCGGTGCCCCGGGGAGCTCGGCGAGCCCGTGCTCGAACAGCAGCCCGCCGGCCCCGAGCTGGGTCTCGCAGTCGAACCGCAGCGCGCCAGCGTCGGCGTAGTGCAGGGTCACGAGGAACGGTGGAGTCGAGACGATCACCACGAGGTGATCGTAGTCCGAACTGCGCCCGCTCGCTATCGTGGATCGTCTAGCCGTCGAGCGCGCCGAACCAGGCGCGATGGCGGTCGCGATCCACGGAGACGTAGAAGCAGTTCTCATCGACGAAGGGGCGCTTGCCCTCGCGAACCTCCTGCCAGCCGGCGTGCTCCTCCTTGGCGACGTAGCGCGCCGTGTCCTGGCTCGGATCTTCGAGACGCTCGGTGATGAACCGATCGAGGAGATCGAGGTGCGCGGTGGCCCACGCAGCGACGGCAGCCGCGTCCGTCTTCTGGAGCTCGGTGGCCAGCTTGGTCAGCGCCGCGGTGACCTCGTTGTGCTCGCGCTGCGCGGCTTCGCCCTCGGCCAGGTTGCGATCGCGCTCCTCGCCCTCCTTGGGCCCCCAGCGATCGAACATGTCGATGTTGAGGAGCACGCTCGAGAGCGCGCGCCGGCGCCGCAGCAGGCGCTCGAGAGCGCGGGCTGCCTCGGGGACGAGGGTGGGGGGCTCGCTCATGGCCGCACCATAGATCAGTTTCGGTTGACCTGCTCGGCGCCGCCCTCGACAGTGGCGCCATGCACGCGCGACGGCGGTGGGCTCGGCTGAGCGACGTGCTGTTGCATCCGCTGTCGTGGCTGTTCGCCATCCTCGTCCTCGTCGCGCCCGTGGGTGACTTCCCGCTCAACGACGACTGGCAGTACGCGCGCGCCGTCAAGCGCCTCGTCGAGACCCACCAGCTCGTCATCGACACGCCCGTCGCGCCGTCGCTCGTCGGGCAGGTCTACGTTGGGGCGCTGCTGTGCGCGCTGTTCGGCTTCTCGCACACGCTGCTGCGCCTATCGACGTTGCTGCTGGGGGTGCTGCTCTGGTGGAGCGTCGATCGCCTGCTGCGCGTCGTCGGTACGCCCGAGCGTCCCCGCCATCTCGTCGGGATCGTGCTCGTCACCAACCCGATCTTCGTGCCGCTGGCGCTGTCGTTCATGAACGAGCTGTGGGGCTGGGCGCCGTGCCTGCTCGCCGCGGCGGTGTGGTTCGAGGCGCGCGCGCGCGCCGACGCGAAGCGCGATCCAGCTGCGCTCCCGGCCTGGACGGCGCCGCTCGTCGGGCTCGCCATCGGCCTGTCGTTCTGGACGAGGCAGCTGTGCGCGGTCACCTTCCCGGCGCTGCTCTTGGGCAGCGGCGCGGCGCTGCTGGCGGCTCGGGAGGGGCGGCGACTCGCGCGGGCGTGGCCCTCGCTGCTGGTCGGGGTCGGGATCTTCTGTGGCCTGATCGGGCTGCACTTCCTCGACGGAGTGAACGCCCGACCTGCCTACCGGGGGCCGCTTTCGGCCATGACCCAGCTGGCGCCCGAGCTGTGGACGGTCAACCTGGGCACCTGGTCGGCCTACCTGATCTGGTTCGTTCTGCCGCTCTGCTTCCTCGGCCCGCCCCCTCGCTCTCATCGCTGGTTGCAGATCCCGATCGCGCTCCTGGTGATGAAGCTGTTGCTACACACGAGCGACACGCTGCGCGGGCGCAACCTCGCGCCGGCGAGCGCCGCGGCGTTCCTCCACGGCGACTTTCCGTACCTCTCCAACCTGGTGCACGCCGGTGGCATCGGACCGAACACGCTCTTCGACGTGTTCTTTCGCTACATGCCGCGACCGCTCCTCGCTGAACGATGGTGGCTGTGGGTGGAGTGGCTGCTGCTGCCGGGCGCCTGGTTCGTCGTCGGGGCGCTCGTGCGGAGGGCGCCGCGCGTCCGCCATCCGCGGAGCGACTCCTCGGCGCCACATCCGTCGCTGCGCGGCGAGCTCATCGGCTTCGCGGCGACGCTGGCGATCACCTCGTTCTTGCTCGCGCAGCAAGCCTTTCGCGATCACCTCTTCGATCGCTACCAGCTGCCGAGCTATCTCGGGCTGCTGCTCATCCTCGGTGGATCGATCGGGGAGGCCGGAATCACCGGCAGTCGCCTCGGTCAGGCGCTCCGCCGGATCGCGCTCGCGGCGACGCTCGGCGGCCTGGCGCTCTACACGGTCGCCGGGCTGCACGACTACTTCGGGTGGAACACCGCGCGCTGGCGCCTCGTCGACGAGCTGCGCGGTCGTGGCTTGTCGACGCGATCTCTGCAGGGGGGCTACGAGGTCAACGGCTGGCTCCTGTTCGATGCGCACCGGGCACTCGAGACCTCGCCCGACTGCATCGGCGTCTGTCGCTGCGCGATCGACTGGCCAGAGTGGCCCTGCATCGACGACAGCTACGTCATCACCATGAACCGGTTGCGCGGGTACGAGGTGATGGCGGAGCGGCGGGTGCGCTGGTGGCTGCCGCCGGGGCGGCAGACGCTGTTCCTGCTCCGCCGCGCGAGGTGATCGCGCTCGCCTAGCCCGGCTTCTTGAGCGTCGGGGGCAGGCCGATGAGCAGGAGCGGCCGACGCGCGTGGTGCGCCAGCAGCGCTGCGATGCCCTTCTCATTGGGGATGCGGCGCTCGAAGTCACGCCAGATCCGGATGTCTTCGCGACAGGAATAGGAGCGGCAGGGGAGGGGGCGCTCCTCGTACTTGCCGCAGAAGTTCGTCGCGCGATCTTGATGCACGCAGCGCCCGTCCTCGGCCTTGGCCAGGTAGTAGGGGCGTGCGATGTCCCAGCGCACCTTGCCCTCCTCGAGATCCTGGACTGCGAGCGGGACCTCGAGGCTGCAGCACGCGCCCTTGCAGAGGGGGAAGCGCGCCGCGCAGTCGACCTCGGCGTTCGGCTGACTGTACTTGTCGCCGAGCTGGTGGAGCTTGACCGGGGCGGTGCGCGAACGCTCGCTCTCGACGACGGAGCGGAGCGCCTCGTCGATGCGGCGGTCGAGCTCCTCGGGGAGCACGAGCCCCTTTTCGACAAGCAGCTTGACCATCGCCGTCAGCGTCGCGGCGAGCTGCCGCAGGTCGGCCTGATGCTCGGCGTGCCGGATCTCGGCGCGCAGCATCGCCTCCTCCAGCATCCGCGCTGCGTGATCGGGCTCGCCCACGCCGCGAGGGTAGCGCGGACCGACGGGGGACTCAACGGTCGCCCGATCGGGCGAGGCGAACCACCCGGCGGTTCCCGAGGTCCGCGCTTTGGACTACGATTCGAATCATGCAGCGTCGCGCGCCCCTGCTGCTCGTGGTCCTGCTGGCGGGCGGCTGCCCGCCGCTGTTCGGCAGACAGCTCGACCGAGTCGTCGGTCCGCTGGTCCTCGAAGGAGGGTGGTCGTGGGCCGCGATCGTCATGACCGCGGTGACGATGGTCGTCGCGATGTCGCTGGCGCTCGCTTTGACCTCGCGGGGTGATCGCGCGCGGCTCGCCCTCGGCGCCTTGCAGGGCCTGGTGCTGTTCTCCGCCATCGCGATCGCGCTGTCGTTCACCGCGGTCGGCGCGCTCCTCTATCGTGCGATCGTCGCGATGCTTGGCTGGGGGCTGCCGGGCGAGATCCTCGTCGTGGTGCTCGCGATGGTCTTCGGCGTCGCCGGCAACTGGGCGGCCGTACCCCTCGGCCTGTTCTTCGCCTACCACGATCCGCGGCTGCTTCACTACGTGCTGTTCCCTTCGCAGCTGGCCGGCCTGCTGCGCTTCGTCGTGCCGCTGCTGCTCGGTCTCCTGGTCGGCAAGCGCAAGCGTCACGGCGACTGAAGCGCGCTCGGGCGATTGAGCGCGCGTCCTCCACGCGATTCCCGATATAATGGGCCGTGCGCCTCTCGCTCGCGATCGTGGTCGTCCTGTTCGCTGGCTGCAGCTCCGCGACGCGCCTTCGCATCACGGTGAACAACGATCCGGGGCAGCCGGCGCCCAACGAGCTGCACGTCTCGGTGTTCAACCCGACGCGCGCGCTCGTCGTTGGCAGGATGCTGCGCACCGATCTGCCGGGCGTGCTCTATATCGACCTCGCGGATCGGGCGCAGACCGTCCGCGTCGTGGTCGGCAGCAACGACCCGGTCCCGTCCGTCGGAGCGGTGGCGCTGGTCGCGGTGCCGGGCAAGGTGACGCGCGGCGCGGTGACCCTGTCGCCGAGCACTCTCGACACGGATGGCGATGGCATCCCCGACGCGGTCGACAACTGCGACGGGCTCGCCAACCCGCTCCAGGCGGACGCGGACGGCGATGGCGCGGGCGACGGCTGCGATGTCAACGGCGACGATGGCGGCACGCCCGAGGATCTGCGCAGCGCCCCTGGCGGCGATCTGGCGACCGCCGACCTCGGGGCCGTGGTGGACCTGGCCGGCGCGGACTTCGCGGGCCTCGACCTCGCGGTCCCGCCTGGCGCCGATCTGCTCGGCGCACCAGCGGGGGAAGCGCCTCGCCTGTTCTTCACCGATATCACCTCGGGGCCGAACAGCGGCGGCGAGATGAACCTCGGCGCCTTCCTGACGCTGTTTGGCGAGGGCTTCGGTGCGACGCGTGGCACCTCGACGGTGACCATCGGCGGCAAGGAGGTCGCACGCTACGTCGTGTGGGGGGAGAACAACGCCTTCCGCGGGCTCGACATGATCGTCGTGCAGCCAGGATCAGGCGTGACGTTGGACATGATCACCGCCCAGGACGTCGTCGTCACCGTGGGAGGGATGCCGTCGAACGCGCTCAAGTTCCTGGTCCGTCCCGGCACCATCTACTTCATCGATCACGATCACCCGAGCCGCTGCACGACGCAGCCAGCTTCGGGCGCCGACTGCCCTGCGCCACCGGGCAGCGACGCATCCACCTGCGCGGCTGGGTATGGAACCATCGACATGCCCTTCGGTCGCCTCTACCAGGCGCGCTGCCGCATGGTGCCGGGCGACATCGTGTACATCAAGAAGGGCACGGCGGAGTACACCGAGATCGATCCCCAGTCGAACTCGGGGAGTCTGACGATCTCGACGGACTTTCCGCACGGCACGGCCGACAAGCCAATCGCGTACGTCGGGTACCCGGCGCAGACCCTCGAGGCAGGCAGCCCGATCATCCACCCACCGTCGCCGACGGAGTGGGGCATGCTGACCTGGCTCGACGATCGTGCCTATTACACCTTCGCCAAGCTGATCGTGATTGGACCCGACAAGCCGTTCCCGATCGCGAACAATGGACGGCGCATCATCGCCAACAAGATCACCGGGGCTGGGCACGAGTACTGGGGCGCGATCAGCGTCAACAACTACGCCACTAAGGTGCAGCTCCTTGGGAACCTGCTCAAGGGCAACGGCAACCTCGCGAGCCCTTATCCGGGGATCTCGATCTATGGCGACAGCGGCTCGGCGCAGGTGATCGATGACATCGAGGTCGCGTGGAACCAGGTCGAGGATCAAGCCGGCGGCGCGAGCATCGCGGTGATCGGCGAGTCGACTGCGCCTGGCACCTTCACCAACATCAAGGTCCACGACAACCTGCTGCTCAACAACCTGTCGACCCACCATCTGCTGATCGGTGGCGCGGCCGCATCGAACCAATCTCTCGACAGCGTCTCGGTCTACAACAACATCGTCGTTGGTGCGGCGGAGGGCGGCATCCGCCTCAACAACTCGATGATGAACGTCGTCGTTGCGCACAACACGATCGTCAGTAACCAGAGCGCCGGGATCGTCTTCGGCTCGCTGGGCGCCACGCACGTCACGCTCATCAACAACATCGTCCAGGCTGCCACGGGGCAGCCCTACCTGACGGGCACGACGACGGGCATCTTCGCGGCGAGCAGCAACAACCTGTGGTGGAACGGGCCGGCGGGCTGTCCATCGTTCGACAACAGCCCCTGTCGCTATGCCGATCCCAAGTTCGTCAGCACGGCGACGCTCGACTTCTCCTTGCAAGCGGGGAGCCCCGCGATCGACGCGGCGACGACGAGCGCATTTGGCAGGGACTACTTCGGGAGGGCGAGAGCCGCGGGCAGCACCGACATCGGTGCGATCGAGCGGCGGTAGGCGAGAGGCGGGGCGGGGCGAGGCGGCTACTTGCTCTTGCCGCCCTTGGGCTTCGTCGCCGAGAAGGTCAGCACCCCACCGCCCTCCAGCGTCACCTTCGACTCCACGCCGGAGATCTTGCCGCCAGTGACGGTCATCGACAGATCCTCGGTGAGCATCTTGCCGTCGGCGCCCGCCTGCTTGAGCGGCGGACAGACGATCTTGTCCTCGCCCTGCCACTGGCACGCGTGATCGTGCACGTCGCCATCGGATGACACCGCCATCCAGTGCACCTCCTTGCGGCCCGTGTCGTAGGACATGATGGTTGCCGCCTCCCACGCGCCCATCGCCTTGGACTTGCCCTTCATGTCGCAGGCGACACCGCGTCCGGCCGCCGCCTTGCGACAGCTGCCGGAGATCCGGAACTTGTCGCTCTTGCCGTCGGGGAGCGTCAGGGTCGCCTCGAAGCTGCCGTTCATCCCGAGGAAGGCGTCGGTGGTCTTCTTCAGCTCTGCGGGGGCCGGCGGTCCGGGGGGCTTCTCGCCCTTCTCGCCCTTTTCTCCCTTCTCCCCGTCCGCCTTGCCCTTGCCTTCGTGTTTCTCGTCGTGCTTGCCCTCCGCCTTGCCCTTGCCCTCGTCTGCCGAGGCTCCGCCGCTCGCCAGCATCACCATCAACACCGCAGTCCCGATCGTCCGCATAGAGCTCCTCCCTAGCTAGGTGAGGCGCGATCATTATCTCTGCGAGAGGACGTGCGCAAATCTTGCGCGGGTGGTCACCGTCGAGCCCGGAGATCAGCCCATGGCGCGGGCATCGAGGTAGGCCTCCGCCTCCTCGAACGTCGCGAAGTTCTGCGACTCATACTGCGCCTCGGCGCGCGCGATGCGCTCGATCTGCATGCCGCCGAGCGGCGCGGTGCCGACGACGCGCGCCACCCGTCGGACGCCCGCCACCTCGGCGGCGCGGACTGCCTCGCGGTGAACCTCCGCGACGGCGGGTGACCCCGGTTTGTAGCGAGTGACGTCGACGAGCACGGTGAAGCCTGGCGCCATGCTCTGCACGGCGGCGGTGTAGAGGTCGCGCATCCGCCGCGCCTCTTCGACGTCCTGATACCCGACCAGCGTCAGATAGACGCGGTTGCGCTTGGCGTCGATGCGGACCGTCGACTCGGTCTTCATCGACGCTCATGGTAGCGCGAACCCGCTGCGGTCCGCAGTCAAAACGCCAGGGACAGATCCTCGATGGTCAGGTCGTGCGACTCCCCGGCTGAGCCCTGCAGCATCGAGCTCAGCTTGAAGAATACGGTCATCTCGACCTGCTGCGACCGCGTCGCAGCGGAGCCTCGATGCCGCCTCCGCTTTGATGCTATGAAGCCGCGCATGTCGCTCCGGCTGCCCTGCGTCGTGTCCTCGATGGTTGGCGCCCTCTTTTTCGGCGGCGGCTGCTCGTCGCCTCCACCGGAGTGGAGTCGCTCGACGGCGGTCCTGCTCGGCGACGAGACGATTGGGGGGGCGCCGGCGCCGCTGCCGCGGCTGGCCGCGGCCCCGACGATCGACGGCAAGCTCGACGAGGCCGCCTGGACGGGCGCGGCGACCCTCGGCCCGCTCGTCGACACGGGCGACGGCCACCGGGTGTCCGAGCACCCCGTCGCTGGCTTCGTGCGCGCCGGCTGGGACGACCGCAACCTCTACCTCGGCTTCGTGGTGCGCGACAAGGCGGCCGCCTCGCCCTTCGCGCGAGACGCCGTTGACCCCCACATCTGGAGTCGCGCCTCGGGGGTCGAGGTGATGCTGCAACCGGGAGATCCGGGCGACAACCGCGACTACTACGAGCTGCAGGTCGACGCGGCCGGCGCGGTGTTCGACACGCACTGGGACGACTACATGAACCCGGTCACCGGCACTGGGCCCGACAAGACCTTCGGCCACATGGAGTGGACGAGCCGCATCGAGCGCGCGGTCCACATCCACGGCGGCGCCTTCTGGTCGGTCGAGATCGCGCTGCCGTGGGCTGCGCTGCAGCCCGGGCGCGTCGCGATCCCGCCCAAGCCAGGCGACGTCTGGCGCATGAACCTCTACACGTTCCGTGACGGGCAGCGCGCCGCGCTCGGCTGGTCGTCGATCCGGGGCCAGGGCAACTTTCATCGCTCGAGCCGCTGGGGCCGGGTGCGCTTCTAGAACGCATCGGATGGTTCTAGGACGCATCGGAGAAGGCCTCGCTAGGCTTCGTCGAGATAGTCGGGCAGGCGCGGCGCCCAGGTCGATTGAAAGACGATCGACGTCTCGATGCGCGCCACCTCGCGCCGCGCCGAGAAGGCGTCGAGCACGAGGTTGCGCAGTTGGCTCGTGTCCCGTACGGCGACCTGCACGAGAAAGTCGACGCGTCCGGCGACATGATGCAGCGCCACCACCTCGGGCAGCGCCAGCGCGTGGCGGGTGAAGGCATCGACCTCGCGGCGCGAGTGCTTCGCCAGCTGGACGGCGATCATCGCCTGCAGCTCGATGCCGAGCGCGCGCGGATCGATCTCGGCCCATGCGCCGCGGATCACGCCGCCCTGTCGCAGCCGGCGGACACGCTCGAGGCAGCTCGACGGCGACAGGCCGACGGCCGCGGCGAGCTCCTTGTTGGAGCGCCGAACATCCTCCTGTAGGGCAGCCAAGAGGGCGCGATCGATTCGGTCGAGGCGGGGCGGAGGGGGGAGATTCCGAACTCTATTCGGTTTCCTTGGCATGCGCCGCATTCTATACGGTATGGCATGAGCAAGGCGCACTTTGATCCGGTCCGGGCGCTGGCCTCGGCCAAGCACACCTTCGGCGAGCATGGCGGCGTCAACATGAGCATCGAGGCGTCGACCACCTTCACGGTGCTGCAGGCCGACACGATGCCCGAGATCTTCGCGGGCCATCGCTCGGTCGATCGCGACGGCTGCTTCCTGTATGCGCGCCACTTCAACCCGACGGTCTACACGCTCGGGCAGGAGCTGGCGGCGCTCGAGGCGACCGAGAGCGGCTACTGCTGCGCCAGCGGCATCTCGGCGATCGCTGCGACGGTGATGCAGCTCTGTGACGCCGGCGATCACCTGGTCGCGTCACGCGCCATCTACGGCGGTACGCACGCGCTGTTCGCGGAGCTGCTGCCCAAGAAGACCGGCGTCCAGACGACCTTCGTGCGCACGACCGATCTCGCGGAGGTCGAGGCCGCGTTCACGCCGCGCACCAAGGTGCTGTTCGTCGAGACGCTGTCCAACCCGACGCTCGAGGTCGCGGATCTGTCGGCGCTCGCCGCGATCGCCCACCGGCACGGCGCGCAGCTCGTCGTCGACAACACCTTCTGCCCGGTCCTGATCACGCCGACCCACCACGGCGCGGACGTGGTCGTCCACTCGCTGACCAAGTTCATCAACGGCGCCTCGGATCTCGTCGCCGGCGCGATCCTGGGCCGGACGGCCCTGGTCGCGCAGCTGATGGACCTCCACACCGGCACGCTGATGCTCCTCGGTCCGACGATGGACCCGCGCGCCGCGTTCGAGGTGTCGATGCGCCTGCCGCACCTGCCGCTGCGGCTCGTCGAGCACTCGCGCCGCGCCCTCGTGCTGGCGCAGCGCATGGACGAGCTCGGCGTTGCGGTTACCTATCCTGGGCTGCCGCGCCATCCGCAGCACGAGCTGATGAAGCGCCAGCTCAACCCAGGCTATGGGTTCGGTGGACTGCTCACGATCGACCTTGGCGCTCGCGCGCGCGCCTACCGCTTCATGGAGCTGCTGCAGAACCAGCACCGGTTCGGCTTCATGGCGGTCAGCCTCGGCTACGCCGAGACGTTGATGTCCGCGTCCGCGAGCTCGACCTCGAGCGAGCTGTCCGACGAGGCGCTGCGGCAGGCGGGGATCGGACCCGGCCTGGTGCGCGTCTCCGTGGGCCTGACCGGCACGCTCGAGGATCGCTGGACCGCCCTGCACAGCGCGCTCGCAGAGGTCGGCGCGATCTGAGGCGGCTCTCGCCCTCTGCCGTCGAGTTGCGCCGGAGGGCGGCGCGCCTGGATCGGCGCGCTCGTACGGCGCGCGCCGCCTTGGTACTGTGCGCGGATGAGCTCCTCCGCCTCCCCGCCTCCCGAGGGCCGCGCCGTCGCCTCGACCCGACTCCGCGCTCGCTGCAACCCCGGTTCGCTCGGGTTCTCGTCGACCTCGGAGCTCGAGCCGCTCGAAGGGGTGCTTGGACAGGAGCGGGCGATGCGCGCCAGCGACTTCGGCCTCGGAATGAAGGTCGATGGCTACAACCTGTTCGTCGCCGGGCCGCCGGCGACGGGCAAGACCTCGACCATGCGCACCGTGCTGCAGCGTGTGGCGTCGCGCGCCCCGACGCCACCGGACTACTGCTACGTCTACAACTTCGAGGATCCGTACCGGCCGCGCGCCATCGAGCTGCCCGCCGGGCAGGGCCGCGTGCTGCGCGACGCGATGCAACGGCTCGTCGAGGCGACGCGGGCGCGGCTGCCGCGTACCTTCGAGGAGGAGGAGTTCGCGCGTCGCGAAGCTGCGATCGAGGAGCAGCTCAAGCGAGCGGAGCACGACGCCCTCGCCGAGGTCGAGCTACAGGCGCGCCGTGACGGCTTCGCGGTCCTGCGCACCCAGGAGGGCATGACGGTCGTCTACGCGCCCAAGGGGACGCCGTTCGGCGTCGAGGAGTTTGCGGCGCTGCCGGCCGAGGAGCGCGATCGGATCGAGGCGCTGGCCGAGGCGCTCAACGGGCGCGTTGGCCCGGCGGCGCTGCGCGTCCAGAAGCTCGAGCGCGAGGCGCAGCAGGCGCACGATGAGCTGGTCGGTGAGGCGATCGGGCGCGTGCTCGGCGAGCTGCAGCAGGATCTCGAGCGCCGCTTCGCCAACGCGCCGGCGGTGCGGCGCTATCTCGACGACGTGCGCCGCGATCTCCTGGCCCACGCCGAGCTGTTCCGCGTCGACGGAACGGATGCCTCCAGCGACGAGGACACGGACGTCGATGGCGACGGAGTGGACGAGACCGAAGCGGTCGACAAGCTGCTCGATCGCTACCGCGTCAACGTGCTGGTCGATCGCTCCGGGATGGTCGGCGCGCCGGTGATTACCGAGGAGAACCCGACCTATCGGAACCTCGTAGGGCGCTTCGAGCATCGGTTCGAGCAGGGCGCGCTGGTCACCGATTTTTCGATGATCAAGGCGGGCGCGCTCGCGCAGGCGAACGGTGGCTACTTCCTCCTCGAGGCCAGCGCGCTGCTCGAGGACGAGGTGGCGTGGGAGGCGCTCAAGCGCGCGCTCAAGAGCCGCTCGATCCGCATGGAGGAGCCGATCGAAGAGTTCCGGTTGCTCTCCGCCGCGAGCCTGCAGCCCGAGACGATTCCCCTGGCGTGCAAGGTGGTGCTCGTCGGTACGCCGGAGGCGTACGAGGCGCTCTACGAGATCGACGGCGACTTTCGCGAGCTCTGGAAGGTCAAGGTCGAGTTCGACGAGTCGCTGCCGCGCACGCCGCAGAGCGAGCGAGAGCTGGCGCGCTTCGTGACGCTGGCGACGCGCACGCACGCGCTGCGACCCCTGTCCGCGTCGGGGATGGCGCGCCTCATCGAAGAGGGCTCGCGCCAGGTGGCGCACCAGCTGCGCCTGTCGGCGCGGCTCGGCGACATCGTCGACCTGCTCCGCGAGGCGAACTACTGGGCCGAGCAGCGGCAGCGCGCGATCATCGAGGCCGAGGATCTGGTCTATGCGATCGCGCAGAAGGTCGAGCGCTCCAACCTCGTCGAGGAACAGCTCGCCCGCCTCACCGACGAGGGGCAGATCCAGATCAGCACGACCGGAGAGCGCGTCGGGCAGTGCAACGGCGTCGCGGTGCTGTCTCTCGGCGGCTACGAGTTCGGGCGGCCGCTGCGCATCTCGGCCCGCGTGCGGCCGGCCGCGCGGGCGGGTATCCTCGACGTCGAGCGTGAGGTCGGCCTCGGTGGACCGGTCCACACCAAGGGGGTCCTGGTGCTGACCGGGTACCTGGCGGGCCGCTACGCGATCGATCGCCCGATGGCGATGAGCGCGTCGCTCGTCGCGGAGCAGAGCTACGACGGCGTCGAGGGCGACAGCGCGTCGCTGGCCGAGCTGTGCGCGCTGCTGTCCGCGATCGCCGAGGTGCCGCTGCGCCAGGGCTTCGCCGTGACCGGGTCGCTGGATCAGCATGGCCGCGTCCAGGCGGTCGGCGGCGTCAACCAGAAGGTGGAGGGCTTCTTCACGCTCTGTCGAACGCGCGGCTTTCCAGGCCCCACCGGCGTGCTCGTTCCCGAGTCGAACCTGCAGAACCTGATGCTCAACGACGACGTCGTGCTGGCGGCCGAGCGCGGCCAGTTCACCGTCTACGCGGTGCGCACGATCGACGAGGCGCTCGAGCTGCTGACCGGGCAACCGGCTGGAGAGCGCGACGGCAGCGGCGCCTTCCCACCGGGGACGATCAACGCGCGGGTCGAGGAGCGCCTCCGGCAGTGGGCGCTACATGTAGCCGAGGTACGGTAGGCTCAACCAGCGGAGCAGGCGCGGCGCGAGCTTGTTGCGGTCGCGCCGCACGCGCGCCGGATCGATGGGCTCGCCGTTGGCGAGCAGGTCCGCGTCGAATCGCGCCGCCAGATCGCGGGCCAGCGCCGGGCTCTCGATCTCGAAGCTCGCCTCGTCGAAGAAGGCACTCGACGGGACATTGAGGTTGTGTGAGCCGAAGATCGCGACGTCGTCGAGCACCGCGAGCTTCTTGTGCAGGAACAACCAGGGCGAGCCGTCACGGATCTGAAACCCGACGACACGCACCCCAGCCGAGAGCAGATCGTCGAGGTCCGGCAGCTGCATCGACCACAGCGTGCCGCCCGCCTCGATCGGTGTTCGCTTGGTGTTGAGGCGCGGCGCACAGGTGTTGATGAACAGCGTGATGTCGGCGCCGCGTCGCTTGGCGGCGAGCAACGCCTGGAGCAGCGGAGGCGGCAAGATCGTCGAGATGAGCGCGATGCGCACGACCTTGGCCGTGGCGAGCCGCCAGAGGATCGCCTTGACCACCGGATCGTCGAGCTTGGTGAGGCGCTCATCGACGTCGACCTCGACCGGGGTCGGGCTGAGCGCGTGGATCTGCTTGAGGAAGTCGAAGTGGAGCAGGCGCCCGCGCGCCCCCGCCGTCACGCCCTTGCTCGGCGACGCGGAGGGCGCCGGCGAGGCGGCGAACCAGGCGAGCAGGGCGTCGCGCTCGGCGAGCTCGTGCGGCGCCAGCCAGGTCGTCTTGGACTCAGGGTAGTGGGGTGCGCGCTGCTGGGTCTGGCCGCCAAGGTACCCGGCGTAGGGCGCGTGGTGGAGCCGCGCCTCCCGCCAGATGCGATCGAACGACTGCTGCGCCTGCGCGGCAAGTGGACCACGCAGCGCGTACGCGCAGTCGAGCCAGTACAGATACGCCTCGCCGATGCCGCGCCCCGTCGTGACGAGGTCGGTGCGATCGACGAGGAAGTACTTCTCGTGGAGGCCCTCGAGGAGGCCGAAGCCTTGATCCTCTCCGTTCGGTCCGCCGACGACCAGGTACTCGATCGGCGTCGCGGCGGGAGGATCGACGAGGAGCTCGCCGACCTTGTTGTAGTAGTCGAAGAGCACCGTCGTGTTCCAGGACACCATGAAGCGGACCCGCACGCCGCGGTTGGCCGCGTCGCGGAGGGCGGAGGCCAGCGGCAGTGCGATGGCCGCGTCGGCGCGCTGATCGTAGTTGGCGATGTCGATGGTCTTCTTGGCGCGGCGGACCATCTCGAGGCGCAGGGCGGCTTCGAGCTTGGGATCCGGCACGACGCGAAGGTCGTCGGGACCGAGCGCGACCCAGGGGTAGGCTTCGGCGGCCGCGTGGCTGGGGCCGAGCCCAAGGGTACCAAGGACGAGCAGGGCGGCGGCGGTGTGAGGGCGCATCCGCGTCACGGCCGCCGCGCCAGGCGAGGCGGGGTGAGGAGCTCTGGGATCGGCGCTCCGCCCGCACCGAGCGCGCGGAGGTCGAGCCAGCTCGCCACCGTCGGTGCGACGTCGGCGAGGTGATAGAGCCGGGCGGCGCCGATCGCGCCGCGCTTCGGCACGGCACCGCCCGCGGCGACGAGCCAGATCCGGGCTGACTCGGGGGCGTAGCCGCCGTGGTCCTCGAACTCGTTCGACCACCCATGATCGGTGGTGAGCACGACCGTCGTTTCCTCGCCGTAGCGACCGAGCGCCGCCAGCTCCTCGGTGAGCGCGCCGAGGAAGCGATCGAGCGCCTGCAGGGCTCCGACGTAGCCGCGGTAGCTCTGCGCGTGACCGTACTCGTCGGTGTCCCCGAGCCCGACGAAGAGGAGGCGCGGCTGGCGCTCGCGCAGGTACGCGAGGGCGAGCGCCGTCGTGTAGCGATCCGGGCGATAGTCGCCGTTGCCCGGCGCGGAGCCCGCCCGCGCCGCCTCGTCGACGATCGCGCTCATGCAGGCGCTCTGGCGCAGCTCGGCGTGGCTGCGGCCGTTGCGTCGACCGACGGAGACGACGATCGCGTCGTTGTCCATCGCCGTGGCGCGATCGAGCCTCTCCCACGAGGCGATCGCGGCGACGCTGCTGCGCTCTCCACCGAGCGACTGGCGCGCGACGTCGAGCAGCGTCGGCACGTCCATCGGGGGACAGCGATTGCTGGTGCAGCGCGTCGCGGGTCGGCCGGAGAGCAGCTCCTTGTAGCCAGGCAGGGAGACGAACTCGGGCCCCGACGCTGCGATCGCCGGTTCGTACGATGGGCTCCCGAGGGCGACGCCGCGCGCGATCATGCGGTGCAGGTTTGGTAGGAGCTCGGTGGCGCTGCGGATCGGGACGCCCGCGTCGCGGCCGCGCTGCGGGTCAACGCCGAGAAAGATCTCCTGCCAGCGCGTGCCGTCGATGGCGATGAGCACGACGTTGCGCGTGACGGGCGGCCTGTGCCCGTCATTGCGTCGCGCCGGGGTTGCAGACGCGACGGGGGCCGGGCACGCCTCGGCGAGGCTGGGCGATAGGCTCGGAGGCGCCAGCTCGCGCGGCGTCGCGCAACCGACGATCGGGACGACGAGACACAGCAGCGGCACCGCGGCCAGGCGCACGTAGGCTCCTTCCTTCTTCAAGCATGATCACGCAGCGCGTCGCTGGCAATGGCCAGCGTCGAGATTGGCGCCGTGATCAGCCCGCCGGCAGCACCCCGAGCTCGCGCCCGACGGCGGTGAACGCCTCGATCGCTTGATCGAGCTGGGCGGTGGTGTGCTCCGCCGAGAGCTGAACGCGGATGCGCGCCTCGCCCTTGGGCACGACCGGGTAGTAGAATCCAATCACGTAGATGCCACGTCCGAGCAGCCGGGCCGCCATCTCCTGCGAGAGGCGTGCGTCGCCGAGCATGACGGGCACGATCGGGTGGATGCCCTCCTTGATCGTGAAGCCCGCATCGCGCATTCCGTCGCGGAAGTAGAGCGCGTTGCCGATGACTCGCTCGCGGAGCTCGGCCGACTGATCGAGCAGATCGAAGACCGCGAGGCTCGCCCCGACGATGACCGGCGCGACCGAGTTCGAGAACAGGTAGGGGCGCGAGCGCTGGCGCAGCAGGTCGATGATCTCCTTGCGACCCGTCGTGAAGCCGCCCGCGGCGCCACCGAGCGCCTTGCCGAGCGTCGAGGTCAGCACGTCGATGCGCGCGAGCACGCCGCAGTGCTCGGGAGTGCCGCGCCCCGTCGGCCCGATGAAGCCGGTGGCGTGCGAGTCATCGACCATGACCAGCGCATCGTAGCGGTCGGCCAGATCACAGATCGCGTCGAGCTTGGCAAGGTAGCCGTCCATCGAGAACACGCCGTCGGTGGCAATCAAGCGGAGGCGGCGTCCCTGGGTCTCCTGGAGGTGGCGCTCGAGCTCGGCGAGATCGCCGTTGGCGTAGCGACGCCGCTCCGCCTTGCAGAGGCGAATGCCGTCG
>CAZPEY010000039.1:0-23894 GCA_964585665.1 uncultured Polyangiaceae bacterium | reverse complement strand
CAGCGCGTTGGACGACGGGAGGCGGTGCCGATGAGGGCCCATGCGACACATCGTCTAGCTCGACGAAGGCGGGACTTGAGCTGGCCCGCCGGGTTCTTTGCCCTGGTGGCTACGTTGCTGCCGGCGCCCGCATGCAAGAAGGCCGACGAGCGGGATGCCAAAGACGAGGAGATTGTCAGGCTCAAGGCGGCGCTTGCTGCGGCCCAGCGCGGTCCGGTGGTCGACGCAGCCACGGAGCCGACGATCAAACAGCTGGCGTCTCAGGGCCAAATAGAAGAGCTGGCGTCCCAGAGCCGCATAGAGGGCCTGCTCGCGAGGTTCCATGAGGACCTCTGCGAGAACTTCCGTTTGTCGCACTACCAGATCGTCGGTGAGGGGACGCGCCGCGGGATGCCTGCGCAGTTGGTTGCGTACGAGGCCACGGCTGAGTGCGTCGGCAAGGCCCGCAGGCTCTGCGGGAAGATCGCGGTTTCGTATGGCTTGGGGCGGGAGATGTTCCACTACGTCTCGGGGTTCAACTTCATCCCGCGGCAGAGCATTTCCGCTCCAGAGGGGTGCGACGAGCCAGGCACCCTTCCTCTCCGCTGCCATGGTTGTGGCAACGCCAAGCTGGCAGGCGCCCTTGTCAAGGAAGGCTATGATTTTTCAAAGGCTGCCGCCGCGGTGGGAAGGCGCCTCCTAGACTACTCCACCGTCGAATTCGGGGTACGGGAGTGCGCAGAGTACTTTGCGAAGATGAGGTCCTGCATGATGTCAATGCCGCCCAAGGCCAGGGCGTTCATGGAGCCTACCCTCATGCGGACCTCCTACCACTGGAGGGACGCTGCGGCGACCGCGGCAGGAAGAAGAGGACTGAAAGGGGCGTGCAAAGAGGCCATCGAGAAGCTCGAAACAAGTCCAGCTTGCAAGTGACTTCCGGCGGGTGACCAATGCGTGGTTCCGTACAGGTGGGCAACAGGCTGGATGGATCCTGGGCGGCCTCGTCGCCAGCGCCATCGCTTGCCACGGCCGGCCCACTCTCGTTGAAAAGAGCGCTCAAGTTGCTGGAGCAAACTCGCTCGATCTGGGCAAACCAACCCCCGCAATTCGGCATCGGGCGGGAGTGGCTGGGACGGCCGCGGCCCACTTCGGAAAGTGTCGGCTCGACTATGACTCGCGGGCGGTCCCCCCGGCGGACGTCGACCGATTCATTCGCGCTTGGTGGGACAACCCGGCGTTGATGGAGCCTGAGTGGGGGTGTCGATACGAGGCGACCACGGGCAGTCTGTCGGTGACGGCCTCCGCCTACCGCTTCACGTACCCAGCCGACAAGACCGCTCCCATCTTCTGGCGCCACCGCGGCCGACAGATGATGCGCGGCCACGCCGAAGGCCTCTCGGCCCTGCTCGGACGCGACGTCGAAATCGCGTTTCGCAACCCCCTCTGGTTACCAGGCATGCCGCCCGCCCAGGAGCTTGCTGGCGTTGTCGTCGGCAAGTTCGACCCCCACCGGCCCCCACCCAAGCCGTTTGCTCCGTGGTGGCTGGCCGGAATGGTCTACGATCTGACGGAGGGCGTCTGGACGGCGTCGTTCGAGCGTTGTCGACTGAGGTTTGGTGGAGACGTGCCGCGGCCCGTCGTGGCGGAATTTGCCGGGCTTTGGTGGTTCAAGATCTCGGAGGGCGCTTGCGTCGCCGAGCAAGGCTGGCTGCTGAAAGACGGAAACGCCCTCGTCTACGTGATCTCGCCCGCAATGTCTGGGCGGCTATCAAGCTCCACCGTCGAGCGGTTCTCCGAGCCGGCGCTCTATCTTGCTCGCCACTTCGAGCGCGACTTCGTGTTTGCCTTTGCGAAGCGAAACTGGCCCGAAGGAAGCGTGCCCACGTCCGGCAACGCCCGCCTGGTGAGGGTCCCCTACGTGGCGCCCGAAGAGGACGACCCGCGCGGCTCGCGCTCGCTGCCTTGACGGGCGCCCGCTCTACTCGTAGCGGAGCGCGTCGACGGGATCGAGCTGCGCGGCTCGGCGCGCCGGCACGACGCCGGAGACGACGCCGACGACGAACGAGGCGCCGAACGCGACGCCGGCGATCCAGAACGACAGCTTGAGCGGCACGTCGGGCGCGTAGCGATTGACCAGCGCGACGATGCCCGCGCCGAGCCCGAGGCCGAGCGCGCCGCCCACCGAGGACAGCACCAGGCTCTCGACGAGAAACTGCAGCAGGATGTCGGTGCGCGTGGCGCCGAGCGCGCGCCGCACCCCGATCTCGCGCGTCCGCTCGCGCACCCCGACCAGCATGATGTTCATGATGCCGATGCCACCGACGAGCAGCGAGATCGACGCGATGGCGAGCAGCGCCCAGGTCATCGCCGTCGTCACCGTGCCGAAGACACCGATGAGATCGTCCTGGCTCTGGATGGTGAAGGTGAGCTCGCCGTTGCGCCGCCGCGCCAGGATCTCCTCGATCTCGGCGATCGCCGCCTGCACCTCGGTCTTGCTGCGCGCCGCGGTGACGATCTGGGTGAGGTTCTCCATGTTGAAGAGATCGAGCGCGGCGGTCGTTGGGATGAACACCAGATCGTCGAGGTCGAAGCCGAGCGACGTCCCCTTCTGCTCGAGGATGCCGACGATGCGAAAGCGGCCATCGGCGATCCGGATCGGGCGGCCGAGCGGGTTCTCCTGCCCGAAGAGCTCGCGCGCCACCGTGCGGCCGATCACCGCGACGCGGCGGCGCGCGTCGAGATCCTCCTGGCGCACGAACACGCCGACGTCGACGTGCATGTTGCGCAGCTCCGAGAAGGTCGGCCCGACGCCAAAGACCGGGCAGTTGCGCTGTCGATTCTCGAAGCGGATGACCCCGCCGCCCGTGACGATCGGGCTGACGGAGCGCAGCAGCGTCGACTGCCGCTCGAGCGCGCGCACGTCGTCCATGGTGAGCGGCCGCGCCGTGTTCGGGGTCGGCGGCCCGAAGCCGCGTGTCTCGCGCCGCCCGGGCATGATGCTCAGCAGGTTGGTGCCGATCGAGCCGAACGTGTTGTCGAGATAGGCGCGCGCCCCGTCACCGACAGAGACGAGCAGCGTCACCGACAGCACGCCGATGACCACACCGAGCATGGTCAAGGCGGCGCGCACCTTGTTCGCGGCGAGGGCATCGAAGGCGGAGCGCAGGTGCTCGAACATGCGTCCCTACAGGCTCGCGTCCGGCGGGCCGTCGTGCACGAGCTCCCCGTCGAGGAGCTTCAGGACGCGGCGGGCGCGGCGTGCCAGCGAGAGGTCATGAGTGACGACAACGAGCGTCACGCCAAGCTCGACGTTGAGGCGCTCGAAGAGCTCGACGATCTCGCGCCCCACCTTTTGATCGAGGTTTCCTGTCGGCTCGTCGCAGAGCAGCAGGCGCGGCTGGGTGACGACGGCGCGCGCGATGGCGACGCGCTGGCGCTCGCCGCCCGAGAGCCGCTCGGGCGTGTGCGTCTCTCGGTGCCCGAGGCCGACCGAAGCGAGCGCCTGCCGTGCCCGCGCCCGTCGCTCGCGCAGCCCGATGCCCGAATAGCGCAGCGGCAGGGCGACGTTGTCGACGGTGGTGGTGCGCGGCAGCAGGTTGAAGGCCTGGAAGACGAAGCCGATCATCCGATTGCGCAGCCCGGCGAGCTCCTCGTCGGAGAGCTCGCTCACGTCATACCCGCCGAGGCGCAGGCGGCCGCGCGTCGGCGTGTCGAGGCAGCCCAGCTGGTACATCAGCGTCGACTTGCCCGAGCCCGAGGGACCGATCAGGGCGACGTACTCGCCGGCGTCGATGTGGAACGACAGGCCGCGCAAGACGTGGAGCGTGTCCTCCCCCATCTGAAAGTCGCGATCGAGCTGCTCGACCTCGACGAGGACTTCGCTCACTTCCCCGGCTCCGTCGGCTTGGTGAGGACGCGGACCTTGGCGCCGTCCTTGAGCTGGGCCGTGGTCTGCGACATCGCGACCTCCGCGCCTTCGCTGAGCCCGGAGCGGATCTCGACCGCCTCCCAGGTCGAGATGCCCGTCTCGATCTTGCGCTGGTGCGCGACGCCCTTTTCGACGACGAAGACGACGCGCTCGGCGCCCCTCCCGAGGACGGCGTTGGGTGGCAGGTAGAGCGCCGCGTCGCGTGTCTCGACGATGATGTCGACGTCGGCGCTCATGCCGACGCGCAGGCGTTGATCGCGTGGCACCGCGACGTCGACCGCCACCGAGCGGCCGCCGCGCGGATCGCGGGTCACCGAGGGAGCCAGCTCGGTCAGCTTGCCGCGCAGGCGCTCGTGCGGGAAGGCGTCGAAGCTGATGTCGACGGGCATGCCGAGCCGAACCCGCCCGACGTCCGCCTCATCGAGCTCCGCGTCGATGTGGAGCTCGCTCGTGTCGGCGAGCTGGAACAGCGGCGTTCCGGGCGCGATCGTCTCACCGACCTCCGTCGACACGACGAGCACCGTCGCGTCGAACGGCGCTCGCACCACGGCCTTGGTGAGCGCCGTCTTGGCCAGCTCGAGGTTGGCGCTGGCCTGGGTGATCGCGGCCCGGGTCGCGTCTGCGGCGCGCAGCGCCGTCTTGGCCTGGCCTTCGAGGGTCTCGGCCTCGGCGATCGGGGCCGAGCCGGACTGCGCCAGCCGACGCGCCCGAGCCGCGCTGGCCTCGGCGACCGCGGCGCTCTGTTGCGCCTGCTGGAGCTGGGCGCGCGCCAGGCCGACCGCTGCTTCGGCGAGCCGCACGCGCTCCTGCAGCTCGACGGCGTCGTAGCCGAGCAGCGGCTCTCCTGCCTTGACGGTCTCGCCGCGCCGCTTGTGCAAGGCGAGCACGCGCCCGGCGATCTCGGCGCGGAGGAGCGCCTCCCGGCGCGCGCTCACCCGGCCCGACGCGACCGACGAGACGAAGTCCCGAACCGGTCCTCGCAGCACCTTGGTCGTGTAGACCTCGAGCGGGGCCGTCGCCGAGCGGCGCGACCACGCATAGCCGCCGCCGATCACCAGCAGCAGGGCGCCACCCCAGAAGAGGAGAGCGCGGCTGCGCCGACGCAGCGCCGGCTTGCGACCGGGCGCAGGTCCCGGCTTCGAAGTGGGGGCGACCGTCTCGGGCGACATGCGCCGCGACCGTATCACGCCAGCCTGCGATCGCGATCAGTAGTGAAGCTGTGTCGAATAGGTGACGAAGACGCGCCACTGGCTGCCGCGGGCGCGCGTCTCCTGCAGCGTGCCGGAGGCCAGATCGACGGCGCCGCTCAGCGTCGGACCGCCAGAGGCGAGGAGGCCGACCTCGTT
Organism: uncultured Polyangiaceae bacterium; assembly: GCA_964585665.1. Lineage (GTDB taxonomy): Bacteria > Myxococcota_A > Polyangia > Palsa-1104 > Palsa-1104 > CAZPEY01. Next base: position 18,641 of record CAZPEY010000039.1, on the reverse strand, counting down.
CTCCGAGATCGTGCCGCGGAAGCCGCCCGAGATGGTCGCGCCGTAGAGATCCTGGCGCGCCGAAGCGAGCTCCCCGGCGAAGACCCGGCGCACCGGTGATCGATCGCTGAAGAAGCCGAGGCGCAGCGGCCAGCGGTTGCGGATCTTGGTCTCGAAGCCGAGGTTCAGGTTCACCGTCCAGTCGAGGTCGACGCGGTTGAGGATCTCCTTGGTCTGCTTGTCGAGCACCGCGTTGTACTGGTGCGGCGTCCAGACATGGAGATCGAGGGCGACGACGTAGCGCCCGGCGATGCGATACGACGCGCCGAAGCTGATGCGCGTCGGCAAGGCGTAGCGCGCCTCGAGATCGCGCTTGCGTCCGAAGCGCTGGTACTCACCGACCCCGTCGGCGAAGGGCGTGATCACCACGCCGCGCTCGCGCGCGTCGCCAAATCCAAAGAGCGGGATGAGCGGCAGGTGGAGCCCGACGCCGAGGTCGAGGCCGGGCAGCGGCATCGCGCGGACTCCGAAGGAGAGCGCGCCGCTCACGGTATAGGCGGTCAGCGACTGGCTCGCCTGGAGGTACTGCGAGGAGCGATCGACGGTCGCGTCGAAGGACGACTGAAACTGCCGATACGCGGTGACGATCGCCATACCGACGCCGAGGTTGGGCCGGACGCGGTACGCCATGCCGACGTAGATCGTGTAGACGAACTCCGAGGTCGTGCGCACGAGCAGGGCCGACTGATCCTTCGAGCTCGCGAGCGCCGCGACCTTGAAGTTGATCGGCGACAGCACGCTGATGCCGAAGCCCCAGCGATCCGAGACGCTGAGCTTGCCGAGCCGAAAGCCATGGCGCTCGCCGCTGACGTTGGTGGGCACCGCGGCGATGGTCAGGTAGGTCTCGGACGAGCCGGGGCCGAAGCCCTGCCCGATGCGGCCACCGATGAGGCCGTAGAGGTTGCCCGACACCGACAGCTCGCCGCGCTCGCCGAAGGCCAGGCTGCCCGGCGTGTAGAACATGCCGGCGGCACCATCGACGATGCCGCAGCCCGCGCCGCCCATCCCCATGGCGCGCGGCGCGACCGGCGAGGGTTGGTAGTTGCTCTGAGCAGCGGCCGGCAGCGCCGCGGTGGCAGCGAGCAGGGAGAGCAGCGGGCGCAGCAGACGGAGCGCGCGGGAAGGCATGGCGTGGGTCGGGCCTGGCTAGGTCGCTGGCGACGACTCGCGCGTCATCTCGATCATCGTGCGGCGAAAGCCAAGCCGCTCGAAGAACTGCTGCGCTGCCTCATTGAGCGCGGCGGTGTGCAGGACCACGCGCGGCGCGCCCTTGTCGCGGAGCGCGTCGAGCGCGGCGCTCGCCAGCGCGGTGGCGAGGCCGGAGCGCCGCTCGCTCTCCTCGATCCAGAGATCGTGCAGCGCGCCGCAGGCGTCGAGCAGCTGGTTCCAGTCGCGCTCCTCGATGCGCCCGTAGGCGTAGCCGACGATCGCCGCGTCCCGCTCGGCGACGAGCAGCACCACCTCGGGGCGGTCGATCTCCTGACCGAACCACCACTCGTAGCCGCGCTCGACCTCTGCCGGCAGGAAGAAGCGCGCCGAATCGAACGCGTGGTGGAGGCGCACCAGCTTGGCGGCCAGCTGGGCGACTGCGGAGAGATCGGCGCGGCGGCAGGCGCGGACGCGGAGGGCGGGGTCCATCCCGCTACGGTACTCGGCGACGGGGAGCTGAGAAGCGCGAAAAAACACCCTTGACGGCAGGGCGCGGAATGAATATTCATTCATGCGAGCCAGCGATGTGCCCCTTCCGCCAACCCAAGCCGACCGAGTCGGGTAAAGCCGAGGCCATCCTCGACGCGGCGCTGGCGCTGTTCGCCGAGCGCGGCTTCCACGGCACCGCGGTGCCGCTCGTCGCCGAGCGGGCAGGGGTCGGCGCGGGCACGCTGTACCGCTACTTCGACAGCAAGGAGGCGCTGGTCAACGCGCTCTACCGGCGCGAGAAGCAGCGCTTCGGCGCGGCGCTGCTGACCGCGGTGTCGCCCGACAAGCCGACGCGGGCACAGTTCCACGACATGTGGCGCGGCATGGCCCGCTACGTCGCGGAGCAGCGGAGCTCGATCGCCTTCATGGAGCTGCACCACCACGGCCCGTACATCGACGCCGAGAGCCGGGCCGTCGAGGACCTGGTGTTGACGCCGGTGCGCGCGTTCATCAAGGACGCGCAGCGTCGGCAGATCTTGAAGCCGATCGCCGCCGAGATCATCGTCGCGCTCGTCTATGGCGCCTTCACCGGCCTGGTCAAGCAGAGCTGGGAGGGGCGCCTCAAGCTGACCCCGAGCGTGCTGGATCAGGCCGAGGCCTGCGTGTGGGAGGCGATCCGCGCCTGAGGCGGCGACGGAGGGCGGTTTTTTTTGAGCCAAAGTCGGAATGAACGTTCATTCCAGAAAAGAAGGAGAGACCTTATGTCCAAGTCCCAGCAGACCATCTTCATCACCGGTGCGACCACGGGCATCGGCCGCGCGGCGGCGCTCTACCTGGCGCGGGCCGGTCATCGCGTGATCGCCAGCGGTCGCAACGAGCGCGCGCTCGGGACGCTGCGGGACGAAGCCAAGGGGTTGGCGCTCGACGTGGTCCGCCTGGACGTGACCGATCCACGCTCGATCGCGGCCGCGGTTGAGACCGTCGCGCAGCAGACCGGCGGCCGGGGTGTCGACGTGCTGATCAACAACGCCGGCTACGGCCTGGCCGCCGCGCTGGCCGAGGTCACCGACGAAGATCTGCGGGCGCAGTTCGAGACCAACGTCTTTGGCTTGATGAGCGTGACCCGCGCCTTCCTGCCGCAGATGATGCAGCGGCGCTCGGGCCGCATCCTCAACGTCTCGAGCATCGGAGGGCGCGTCACCTTCCCGCTGTTCGGCGCCTATCATGCGTCGAAGTACGCCGTCGAGGCGATGTCGGACGCCCTGCGCGGCGAGCTGCGCCCGTTCGGCATCGACGTCGTGCTCATCGAGCCGGGGCCCATCGCGACCGAGTTCGGCAACCGCTCGGTCCAGGAGGTCGCCAAGTATCGTCGCGCTGACTCGCCGTACGCCGCGGTGTACGCGCAGGCCGAGGCGATCAAGGAGCTGAGTGAGAAGCAGGCCGTGCCGGCCGACCGCGTCTCCAAGGTCCTGCTGCGCGCCATCGTCGCTCGCCGCCCGGCGGCGCGCTACGTCGTTCCGTTCTCGTCGCGGATCATGCTCTGGTTCCTGCGCACGCTGCCGACGCGCTGGGCCGATGGGCTGATGCGGGCCGCGCTGGGGCTGTCGCCGCGCAAGCTCGCGCTCGCCGCGCCGTCGGCACAGCCGCGCGCCGCCGCCTGAAAAGTGCACGGTCGCTCGTCGCTGCAGGTATAGTCGAGCGATGGCAATGGAACCATGTGGGCGCTCTGCGCTCGCGCTCGTGCTGGTGCTCGGCGCGCTTGGCTGCCACGGCGACCCAGAGCAGAGCGCACTGCCGCTCGCGCCAGCCGGCAACGCCACGCAGCAGGGTCCCGTCAACGGCATCTCCTGCGAGGCGAGCGAGCAGTTCGTGCTGCACATCCACGCCCACCTGGCGGTCTACGATCACGGCGAGGCGCGTAGCCTGCCCGCAGGCATCGGCATCACGCCGCGCGTCTGCATCTCGTGGCTGCACACGCACGACGGCAGCGGGATCATCCACATCGAGTCGCCGACCGAGCGCGCCTTTTCGCTTGGCGACTTCTTCGGCGTGTGGGGGCAGCCGCTCGATGGCGACACCGTCGGACCGGCGCAGGGCGCGGTCACGGCCTTCGTCGATGGGCTGAAGGTCGACGGGGACCCGTCGTCCATCGCGCTGCACGATCACGCGGTGGTCCAGCTCGATGTCGGGGAGCCGGTGGTCGCGGCGCAGCCGTTCTCGTTTCCAAGTGGGCTCTAACGAAGAGGTGAAGGATGAAGGAGCGAACCGTGGCGTGGCGTATCTCGAGTCGTCTGATCCTGCTGGTCGTGACGGGGCTGCTGGCGCGCGCAGCGCTCGCCGGCCCACCGACGGGCGCCGACCTGTTCGGTCAGAAGACGACGGAGCTGTTCGAGGCGATGAAGAAGAAGGACGCGGCCGCGCTCGAGAAGATCCTCGCCGCTGACTACATCTACACCGCGGTCAACGGCGAGAGTACGAACAAGCAGGGCTTCATCGACGCGACCTCGAAGCTGCTGACCATCGAGTCGTTCAAGCTGACGCCCGTCGCCGTGCACCTGTACGGCGACGCGACGGCGGTGGTGGTCTACCGCAACTCGCTCCACTCCACGGTCAACGGCAAGCCGTGGAACCCGCTGCTGACGTCGACCGACACCTGGGTCAAGCAGGGTGGCGGCTGGGTGCTCGCGTCGCACCACGTCAGCATGCTGCTGACCAACCGCTGAGCCGCGGCCGCTACTGGAGCGCCGCGATCGCCGCGGCGAGCACGGTGTCGCGCTCGCCGGCCAGATCGGCAGGGTCGTAGGAGACCGCTAGCGTCGGCTCGACGCCGTGGCCCTCGAGCGGGGCGCTCGTGTCGTCGCGCACGCAGCGGTTCACATCGTAGTAGAAGGTGAGCGCCGGCGGCGTCGAGGTGATGTCGAAGCTGCCGCTCGAGCCGCCATAGCCCCCGGCGGTCGGGGCACCGACCACGATGCTGGTCGTCGCCTCGCGGACGAAGTGGGCGAAGTAGTCGGTCGCGCTGTAGCCGAGTCCGTCGATCAGCACGGCCACCTTACCGGAGTAGAGGAAGTCGCCGCCGGGCGTCAGCGCGTACTGGGCGTACGCGGTGGTGTCGAACATCGGCGGATCGGTGGCGGCGAGCCGCGCGGTGCAGTGAGTCGCGACGGTGGACTGGGCGCCAGGCATGCCGCTGGCGATGGCGAGCGCGACGAGCGTCATCCCGCCTTGGTTGCCGCGGACGTCCCAGACGAGGCGCGGCGCGTCCTTGACCGTGTCGAACACCGTCTTGATCCGCGCCTGGAAGCGCATGCGGTAGTCGTCGTAGAGGGATGGATCGGTCGGGAAGCTCTCGTCGAAAGGCACCCAGGACGGGACGCGGATCACCGCGGTGCCGTCGGGGAGCGTCGTCGCCTCCGCGACGGTCTGGGTCGAGCGGCCGAAGACCTCGCTGCACCAGAGCGCCGTCTTGTCGCGGGCGGTGGGGACGACGACCTGGCGCTGGGTGCCGTCCGTCGCCTCGACGGTCAGCGCAAGGCCGCTCGGGACGGTCGCGAAGAAGCCCGCCGCGCCGTCCTCGCGCTGGCCGGCCACCGATGGGAACGTCGAGGCGCAGCGGGCGCGGTGGTGAGCCGCGAGCAGCAGGGCGGCGCCGCTCTCGTCCCCGGCCGCGACGATCTTGTCGCCCTTCTGCAGGCCGAGCAGGTTGCCCTGCTTGGCGACGGTGATGATGAGCCCGTCGGGGTGCTGGCGGCCGCACACGCCGAGGCGCGACTCGTAGGCGCTCGGCAGCTTGGTGCCGCAGCCGCTCTTGAGCAGCATCGACTGATGGCCCTCCGGGATCGACAGGAACGCCTCCCACATCGCCTGCAGGTACGCGCCCTCGCTGCCGTCGCCGTGAATGATCGCGAGGTGCCCGGCGGCGAGGATCGCTGCCTTGTCGTAGGAGTACGGGTACGAGGTCTGCGCGGAGAGCTGATCGATCATCTCATCGAGCGCCGCCGCCTGGGCGAGCTGCACAGCGCTCGGTGGGCCGCAGATCCCGTCGACGCACGCCTCGTCGGTCGCGCAGTCGATCGGGGGCGACCAGCGAAGCGCCCCACCCACGAGCGCGCAGATCTGGCGAGCGCCGCCGTCGCGGCAGCGGACCGCGTCGACCGAGGGGCACTCGTCGCTCGGAGCGAGGTCGTCGAGGGCCGCCGTGCCATCGAGGCCGCCGCCGAGATCGGCGCTCGCGTGCGCGCCGCCGCCCTGACAGGCGGCGAGCAGCGCGATCAGGGGCAGGAGGCAAGCGCGGCGCATCGCTCAGTACTCGCGGCGCGCGAAGACGTTGAACCGGTACGGACCGTTGGCGTAGCCGGCGATCTGCTGATCGGCGATCGTGACGGAGGCGAAGCCGAGCTCCCGGAGCGTCGCGTCGAACCAGCCGCGATCGAAGTAGAGGTGCTCGAGCCCGCGGTACTTCGCCTCGTACTCGGCCTCGCTCAGGTAGCCGCGGCGCATCTGCTCGGCGGCGGAGCGCTTGGCGAGGCAGGGCACGTCGAGGACCGCGAGCCCGCGGCGGGCTTTCTTCGCCATGCGCTCGAGCACACCGCGCGCGTAGTCGAGCGACGGGAAGTAGAGGAAGACGCCGTTCGAGACGACGAAGTCGTAGGGCTCGCTGGGATCGAGCGCCGCAGCCTCGGCGCGACACAGCGTCGCGTTCGGCATGACGCGGGCCGCGTAGCCGAGCAGGGTCTCGGAGGCGTCGAGCGCGCCGATCGGGCAGCCCGCCTGGTAGAGCGGATAGACGAAGGCGCCGGCGCCGCAGCCGACCTCGTACACCGACGAGCCGGGGGCGATGCCGAGCTGATCCTCCACCATGCCGACATAGCGGAGCCAGGCCGCCTCGTCGACGTTGCCAAAGCCGCTGTCGAAGCCGTCGGCGGCCATGAGCTGCGCGAGCAGCGAGGAGCGCTCGGGATCGAGCTGCCGCGCCTCCCAGATCGTGGCCCAGGTTCGTTCGCTCATGCGCGGTCTCTCCGTCGGGTGATGGCCTCATCGAGGGCGTGGAGCAGGCGCGCGTGCTCGGTCGGCAGGCGCACCGCCAGGCGCAGCGCCGGCGTCGGCGGGGACAGGCGCTGGGTCACGTCCTTGACGTAGATCTTGTGCTGCACCATGAGCTGCGTGGCGAGGTCAGCGGCGAGGGCGAGCTCGGTCGAGGCGAGGCGCACGAGCAGAAAGTTGCCGCCGCTCGGCAGGACCTCGGCGACCCAGTCGCGCCGCGCCAGCTCGGCGGCGAAGTTGGCGCGATCGGCGGCGGTGCGCGTGAACGACTCGGCGCGCTCACCGCGGAACTTGAGGCAGAGCTCGAGGAAGTACTCGCCGAGCGCGCTGGTGCTCCACACCGGGAGGCGCGCGCCGATCGCGGCGTGCAGCGCGGCGTCGCTGGTGTAGACGTAGCCGAGGCGCACCCCCGGGATGCCGAGGGTCTTGGACAGGCTGGCGAGCACCAGCACGTTGGGCAGCGGCGCGCGCTCGAGGCGCGCGAGCAGCGGCTCCTCGTCGGAGAAGTCGACGAACGACTCGTCGACGAGGAAGCGGATCTCGGGGTGGCGCGCCGCCAGCGCGTGGAGCCACGCGGTCGAGCGCGTCGTGCCGGTCGGGTTGTTGGGGTTGACGAAGACGACCAGGTCGCGGCCAGGCAGGGCCGCCTCGATCGCCGCTGGCGTCGCATCGTCGGCGTAGGTGGCGGCCCCCGGGAACCAGCGCGGAAACTCGCCGAACGTCGGCGTCGGCAGCAGCGGCGCCTTGGCGCCGAGCACGTCCGCGAGGATCGGGAAGGCCTGCGCCGCGCCGTTGAGCAGCCGGACACGCGCCGGCGCACAGAGCAGGTAGCTGGCGAGCTTCTCGTCGAGGACCGGCTGCGCCGAGCCGTAGTTGCGCACCAGCTCGGGCAGCGCCTGGCGCATCGACGCGAGCATCGCGTCGGTCGGAAAGTACATGTTGCGCAGGTAGGTGAAGTCGAGGACGCCGAAGTTCCACAGGCCGCCCTTGCTGCGATCGAGGATCTCGAGGCGCCGCTCGGGCTCGAAGGCGAAGCGCGCCACCTGCAGGTCGTTGGGGTCGTCAACCTCGGTCCACGCCTCACCATCGACGATCTCGGCGTGAATGCGCTCGCGCTGCATGTTGACGAGCATGCCGAGGACCAGCTCGTAGTAGCAGTGCTCGTCGATGAGGTTGGCGTAGCAGCTGAGGAGCGGCTGGAAGGTGCGCTGGCAGAAGTCCTTGGTGAAGCGATAGATGTTGAGCGTCTTGTACTTGTCCCGGTAGACGAAGTCCTCGCCCTGGAGGTGCGGGGGAAAGACGCCGGTGATGACGCCGTGGTCGACCGCGACGACGGTGCCATCCATGCCTGGCCGATAGCGATCGACGAGCGCGACGTTGCGCGAGTGACCGAGCAGACCGTCGAGCGCACGCCGGTCGAACAGCACGTCGGACTCGATCAAGATCACGTCGTCGTCGAAGCGCGTCTGATCGAGCGCCATCGCGAGAGAGACGATGTTGTTGGTCTCCCGGAACCGCTCGTTGTGGACGAACGAGAACGGTTGTTCCGGGTAGCGGTCGGCGAGGAAGCGGCGCACGTCCTCCGCGAGATAGCCGGTGACGACGAGGATGTCGCGCACGCCGAGGGCGTGCAGGCTGTCGACGATGCGCCCCAGGATCGTCGTCGAACCGACGGGCAGCAGGCTCTTGTGCAGGTGATCGGTCAGCGGCTGCATACGGCGGCCGAGGCCCGCGGCGAGGATGATCGCTTTCATCAGAAGTGCGCCTGCAGCTCGTCGAGGTCGCGCCACCACAGCGAGCGGCTGTTGCGCTCGGTGCGCGGGGTCGGCCCGATCGGACCGGCGCCCCCGACGAGCCGCGGCCAGGCTGGCGCGTTCGCGTAGACGCTGCGATCCCAGCCTTGCGCTTCACACCAGGCGATCTCGGCGTGCAGCTTGGGCTCGTAGCGATCGCCGTGCACGGTCACGCCGTCCCGCAGCGCTCCGCCCTGCTTGGCCGCGCGGTAGGGGACGCGCCAGTCCTCGCCGTAGATGCCAGCGATCCACTTCTCGGGGCTGCGCACCGCCGAGTAGGTCTTGCCGCGCAGCTCGACCTTGGCCTCCCCCTCGACGAACCAGGCCGGGAAGCTCGAGTGGGGGCACCAGTAGACGTCCCGCTCGAAGTCCCAGCGTCGCATGACTCCGTCGGCGAACACCGAGAACGCATAGAGATCACCCACCTTGAAGCCCTGGTGGAAGACGCCGATCGCGGCGGTTGCGAACTCGGTCACCCCGGCCGGATTGAGCGCCAGCGCGCTGGCGGTGTGGCGCGTCGGCTGAAACGAGAAACCATCCTCGGCGAGGCGACCGCCGAGCGCGAAGATGCGCGGCAGCTCGCTCGGGCGGATCAGCAGATCGAAGTCGTAGTCCCACGGGATGATGTCGCGCTCGCGCAGCGCGCCGAGCAGGGTCCCGTAGGCGAGCGAGTACCAGATCCCCTCCTGGGAGAGTCGGTGGACAAGGTAGGCGAGGCAGTCGGCGATCCAGTCCTGCTCGGACGGCTCGGCCTCGTCGTGGTCGTCGGACATCGCAGCGGGAGCATACCACCGAGCCGGGGCTAGAAGGGCGCGTCGACCGCGTCGCAGAGGAACTTGAGCAGCGGCCGGCACGCAACGAACGCCGCCTCGGCGCGCTCTGCGAAGTCCTTGGCCTGCGCCTGCTTGACGCTCGCCTGCTGCATCGCAAAAAAACTCTTCTTCGTGATCATGTCGATGAGCGGATGATCGGCTTCGAAACCCTTGGGCGGCCGCTGCAGCGCCTCGCCCTGCACCTCGCCGAAGAGCTTCGTGAACTGCGGGGAGCCGACGGCTCGGTTCCAGGCAGCGCTCTTGGTGGCGATGGCGCGGCGGATCTTCTGCAGCGCGTCTGGCTCGGCCATCCAGACGCCACCGCCGAAGAACACCTCGCTCGGCGACAAGTGGACGTAGTAGCCGGGGGCGTGGGCGGTCTTGCCGTCGCGGTGGCGAAAGTGGATGCCGGCGTGATCCTTGTAGGGGCGCTTGTCCTTCGAGAAGCGGACGTCGCGGTAGATGCGGAACATCGAGCCGCCGTTGGGCCGCGGATCGGCGATGACGTGCTTGGAGATCTTGGCCAGGCGCGGCGCCATCGCCTCGATGAAGGCGCTGGAGCTGCCGACCACCACGTCGCGGTACCGCTGCTTGTTGGCCTCGAACCAGGGCTTTTCGTTGTGCGCGGCGAGCTCGTCGAAGAAGCGGAAGAAGTCCTTGGGGAAGCCGGAGAAGGGGGCGGCCATGTCGATTCGTCCTTCGGTCCTGGGTCAGGTGTGGCGGAGCTCGTTGCGCAGCGCGCGCACCACGTCCTTGCGGGTGATGACGCCGATCAGCTTGCCCTTGTCGACGACCGGGAAGCGGCGGTGGCGTAGGTCGCGGAGGAACATACCGGCGACATAGTAGATGTCGACCTCGGGACCGACCTGCGGGACGTCGCGCTCGAAGTAGTCGCCGACCGTGCCGCGCGGCGTGTCGAACTGCTGATCGCCCATGGCGACGAGCCGGAGGCAGTGCTCCTCGGAGAGCACTCCGAGCACCTCACCCTTGTCGCCCAAGACCGGCATGCCGGTCACGCCCTTGTCGATGAGCAGGTCGATGGCGTCGTCGATCGGCAGCGTCGTCGAGACCGCGTGCGTGACCGGATCCATCATCTGGCGAACGGTGGGTTGCATGGAGCACCTCCTTACCGCGCAGGGGACGACGGGAGCTTCGCCATCAACATGCGCCCGACCTCGAAAGAGATCAACTGCGCCGGCCGGCGGCGCCGCTCGGGCGACGTGGAAAGTTGCGGGTTTGGCGGCGGTGGGCGCTAATCGGGTCACCTACGAGGACAAGGAGGACGCATGCGGAGGCTTGGGGCTCTCGGGCTTGCTCTCATGATCGCGGCTTCGGCGCACGCACAGGAGCCGGCGCCCGGGGGGCCGGTGACGACCACCGTGCCGATGGGGCAGAAGCCGCGCGGCTTTGCCTTCGAGGCGCACCTCGGCACGCAGCTCGTCGCGCTGACCGGCTCGACCAACCTCGGCGCCTTCTCGGGCGGCGTGTTCGCGGGCTACAAGATCAACCGCGTCATCCTCGGCCTCGGCTTCGACGTGGCGCGCGTCGCGAGCGCGAGCTCGACCGACACGAACAAGACCAGCGATGCGTCGACGGCGTTCTTCTTCTCGCCCGGCGTGCGCGTTAGCATCTTGCGCAGCGCTGATCAGCGCGTCGACTTCTTCGGCCACTTCGATCTCGGCCTCGGAGGCGTCATCAACGAGGAGCGCCCCTCACCGATGGGGAACCAGCCGGACGTGACGCGCTTTCGCCTCAACTACAACCTCGGTCCGGGCGTGCGCTTCTGGGCGCACCCACAGTTCGCCGTCGGGGCCGTGACCGGCGTGCACGGCGACTTCGGGCTCACCAAGACGACGACCTCGGTGGGCAACAACAACACGACCGTCACCCAGACCTCGACGGTGACGAGCATCTTCGCGGCGCTGCAGCTCCTCGGCGTCTTCTAGCGAGCGCGCCTGCCATCGCCGAGCGCCGCTCTTCGGCGTCACTCGAAGAGGCAGTTGCTGGCTTGTCGTCGAACGACCCGCTGGTAGCCGGGCCGGCGCGTGTCGAGCTCCGTGTCCATGCTCCACTTGCCCAGCACGCCGTCGCAGTTGAAGTCGTGGTAGTGGGTGATCCGCGCCGTCACGAGTGGGGGAGTCCCGGTCACTTCGAGCGAGTAGCTGCCCATCACGGAGCCCGGGTAGGCGAGACCGATCCGGGCCAGCGGTCCACGGTGCCACTCTTCGTGGGTGATGCTCGGCCTCGTCGGACACGGAACCTCGGCGGGCCAACGGCCAAAGGCGAGCTGCGGGGCGTCGGCGGGGCGCTCGACGAGCGCCTCGTTGATGTGGATCCACAAGCCGAACGCCGGCCACTGGACGCGATCCTGCCATTCCAGCACGGATCCGTACTTGGCCTCGAGCCCGGCAATGATCCGGAGGTCGCGCTGGCAGAGGGCCCGGTCGGCGGCGGTCTCCTTGCCGTGCGCCGTCGAAGCGTGCGGGCAAACCAGGTGCTGCTTGATCCCGGCGACCGCGTGACACTCCTGGGATCGTCCGTCGCCGCTGTCGCCTTCGAGCCAAGAGCAGCCTCCGACCAACACAGCGACGAGGACACAGGGCACCACTCGACTCACGGCACGCCCTCCGAGCGACGACAGCGAGGAAGGTTGCGGACGCACGACGTGGAGGCGTCACTACCGGCGATCACCACCGTCGCGGTCTTCTCGGCGCGGTTGCCGCTCTGGTCCACCGCGGAGAGCTTGATGCTCGGTCGGGATCCTCTGCCGGGGCCACCCAGGCAAACCTTGCCCCCGGCGGTGTCGACGGGCTCTCCATCGACCTCGACCCGCAGCGAGGAGCGCAGATCGCCGTCACAGGAATCGAACGCCGTCGCGTGCGCATCTCGGGACAGATCGACGAGGACGCCGTCGGAGCCCGGCGCGAGTATGCATAAAGGCAAGGACGCTTCCAGCACCGGCGGCTGCGTGTCCTGAACCAAGACCATCGCGGGCTCCTCGTCGGACCACCGCCACCGATCGATCACCTTCATCTTGATGCGGTGGCGCCCGGGGGGAAGGAGTGGGGACTCCACCGTTTCGCCGATCGCGAATGGTAAGCGATGTGAAGAAACCTCGCGTCCGTCTCCCGTCAGGTACCACTCGAAGCGGATCGGATCGCCGTCGAGATCACGACTCCGGCGCCCGTCCAACACCGTGACGGCACCGCCCCTTCGGTTGCACTCAACCGTTCGATGTTCCGGCGGGATTGGCGTCGGAGCACGATTTGCGAAAGCTCCCTCTAGGTGCAGCTTTATTCGGAGCAACGTGCCTTGGGAAATTGCGGACAAGTCAGCATCGAGCTTCGCCTGATTGGACGGCCCGTCCCAGACGAAGCTCGTCGGCGCCGTGCTGTTGAATGTCGCCATCCTGGTTCCGAGCTTGGAGACATCAAATTGGACGGTCGGGCGAAGGTCGCCTGCCTTGAACCACCCTCCGCTCTGGGTCGCCGTCGACGTCCGGATCGGTCGCTCCAGGTAGAGCGTTGCGTTTGTGACGTCCCGCCCTTTGATCTTGAACGGCAGGAATTGAATGTTCAGATGTTGGAGTTCGAAGGCGCAGCCGGCTTGAGTGCAGGACTCGATGTCGCCAACCAACACTCCAGACACCGATACTGTCTGGGAAGCCTTGCTCCCACCTCTGCTTGCTTGGACTTGGGCAGAGCTCTTTTTCGAGTCGACGAGGACCACGCCTCCGACGGTATCGTTTGTTTTGTGGATCAGCGTCGTGCTTTGAAAGACATTGAGGAGGAAGCTGCTGTCGTTGTACCCATCGCGCGCGCAATACCTGGGCGAGGGATGGAGAGGTTGGCTGCCGAAGGCCTTCGGCAGCGGAGCTCCGGTTCCGAACGTGACCGCGTCTGGATTCGATAGCACGATTGCGTGGGCCCTGTTCTCTGCAGCGAGCTGGGTTGCCCATCCAACCAGGGTTGCGTCGGAGTTCGGGGCGCTGCCGTTCGTCTCGCGGAGCCGCGCCACGAGCGCGGCTATTCTGCAGCGCTCCTCGAGGGCGAGGTACAGGTTGGCAGTCGTCGTCCTGATGTCGCCATTCTGGTTCGGTCCGGTGAGAAGATAGTCCTCAAGTTTGTAGATGGGAGCAGTGGACCCGGGCGCCGCGATACCCTCGATGTTCCGCGGCATGCAAGCATCTACAATGTAGGTGGTGCACGCCGGGATCTGGTCCACGTAAAAGCTCAGCAGATTGCCAGCCGGATCTTCCATGATGTATGGGCCAAGTAGCGTGCTTGGCCCAGTCGTCGTGCAGCGGTTCCGGCGTGGCGGAGCCCACGAATTGTCGGGCGATCTCGCTTCGTCGAACACGACCTCGCATCGATAGACGATTCCGCCGTATCCAGCTTTGGGCGCATCGAAGCCCGGCAGATTGCAGCTGACGGCGAAGAGGAGGAGGAGCAATGGCCCGCGTCCCAAACCCACAACCAAGTGTCTCATGACGGTTCGAGGTCGACAATGATCGGAACCTCAGCCGGTGGGGGGCGAGACGTTTGAGGTACCGTGGGTAGGCAACTCAGTATTTCAGTCTCGCGACTTTCAACCGCGGGCATTGACCTGCCGATCTGTGCGGTGCGGTAGTCCGTGGCGCTACTCCCAGCGCGAAAGCTGTGCTCGATACCGACGGAGCAGGGCGCGTAGCTGATCGCGCCGCAGCGTGTAGTAGACCATGCCGCCGAGGATCGCGAGGCCGCTGCCCGAGAGTACGACGAAGCCAACGCGCTGATCGCGGAGGCTGGCGCGCACCAGGTTGGCGACGACGTCGAGCGTGAAGAACGCGACGCCAAAGAACAGGTAGGCACGGATGTGGAGCAGCATGCCGAAGGCGACGCCGACGAGACAGGCGAGCCCGAAGAGCAGCGGGTAGTAGCCGCTCTGCGCGTTGCCGACCTGAAACGCGACGGCGTAGGCAGACGGGGCGTAGAGCAGCGCACCGCCGGCCAGCCGGAGCTGGGTGCGCGCCTCGGGGCTGAGATCGTCGAGGAAGAGGTGGACGAGCAGCAGGCAGACGAGGCCGAGCGGCACGCAGTAGACCTCGAGGCCGACGAGCCCCTGGGTGAGCGCGAAGAGCAGCAGCGCGACGTTGGCAGCGATCGTGCCTGCCGCGCCGAACAGGCGGCTGCGCTCGACGAGCGCGATCGTGCCGTAGAGGAGGCCCGAGCCAGCAGCGAACGCGGCGCCCTGCAGCGACGGCTGCCACGGCAGGACGACGCCCATCAACACTGGCAGGAGCGCGATGAAGCGGCGGATCGCCAGCGCCAGCGGTGGCACGGCGTGGCGGCGCGCTATGACGATGGCGCCGACGAGCAGAAACCCGAGCAGCAGGAAGAACAGCGCGTCGTGCTCGGGGCGCAGCGACTGGACGAGGCCGGCGCGTACGACGCCGTAGCTGGCGAGCAGCGACGACTGCGCGATGTACATCGGGAAGGGGCGCCGCTCGCGGATCGCGATGCCGAGCGCGGTCGTGGTGAGCAGCGCCACGGCGATCAGCGACGGCGTGAGCACGAGCGTCGGCCAGTCGTCCGCGGTGCGGAAGTAGATCGACATGGCGCTGGCGAGGCCAAGCCCGAGCGCGAGCGTCGTGTGGACCGCGTCGCGCGCGCCCAGCGAGACCTCGTCGCGCCGCTCCCGGAAGTGGCGCTCGACGAGCCGCGCCGCGAGCAGCACCGCGATCGTCGACACCAGCGCGGTGGTGAAGGTGACGAGTGACCACGCGCGATCGATCGCCCCGACCGGCGGCGCCTGCAGCGCGTGGCGGACGAGCAGCGCGAGATGGAGCGTCATGCCGGCCGCGGCGAGCGCGACCGTCGTCGGCGGCCGGGCGCGCAGGTCGCCGTCGCGCGAGAAGGCCGAGGCCGCGATCGTCGCGGCGAGCGCGACGAGGGCGAAGGTCATCGGCAGCGCGGCGGTCTGCCACCAGAAGCGGCTGGTCACCGGGCCGAACGCTGCGAGCACGCCCTGCAGCTCGGCGAGCGGCGCGACCGGCGCGCTCGTCGCCAGAGCGTAGACGAGGCCCGCGCCACAGGTCAGGAGCGCGGCGATCGATGCGCCCGAGAGCAGCAGCGGGCGATCGTCCCGCTCGCGGCTCCAGCGATCGACGGCGAGCAGCAACGCCGCGGCGCTGGCCCCGAAGAGCGGCCCGCTCCACGACGGAAACAGCAGCCCCAGGTTGGCGAGCGCGTGCGCCAGCCACGGCAGCCCGAGCGGCACGAGCAGGTAGAGCGCCGGCGACAGCGGCAGCGCGATCGACAGCCCGATCGCGACGAGGCCGAGCACGCTGGCGGTGACGCTCGAGACCATCGTGGCGAGCGTCATCCAGAGGACGAGGAGCGCGGCCGGCACGACCTGCGTCGTCACGAGCAGCCGATCGCGACCCTTCGTGGGATCGGTCGCGAGTAGCCAGGCGCCGAGGCGCTGCGCGACGAGCGCCCGAGCGCGGCTCGCGGCCCCGAGCAGCGCCAGCGCCGCGATGGCGATCGCGCCGCCGAGCTCGAAGCGCTGGAAGAGCTGACGGGCGGTCGCCCCGCTCGGCAGGTAGCGGCTCGCCGCCAGCCAGTCGCTGCCGTCGTCGGGCACCACCACCGGCACCCACCACTGCCCGGGCGGACGCAGCGGCGCCAGCTCTGGACCGAAGAGGCTCTGCTCGCTGGCGACGAGGCCGGCGGCCGGGACGAGGAGCACGAGGCCAAGGGCGAACAGCGATGGGGCGCGCAGCGATCGGGACAGCAGGAGCGCGGCGATCGCCGGACCAAGGAAGAAGGTCGGCGGCGTGACGACGACGGTGCGCAGCAGGGTCGGGGGGCCGATGGCGGCCGCGTCGTAGAGGAGCAGGAGCGCGAGCGCGATGACGCCCGCGTGCGGGATGCGGTGGTACGCAAAGCCGTCCTCGTCGCGATCGAGGAGCTTGCCGAGGATCGGCCCATAGCGATACGCAGCGACCGCGACGAACCAGATCGCGACGAGGATGAGCGACAGGTTGCGCCCGACGACGTGCGGCGGCAGCGGCCGACCGATGCGGTTGACGACCGCGGTGAGCGCGATGAGCAGGGCGGCGACCCAGAGCGTCGCCTCTCGGCCACGCAGATCGAGGCGCTCCTGGCTGCGCGTGGCGAAGGCGAACAGCATGACGCCGATCGCCGCCGCGCCGGTGAGGATCGCGCCCGGGCGGGTCAGCTCGTCGACGTTGCCAAGGAAGCCCAGGGGCCCGCGCAGCGAGTAGAGCATCAGCGCCACCGCCGCGAGCGCCAGCACGTCGACGAAGAACGTCCGGCCGCGCGCCCCGAGCGGCGCCGGCACCGCGCCGCCGAGCAGCCGGCGGCTCGACTCCTGATCGCGACCGAGGCCGAGCGCGAGGAGCGCTCCGAGCGCGCTGCCGCCGAGGGCGAGGAGGCCGAGCCGCTGCGCGAGCTGCTGCGCGGGCTGCGGCCCGAGGGCCAGCACCCCCTGTCGGAGGACGAGCAGCAGAGCGAGCGCGCCGAGCAGCGCGCTCTCGTCGAGGAAGCACTGGACGAACAGCACGGCGACGGTCGCGGCGAGCCGCGCCGTCTCGGTCGACTGCAGCGGCAGATCGGGGTAGCGACTCGTCACGACGGCGAACAGCAGCCAGGCCGCGAAGGTCGCGTTGTCCGCCAGCGGCCGCGCCCGATCGTCCTCGCCCTCGAGGCCGCGGCTCGCCGCCGCGTAGGCGAGCCAGAGCGCGACGCCGATGCCAAACAAGATCGGCCACGGGTAGATCGCGGTGGACCACCACCACGCGAGCAGCGCGATGGCGCCTGCAGGGTAGTGCCAGTGCCGGCTCCGCAGGCCGCGCGCGTGGGCTGCGGCGACGAACCCGACGAGGATCGCCAGCCCCCAGCGCTGGCCGCTGCCGTCGTCGGCGGGGAGGAAGCGCGCGAAGAGAAAGAGCAGCCCCATCGTGAGGCTGCCGGCGATCGCGACGCCGGTCGTCTCGACCCGGGCCACGGCGTAGGCGGCGGGGAGCGCGCCGAGCAGCATCCAGGCGCCATACCAGTCGATGCTCGGTACGAACCCGCGACCGAGGGCGACGCCGAGCGCCGTGGCGGCGAAGAGGAGCGCGTAGGCCGCAGCGCGGAAGCGCAGCAGCGCCGCCGCACAGCCGGCGCTGACGCCGGTCGCGAAGAGAAAGAGCAGCGTCGCGTCGCGCGGCAGCGCGAGCCGCTGATCGAAGAGCGGCCGGAGGAGCGAAACCGTCGCCAGCATCGCGAGCGACAGGCCGAGCACCGGCAGCGCCCCGACGAGCCGCCGGCTGCCGCCCTGCCAGGCAGGCAGGCGACCGAGATCGATGAGCGTGGCACCGAGCAGCGCGAAGAACAGCGCGAGCTGTGCGGTGGCGACGAGGCCATCCGTGCGCCAGACGACCTGCGGCGTGTCGCCGCCCGAGACGAGCGAGAAGATCTGCACCGCGCCCACGAGATAGAGCGAGAGGAGGAGCGGCTCCTTGCGCAGCGGCGCCGGTGCGCGGTGCCCGACGAGCAGCGGCCCGAGCAGCGCGCCGATCGGCAGCCAGGCGCGGAGCAGCGATGCGTCGGCGAGTCGATCGAGCGGGAGCTCGACGAGCAGCCCCGGCAGCACCGCAGCGACGAGCAGGCCGGGGGCGTTGGGCTGCAGCCGTCGACCCGCCCACGCCGCGGTCAGCGCGCTGGCGACGAGAAAGGCGCCGCCCACCGCGACGCCGATGCCGAGGTGGACGCGCAGCAGGTTGGCGAACGCGGCGCCGACGATTGGTAGGAGGCCGAGGCCGAGGCTCGCGACGACGCGCGCCGCCCCTTCTGCCGAGCTGCCGGTGCGGTTGGCGCTGCGGCTGGCGAGGAGCGCCGCCAGCGCGATGAACATCGTGTGGTAGACGAAGAAGGCCGCGCCGACGGTGAGGTAGCGGCCGACCTCGCCGAACGCCAGCCAGGCTTCGCGGACGCCGTAGACGCTGCCGCCGAGCACGAGCAGAGCGCCGACGAACCAGCCGATGTTCTCGTAGAGGACCGCGGAGAAGGCGGCGTCGCGCCGCGGACCGTCGTCGAGCGTCGCGACCAGCGCGGGCGCGCCGCCGCCGAGCAGCGCGCCGGCCGGCGTGTCGGCACTCGGCGGCGGGTCGCTCTCGTCGGAGTCTGGGGCGCCGTCGCTCGGCTGGCGGGGCGCCTCGGGAGAGGTGGCAGCTCGACCGCGTCGCCGTCGACGCTCACGTCGGCCGCTGGCTCCCGCTCCCGCTCCCGCTCCCGCCGCCGTCCCGGTCTCGGCGCCAGCCTCGGCCATG
>CAZPEY010000038.1:0-24022 GCA_964585665.1 uncultured Polyangiaceae bacterium | reverse complement strand
TGACGGCGCGGCCGAGCGGCGTCGTGTTGAAGTACTTCTTGCCACCGACGGCGAGATGAAACGCGCCGCACTGGATCGCCAGCAGGCCTTCGCGGACCAGCGCCTCCTTGCAGTCGACGAGGCGGGCCACCTCGGCACCGTGCTGACGCGCCACCGGCGGGATGTCCTCGACGTTGGCCTCGTCGGGCTGGAGCAGATCCGCCGTGTACGCGTAGACCGCCATGCCCTGGCGGGCCAGCCAGGCGGCAGCGCAGCGCGTGTCGAGGCCACCCGAGAAGGCGAGGCCGATACGAGTACCCTTGGGAGGAAGCGTCCGATGGATGCGTGGCATGCGTCGATGCGAGTATCACAATTCGGCGCCTGCGACGCTGACAAAAAGGTCGCTGCTCAGACGGCGCGACGACGGCGCAAGCGCCACGCGACGAGGAGCGGCAGGATCAGCCCGGGCAGCGTCTCGGTCGGGGCCGCCTGGCAGCCGCCGCAGCCGCCGCCGCCCGGGTTGGTCGGGCGCTCGCCCGTCGCCAGATCGGGGGAGCCGCCACTGCTCGCCATGTCCCCCGGCGTGCTCGCGCCGCCCTCGACCGCGACCGAGGCCGAGCCGCTGATCACACCGACCGTCGCGGTGACGGCCTGCGCGAAGTCGCCGTTGGTCTGGCCCGCCGTGAACAGGCCCGCCGCGCTGATCGTGCCCGCCGACGGCAGCGCGCTCCAGACGATGGCCGCGCCGCTCGTGACGTTGCCGAACGCATCGAGCGCGGTGGCCGAGAACTGCACCGTGTCGCCCGCCTGCACCGTCGGATGCGTCGGGCGCACCTCGATCTGCACGACCGGCCCGGGCGTCACCGTGACCGTCGCCAGCGCCTGCAGGCCGTTGGCCTCGCAGCGCACCGTGTTGGCGAACGTCCCGGTCGTGGTGCCCGCCTGGAACACGCCGGCGCTGTTGATCGTCCCGCCGCCGGCGACCGCGCTCCACGTGGGCGAGACCTGAACGGTGTTGCCGTCGCCATCCTTGCCGACGACGGTAAAGCCAATCGAGCCTCCCGCGGTGACCGCGGCGACGGGCGGCTTGATCTCGAGGGAGAAGAGCGCGCCGGCAGAGATCGTCACCGAGGCCGACGCGGTCTTGCCGCCGGCGCTCGCCTCGATGGCGCCCGGGTACGAGCCGATGGTCGTCCCGGCCGTGAAGAGACCCCCGTCGCTGATGCTGCCTGCCTCGGCGGTCTTCATCGACCAGGAGACCGCGCTCGACAGCACGTTGTCGTGCGCGTCGTAGACCGTCGCCTGCAGCGTCGTCATGCCACCGGGGGCGATGGTCACCGTCGCGGGGCTGACCGCTAGGTGATCGATCGCGCCGGGCAGGACCGTGACGCTGGCCGTCGCGTTGACGCCCTCGGCCGAGGCGCGCACCGTGGCAGGGAAGCTGCCCGCCGTCGTGCCGGCGGTGAACAGGCCGCTCTGGTTGATCGTCCCGCCGCCCGCCACGACGCTCCAGGTGATCGTCGTCGACACGACGTTGCCGTCCTTGTCCTTGGCGACCGCCGTGAAGCTCTGCGTGTCGCCGATCGCGAGCGTCGCGCTCGTCGGCTGGAGCTCGATCGTCGCAACGCTGCCGCTCGGCACCGACACGTCAGCGCTCTTGCTCTTCCCGCTGGCGCTCACGGTGACGCCGCCGGGGAACGATCCGCTCGTCGATCCGGCGGTGAACAGACCGCTCGAAGAGACGGTCGCTCCCGAGATGCTCGTGTCCCACGCGAAGGTCGCCGCCGTCGAGTTGCCGCACGAGTCGACGGCGCCCGCGGTGAACTGCTGGGATCCGCCGGGCGGCACCGAGGCGCTGGCCGGCGTGAGCGTCAGGGTCGCGACGGCGCCAGGCACCACGGTGACGTCGACGGTGGCGACGAGGTCGCCCGCCTTGGCCTGCACCGCCCCGGGGAAGGCGCCGACCGTGCACGACGCGGTGTACAGGCCGCTGCTGTTGATCGATCCCTGCCCGGTGGGCGTCGACCAGGTGACGCTCGCCGCGCCCGCCGGGTTGTTGCAGGCGTCGCTGGCCTGCGCGGTGAAGCTCTGCTGTCCGCCGGCGCTGACGCTCGGCGCGCTCGGCACGATCACCAGCTTGGTGACCGGTCCGGTCGTGATCGTCAGGTTGGCGCTGCCGCTCTTGCCTCCCGACGAGGCAGTGACGGCGCTGGTGACCGTGGCGGCGGTGCAGCCCGTGGTGAGCACGCCGCCCTGCGTGATCGTCCCCGCCTCGGGCTTGGCGCTCCAGGTGAAGGTGAGCCCGGAGAGCACGTTGTTCGCCGCGTCGTAGCCGATCGCCGAGAAATAGACGTCCTGCCCGCCGGCGACCGAGTAGCTGCCGGGCTGCACCACGATGTGATCGAGCGCGCCGACCGTGTACGAGTACGCGCCGACGTCACCGCCCTGCGAGTCCTTGTTGCGGCAGGGCGACGTCGACTGGAGGTGCTGATCGGTGGCGCTGACGAACAGCGGATTGGCCGACAGGTTGTGGGTGCCGAGGTTCATCGCGCCGGCCGTCGTCGTCGTGATGCCGTTGGTCCAGATGTCGTTGTAGTCGGCGTTGATGGTGCCCGAGCCGGAGTTGTTGTTGATGCCGTAGCCGGTGCCGCCGAAGTTGCTGATGATGTTGTCGGTCAGCGTCGCGGTGCCGAAGGTGTACTGGAAGTAGATGCCGTAGTAGGTCGTCTTGTGGATGGTGTTGTTGTCGATGATCGGGCTGCCGCCGCCGACGCCGACGCCGTAGTAGTTGTCGTAGAGGACGTTCTTCGACAGCGTCGGCGAGCCGTCGCCGACGTAGATGCCCCAGTAGTTGCACTTGGTAAAGTAGCTTGACGAAACCTGCGACGCGTTGGCGGCGCCGGTGATCTCGAGGCAGCTGGCGTTCTGGCTGGCGTAGCCGGTGAACGTCGACGCGGTCACCGTCGAGGTCGCGCCGAGCAGCAGCGCGTGCTGCGCCTTGCTGAGGTCGGCGTAGGTGATCGTCGCGGTGCCGCCGGGCAGGACGCGGACGCCGTACCAGGTGGTGCTGGCGCCCGTGAGCGTGACGTGCTGCCCCGACGAGCCGTTGATGACCAGGGTGCCCTGCACGATGAGCTCGCTCATGGCGTGATCGGTGCCGGCCCACATGATGTCGCTCTGCGCGAACGACAGGCTCGCGCCGGCGTCGATGGTCAGCGTGACGCCCGGCGGGACGGTGAGATCGCCGAGCACGGACTGCGCTCCGGACAGCGTGGTGTTGGTGAACAGCGTCCCGACGAGGCCCGCCGTGGCGTCGGCGACGTAGGGCAGAGCGCCCTGATCGGCCCCGCCCGAGGCGGCCTTGCGCGACGGCGAGTTGCTGGTGAGGCGGAGGCCGTCGAGGGCGTTGGCGTTGACGAAGAGCGGGTTGGCCGAGGTGTTGTGCGAGCCGAAGTTCATCGCGCCCGCGGTGGTGGTGTTGAGGTTGTTGGTCCAGACGTTGTTGTAGTCGGCGTTGATGGTGCCCGAGCCGGAGTTGTTGTTGATGCCGTAGCCGGTGCCGCCGAAGTTGCTGATGATGTTGTCGGTCAGCGTCGCGGTGCCGAAGGTGTACTGGAAGTAGATGCCGTAGTAGGTCGTCTTGTGGATGGTGTTGTTGTCGATGATCGGGCTGCCGCCGCCGACGCCGACGCCGTAGTAGTTGTCGTAGAGGACGTTCTTCGACAGCGTCGGCGAGCCGTCGCCGACGTAGATGCCCCAGTAGTTGCACTTGGTAAAGTAGCTTGACGAAACCTGCGACGCGTTGGCGGCGCCGGTGATCTCGAGGCAGCTGGCGTTCTGGCTGGCGTAGCCGGTGAACGTCGACGCGGTCACCGTCGAGGTCGCGCCCAGGCGCGCTCCCCAG
Organism: uncultured Polyangiaceae bacterium; assembly: GCA_964585665.1. Lineage (GTDB taxonomy): Bacteria > Myxococcota_A > Polyangia > Palsa-1104 > Palsa-1104 > CAZPEY01. Next base: position 20,139 of record CAZPEY010000038.1, on the reverse strand, counting down.
TGCGCCTTGCTGACGTCGGCGTACGTGATCGTCGCGGTGCCGCCCGGCAGGACCCGCACGCCGTACCACGACGATCCCGAGCCGGTCAGCGTGACGTGCTGCCCCGACGAGCCGTTGATCTCGAGGGTGCCCTCGACGATCAGCTCGACCGCGTTCTTGTCGTCCCCGGCGAACAGCCCATCGGTGGCGGCGGCCGACAGCGTCGCTCCAGGCTGGATCACCAGCTTCTTGCCCGCCGCGACGGTGACGTCACCGAGCAGGTTGATCGTGCCGGTCCACGTCGTCAGATCGTCGGGCAGCGTGCCCTGGATGTCGAGGGCGCGCGCCGACGGCGCGAGGAGGAGCGCGGAGACGAGGACCACCAAGCCAAGCCAACGGGTCTGAAGCTGCATGGCGCGCAGCATCGAGCGCTCCTGGCGCCCCATCAAGGGCCCGCGCGATCGGTATTTGACCTGACCAATTCAATTGCGAGTGCTGGCGCGGTATGGTGCCTGCGATGAGCACCCCGACCTCCTCCCGCGTCGAGATGGCCCAGATCGTCATGCCGTCCCACGTCAATGGCACCGGCTCGATGATGTTCGGCGGCGTCGTCATGCAGTGGATCGACGTCTGCGCTGGCGTGGCGGCGATGCGCCACGCACGCGGTGGCGTCGTCACCGCGTCGATTGATCGCCTCGACTTCCTCAACCCGATCCACCTCGGCGACATCGTCATCTTGCAGGCGCAGGTCAACTACGCCTCACGCACGTCGATGGAGGTCGGCTGTCGCGTTCGCACCGAGGATCCCCGCACCGGGGAGCGCCGCTCGACGACCAAGGCCTACCTCACCTTCGTCGGAGTCGACGCGGAGGGCAAGCCACGCCCGATCCCGCCGCTCGTCCTCGAGAACGAAGAGGATCTGCGCCGCGCGCAACGCGCCGAGGAGCGGCGGCAGGATCGCCTGGTCGCTCGCCGCCGCTGATCGCTCCGATTCAGTCGACGGACGAGAAGTCTTGCGGCAACGACTGATCGGCCGGCGCCAGATCCTGCACGCCGAAGTCGAACCCGCAGGCGCGGCAGAAGCACACCCATTCGCCGCCGGTGCAGGTGCGATCCTTGTAGCAGATGTTCTTCTCGGCACCGCCGCCGCACTGGGCGCGGCAGACGACCTCGGGATCGCCGCAGACATTGGACGGCGTGCACGACGATTGAACCGCGCCAAGCGCGAGGCCCAGGACGAGGAGCAGGCGTTGCCGCAGCATCGCCCCATCTTACAATCCTCGACGGACACATGATACTATTTCGTCACGAATGACTTGGCTTAAGCGGCTCGTGGCCGTGGTCGTGCTCGGCCTGGTGCTGCCTGGATGCAACGGACCTACCACCGCGCTCATCAACCTGTCGCTCAAGGGGACGCTCGTTCCCGACGAGCTGCGCGTCTCCGTGTTCGGTGCCGCCGAGACCCTCGCGGCCGACGTGCGATTCGCGAACCCGACGCTGCCGGGGCGGGTGGTCATCCAGCTCCCGGCCCGCGATCAGCCGATCCGGCTCTACTTCGAGGCGCGCAAGGATGGTGGCATCCTGGCACAGGCGACCGGGACCCTGCAGAGCCGCGCCGGCCACCAGGTGACGATCGGCGTCGTGCTCGATGCCGACGCGCTGCTGCCCGATCTCGACGGCGACAAAGTGCCCGACCTGCTCGACAACTGCGTGGGCGTCCCCAACGCCGATCAGAAGGATCAGGATCAGGATGGCATCGGCGATCTGTGCGAGGCGGGGGCGGACCTCGCTGGCCTCGATCTGCCGACCTTTGAGCTGCCGCCAGACTTGACCACGACCGGCGATCTGGGCGACGGCGGCGCCCCGCCAGGCGATCTGTCCGTGCCCGTCGGAGATCTCGGCGGCGCACCGATCCTCTACAGCGTTGCGCCCGCCACCGCGGCGGGCGGCCAGACGGTGGTGCTCGAGGGGCGCTTCGGCGGCGCGATCGACGTCGTCTTCTCTGGCTCGGCGCCGGTCGCGGCCACGGTCATGAGCCCGACGCGCGCCCGCGTCACGGTGCCGGTCGGCAGCACCACCGGCACCGTCTCCGTGCAGAGCGCAGCCGGCGCGTCGAACGAGCTTCCGTTCCGGCGCACGACCTTCGGGCTCGGCCTCAACTTCTGGCGATCGGATTACGAGCAGACCCTCTACGCGCGGCGGATGCCGTCGCTGCTCGTACCGCGCTCGAGCTTCGGCCTGGTCAACAGCGGCACCCATGTCTATCTGATCGGCGGCGCTGGCGCCTCGCCGGCGTTGGCATCCATCGAGAGCGGCCTCCTCAACCTCGATGGCTCGCTCGACGAGCTGACGCTCTCGAGCAACACCCTCAATACGCCGCGGGCCGCGCCGAGTACCGTGCAGATCGGCAGCGCGGTCTACGTGCTCGGCGGCAAGGATGGCAGCGGCACGGCACTGTCCTCGATCGAACGCGCGACGCTCGACAGCGGTGGGCGCTTGTCGGCGTTTACCAGCCTGTCGCTGACCATGGCCGAGGCGCATAGCGACGCAGCCGCGGTCGTCGTCGGAACCTCCCTTTACGTGCTGGGAGGGGCGGGTTCGACGACCATCGAGCGCTGCACGCTCGTCGACGATATGCTCGGCGGCTGCGCCAAGGTCGGTGACCTGCCCGCAGGGGACTATGCGGGCGCGCAAGCCGCGGTGTTGCGCGATCGCGTGTATCTGCTCGGCTTCGGCTCGACCCAGGTGCTACGCGCCGACATTGACGCTACCGGCACGCTCGGCGCCTTCACCGTCGACGGGGCGGTGGCCCTCGGCAAGGCACGCCGGGCGCCCGCGATCGCCCAGTACGGCAACGCGCTCTACGTCTACGGTGGCGAGGTCCTCTCGACCGTGCAGACCGACGGCGAGCGCGCGCTCGTCAACAGCGCGACCGGCTACCTCGAGGCCTTCTCTGCCGTCGCGCAGCACGATTACATCTACCGGCGCAAGGCGCACCGGATGTCCGTGATTGGCAACTACGTCTACGCCTTCGGCGGCTACCACCTCGATCACCTGCGCTACATCGAGCGCGCCAACGTGAACGGATCGACCAACGGCTCGCCACTCGCCGCGTTCGCTGACGCTCCGTCCGCGCTCGTCATCCCGCGCGATGATCCGATGGTGGTGGCGGTGGGCAGCACGCTCTACGTGATCGGCGGTCGCAACCTCTGGGGACAGGGGATCGCGTCGATCGAGCGCGCCTCCCTTGGCAGCGATGGGAGGCTGGGTGCCTTTGCGCTCGATGCCCAGTCCCTGCCGGAGGACGTCGTGCACGGCGTTGCGGCGCGCCTCGGACCCTACGTCTACATTTTCGGCGGCGATCGCAACGCTGGCCTGTCGCAGAAGACGTTCCGGGCGCGCGTCACGGAGACGGGTATGGAGGCGTGGGAGGAGCTGACGGGTCCGTCGGCTCCGGTGCTGCTCGAGGGGCGCGCGCTCATGACCGCGACGGTGTCGACCTCGACGCTGTATGTGGCTGGTGGGTGGGGGGATCTGGTGGGCTCCGAACATGGCCGTACGACCGTTGACCGCGCCGATATCACCGTCGATGGAGACGTCGGTCCCTTCAGCAAGGCTGCCGAGCTGCGGACCAAGCGCTTCGCGCACGGCGCCGCGTTCACCGGCAACTACCTGCACGTCTTCGGCGGCTTCAACGATCAAGGCAACGGCGTCGAGGTGATCGAGCGCTGCCTGATCAACGGCACCGACGTCGGCTGCCCGGTCCCCGACATGGGTACCGCGCCACTGTTCGACGAGAGCTCGGTGACCTCACCGACGAGGCCGACGAACGCACAGCGCGCGTCGGTGCTGGTCGGGGCCAGTCGCCTCGCGCTGCTCGGTGGCTTCTACAACACGAGCGTCATGACGGTTGGGGTCAAGATCGACGGATCCCTCGAGTCCACCTTCACGAACGTCACGCCGCTGCCCACCGAGCGCTATCGGCACTTCGCGATCGAGGCGTTGAACTTTGCTTGCCTGGTCGGCGGTGGTACGAATTCGAACGAAGTGGGGGACATGATCATCGGCGGCCCGGTCGCCGCCTTGTCGTGCGCCAACTTCCAATAACCATGCGCCGCGTCGCTCGCCTCGATCTCGTCGTGCTCTCTGTCGTCCTCGCCGTCGGCGCGAGTGGCTGCGCCGAGCGCACGCTCTACTACTGTGCGTCCGACAGCGACTGCGCTGCGCTGGCGCCGCTCGACCACTGTGACGTTGTCCAGCACGCCTGCGTCGCCCAGGAGGCGCGCTATGACCTCGGCGGTGGCGACGGCGACGGCGGCCAGGGCGTCGATCTCCTGCCGACCCCCGACCTCCTTCAGGGCAGCCGCTGCACGCAGGCGATCGAGTGCGCCGATCCGAGCGCGCCGATCTGCGGAGCGAGCGGCCAGTGTGAGCCGTGCAGCTCGACGCTCGACGACGCGATCTGCGCCACCCACGACGCGGCCACCCCGCGGTGTCGCACGAGCGGTAGCGGGGCTGGCAAGTGCGTGGCCTGTCGTAGTGCCGCCCCCAACCTCGAGAGCGCCGACTGTCAGGCCGCGACCCCCGTCTGCAACACGGACGGGAGCTGCCGGACCTGCCGCACCCACGCCGAGTGCGACAGCGGCTTCTGCGATCTCGGCGAGGGGGGCCAGACCGGCCGCTGCGTTCCCAGCTCCGCCGTCGTCCACGTCGACAATCGCGATCTGGCGATCGCGACCTGCAAGACGATGTGGAGCACCATGCAGCAGGGCACCATGGCTGAGCCCTACTGTGATCTCGATCAAGCGATCCACGCGGTGTCGACGCGCAGCGCGCTGTATCTCAAGGTCACCGGGCGCGTCGCGACCTACGGGCCGGTCGCGCTGTCTGGCATCACCCACGGCGCGGTCGTCGTGCACGGCCCCGGCGCTTCGGCCGTGCCGACCGCCGCGATCACCGGCGGCGCGGTCCTGGTCAACGTCGACACCGCCGGCCTCAAGGTGGTGCTGGAGGGCATGGCGATCGGCAACGTCAGTGGCTCGTTCGCCTGCGTGTCCTCCAACCAGGCGGCGTCCGTGACGCTGCGCGACGTCGTGATCGACAAGTGCAGCGCGGCCGGCGTCCGGACCGTCTACCCGAGCGGCGGCACCCTCGTCGCCTCGCAGCTGACGGTCAAGAACGTCGACGGACACGGCCTCGAGATCAACACCGGAGGGGCACAGATCGACCGCGCCCAGATCCTCACCAACAAGCAGACCGGCATCACCTTGACGGGCAGCGGCGCATTGATCGCGTCGACGCTGGTGCAGGGCAACGGCATGGGCGGGCTCGACGTCGACGCGCTCGTTCAGAGCGGCCGGATCGAGAACTCGGTCCTGCGCGGCAACGGCAACTCGAACGGCGCCAAGGGGCCGGTGTCGAGCTTCGGTGGCATCAACTCCGACGGCGCGTTTCACGTCGTCAACTGCACCATCGACTCGAACGAGGCGACGCTCAACGCCGATCCGGCGGGCCTGCGCTGCATCGATGGCAACACGCTGGCGCTCAACACGGTGTTGCTCGGCAACCTCGGCGCGATGTCGGACGTCGGGGCGGTGTGCACCCTGCACGGCTCGGCGTACGTGTTTGCGACCGCGGCGACGAACGGCAACGTCTCGTTGACCGGCTGCTCGCTCGGCGACGTCTTCGTCAAGCCGACGACGCCGGCGGATCTGCACCCGCGCAAGGACGCGAGCGATGGCTGCCGCCTCCTCGATCGCGGCCTCGCCTCCGGGGGCGGGGCCACCGCTCCGGCCATCGACTTCGATGGAACGATGCGCCCGAAGGGCAACGGCATCGACATCGGCGCCTACGAGACCGTGCCGTGACCTTCTCCTACGACGCGGTTCGCTACCACAGCTATCCCTACTTCGAGACGCACCCGTCCCACCTCGGCGCGATCGCCACGCTCTTCGGCCTGGAGGCCGCGCCCGCCGCGCGCGCGCGCTATCTGGAGATTGGCTGCTCAGCGGGCGGCAACCTGTTGCCGCTAGCGGCCGAGCACCCGGAGGCGCAGTTCTTCGGCATCGATCTCGCGGCGAGCGACATCGCGGCAGCCGAGCAGCTCCGGGCGCGGTTGGGCCTCGCCAACGTGACGCTGCGCCACGGCGATCTGCAGACGCTCGACGCGTCGCTCGGCCCCTTCGACTACGTCGTCGCCCACGGCCTCTACTCGTGGGTGCCGCCGCCGGTGCGCGAGGCGCTGCTCGACGTCTGCAGCAAGCTGCTCGCGCCAGCGGGGATCGCACTCATCTCGCACAACACCAAGCCCGGCTACTACGCCCGTCGCGTTGCGCGCGACCTGATGCTGTTCGCGGGCCGCGGCCTGCAGGACCCGGGCAGCCGCACGGCACGCGCCCGCAACGTGCTCAACCTCGTCGCGGCGCACGCCGACGGCAAGGAGGGCAGCTATCGGCAGATGCTCGGCGAACAGGTCACGATGGTCCAGGGCTTCCCCGACTGGTACCTGTTCCACGACTACCTGTCGGACCACTACTTCGCCGAGTACTTCTACGAGTTCGTCGAGCGCATCGAGCAACGCGGCCTGCAGTTCCTCTCGGACGCGCGCTTTGCCTCGATGTTTCCGGATCGCCTCTCGGAAGAGGCCAAGCGAAAGCTCGACGAGCTGGCCGGCGATCTCATCGAGTACGAGCAGTACCGCGACTTCCTCACCAACCGCAGCTTTCGCTTCACGGCGGTCTGTCGCCAGGGCCAGGCGCTCGATCGCCAGGTCGCCGCCGCGCGGCTCGGCAGCCTCTACGTCGGCTCGCGCCTACGTCCCGCCGGCGAGGTCGACCTGACCGGCGCGGTCCCGGCGGTGTTCTCCACCCCGACGGGGGTGCGCTCCGAGATCGTCGAACCGCTCGACAAGGCGGCGATGCTGGCTCTCTCCGAGGCGTGGCCTGGCTACCTGTCGGTGCCGGCGCTCGCGGCGCGGGTCAAGGAGCTGGCGCAGTCGAGCGATCCGGTCGAGGCGCTGGCGGCCGCCCTGCAGCCGATGCTGCTCGGCCTGTATTCGCACGACGTCATCGCGCTGCGCAGCGCCCCGCCGCGCGTCGCGACGCAGATCCCCGAGCGGCCGCGAACCAGCGACCTGGTCCGCGCGCAGTGCGAGGCGACGATGCTGGTCACCAACCTGCACCACGAGCTCTACAACCTGCGCGGCAAGGAGCGCGAGGTGCTGCGGCTCTTCGACGGCACTCGCACCGTCCCAGAGGTGCAGGAGCGCCTCGGGCTCGACGGGGCCGAGCTCAAGCAGATCGTGCAGGCCTTCAGCCGCGCCGCGCTGTTCGTCGCTGAGTAGACGTCCCTAGAACGCATCAGATGCGTTCTAGACTCGTGGGTCACGCCGCGTCGAGGCCGCGCTCGTCGGGGTGCGCGAGCATCGCGCCGACCTCACAGTCGAGGCACAGTCGCTCCTGGGGGGCCACGGCTGCCGTGTTGCACGCGGCGCAGCGAGGGCGCGGCGCTGCGAGCACGAAGCGGACCGCCTCCTCGACGACACGCGGGTCCCGCAGGATGCGGCGATGCCCGAGTCGCTCGGTGGCGAGCAGCTCGGCGTGCGGCGCCGCGCGGAGGTAGCGCTCCGCGTCGCCGAACGGCACCTCTCGATCGCCGCGGTCGTGGATGAGGAGCAGCGGCACCGACAGCGCCTCGGCGAGGTTCTCGATCCCGAGGGCCGCCATCGGTCGACCGAGCTGCAGCTCGACCCGCGCCAGGAAGCGCTGGCGCAGGGACGGCGTCAGGTCGAGCTGCTCGCAGAAGGCCTCGAACCAACGATCGGGCGCTGCCGGTGCGCCGATCAACACGACGCGCGCCGCGCGCAGCCCGTCCTGCAGGGCGCGCGCGGTCGCCGGGCCTCCGAACGAGTGCGCCACCACGGCGGCCAGTGGTCCGAGCTCGCGGCCGACCGCGGCGATGGCGCGGGCGTAGGCGGGCAGGGAGAGGGTCCTGCCGGCTGACTCGCCGTGCCCAGGTGCGTCGACCGCGACGACGCGCAGGCCGGCGGCCACGAGCGGGGCGGCGAAGCCGCGGAGCTGCGCGCGGCGGCCGCCCCAGCCATGGAGGAGGAGCACAGTGCCTGACGGATCGCTGAGCGGCCCCGGGGGCAGCCACTCTTCCGCGGCGAGGCCCGCGATGCGGCGTCGACGCGAGCGTGGCGCCTCATGGGCCGGTCCGGACCGCACGGGTCGGGGCGTCCGAAAGAAGAGGCGCGCCGCGGCGCGCTCGGCGAGCGCCGGCCAGGCCTGATCGAGCACCTTGATTCCCTTGGAAAGAAGCCGAACGGTCGTGCTTTTTTGTGGCGACATGAGAGTCCTCCTCTGGCCGTTGGGCCGCGGTCGATGCAGCGTTTCGCGGGTTAGGGTCTGGCGCGCTCGATGAGAGCGTCGAAGGCGTGGCGCGCGCGCGCCTTGGACTTCGGGTCGCCGAGCAGCCGGATCGCGTGGTGGTAGGCAAACTCGACGGCGTAGAGCTCGAAGGCGAACTGCTCGGGGTCGACGTCCTTGCGGAAGTGCCCCTCGGCGATCGCGCTGCGGACGATGGTGGCGATGGTATCGAGCCAGTCCTTCTGCTGGCGCACGAGCAGGTCCCGGGTCGGTCCAGGACGATCGTCCAGCTCTGTGACCGCGCCCAGGATGGGGCAGCCGCCGGGGAGCCCAGACCGATCCGGCCAGGCCAGGAGCGCGCTGCACAGGGCGCGCAGGCGCGGCTCGCCACGCGGCGCGGCCAGCGCCGGGCGCACCACTCGATCGACGAAGCGATCGGCGACGTGCTGCAGCACCTCGGTGCACAGCGCGTCCTTGGACTGAAAGTGCGCGTAGAGCCCGCTCTTGGACAGCCCGGTCTCCTCCGCCAGCGTCCCCAGCGTCAAGCCGAGCAGGCCGCGCTGCGACGCCAGCGCCGCGGCCCGCTCCAAGATCTCCTGCTTGGTCGCCTCACCCTTCGAAAGTGTCACCGCGCTCGCCATGCAAATAAAATAGCACGACCGTTCGACTCGTCAACCCAAATCCGCCTCCGCTTCCGGTTCCGGTTCCGACCCCATCCACCGAGCCGGCGCGTGGTGGCCTTCACGGTGAGGCACGAGGACGGCGGATCGGTCCAAGTAGGGGACACAGGGTGTCCGTCCGCCCGCGCGCAGTTTCGAGCGGCCCCGCACCGGCACAGCGCACAAGCGATCACCACCGCTGCGCCGAGGCGCCACCGTGCTCTCCCCACCGCCGCGAGGAATTGCCGAGCACGGACGGACGGACACCCTGCGTCCCCGGCGCGTTGGCGGTCCGCCGTCCCGCAGCGCCAGACCCCGCGCCGCGCCGCGAGGAATTGCCGAGCACGGACGGGCGGACACCCTGCGTCCCCGGCGCGTTGGCGGTCCGCCGTCCCCGCAGCGTAGGCAGCAGCCGCGCGTTACCGGCGCAGGATCCGCTCGATCGACAGGTGCATCTGCGACTGGATCACGTTCATCAGGCTCTCGAACTCCTGGTGCGACAGGCCGAGCCGCTGCTCGAGCCGGCGCCGGGTCTCGGCGAAGACGAGCGCGCGCACCGCGGTGAGGCGGCGCGACACGGTGGACTTGTCGACGCCCTCGAGCTTGCCGATCTGCCCGAGGCTGAGGCCATCGACGAAGTGCAGCCGCAGGAGCTCGCGATCGTCCTCGGGGAGCACGGCGATGGCCTCGCCGAACGCGACCTTGAAGTCGGCCTGGTGCCGCTGCTTGATCAGCATGAGCGCCGGATCCTGCGTCGCCCCGACGAGATCGAAGTCATCCGCGTCGACGTGGCGTGACACCTTCTCGTCGCGGCGATAGTTGAGCGCCAGTCGCGCCGCGGCGACCTGCACCCAGCCGAGCAGGGAGCCGCGGCCGCTGAACTCGTCCATGCGGATCTTGCCGTTGTCTGGCTGGGCGACGAGCAGCCGCTCACGGAGGCGCTGGACGATCTCGCCCGCGAAGCTCTCGGACGGGTCGAAGCGGCGCAGCTTCTCGGGCACCCGCCCGAGGTACTCGCGATCGAAGCGCGCGATGGCGCGCACGTCGCCGCGCGCGCACAGATAGGCGAGCGCCACCTCGGCGCCGTGCAGGGTCTCGAGCTCGTCGAGCACCCCGAGCTTCTGCAGGTGCTGTCCGAGCTGCTTGCTCTTGATCGCGCCGGCGACGAGCGGCGCCAGCTCGGGCCAGCGCTGCTTGACCTCGGCCTCGACGGCTGGCCAGAGCTCCTCGAGCCTCATGCCTTTCCTCCCGTCGGTGGGGTCGGCGGTGCGCCGTCGAGGTTGGCCTTGCGCAGCACCGAGCGACGGTACCCGTAGCCGATGTAGACGACCATGCCGATGGCGAGCCACATCGCAAAGCGGGTCCAAGCCGTCGCTGGCAGGCCCGCCATGATGAACACGCACGCGGCGGCGCCGAGCGGCGCGACGACCCACACCCAGGGGACGCGGAAGGGCCGCGGCCGATCGGGCTCGAGCACCCGCAGCACCGGCACGCCGACGCAGACGATGACGAACGCGAAGAGCGTCCCGATGTTGGTCAGGTCATAGGTCTCTCCCGCGTCACCGACGAGCGAGCCGAGCGCAACGACGACGCCCGTGATGATCGTGGTGATGTGCGGGGTGCGAAAGCGCGGGTGGATCTTGGCGGCGAACTGCGGCAGCAGGCCGTCGCGGGCCATCGCGAAGAAGATGCGGGGCTGCCCGTACTGGAACACCAGCAGCACCGCGGCCATCGAGAACGCCGCGCCGAGCGCGACCAACCAGCCGACGGTGTGCGCCCCGGCGAGCTCGAGCGCCTTGGCGAGCGGGTCGGCGACGTTGAGCTTCTGCCACGGCACCATGCCGGTGAGCACCACGCCGACGATGATGTAGATGACGGTGCAGATCGCGAGGCCGCCGAGGATCCCGATCGGCAGGTTGCGCTGCGGGTTCTTGGTCTCCTCGGCGGCGGTCGAGATCGCGTCGAAGCCGATGTAGGCGAAGAAGACGATCGCCGCGCCGTGGTGGACGCCGGCAAAGCCGTTCGGCGCGAAGGGTGTGTAGTTGGCCGTGTCGATGTGGCGGATGCCGAAGGCGACGAACAGCGCGAGCGCCAGCAGCTTGACGATGACCATCAGGTTGTTGACCTTGGTCGACTCGCGCACGCCGACGACGAGCAGCGCGGTGATGAGCAGCACGATCAGGCAGGCCGGCAGGTTGACGAGGATGGGCAGGCCAAAGAGGTGCGGCGCCGTCTGCAGCAGGCCGTGGACCTTGGGGTTGTCAGACAGCAGCGCGGTGCGGTAGCCGGTCGAGAGATAGTCGGGGATGTGGAGGCCGATGCCGGCCAGCAGGGTCTTCAGGTAGTCGGCCCACGAGATCGCCACGGCGACGTTGCCGACCGCGTACTCGAGGATGAGGTCCCAGCCGATGATCCACGCGGCCAGCTCCCCGAGGGTGGCGTAGGCGTAGGCGTAGGCCGAGCCGGCCTGTGGGATCATCGCCGCCAGCTCGGCGTAGCAGAGCGCCGCCAGAGCGCAGGCTGCGCCAAGCAACAAGAAGGAGAAAACCAGCGCGGGCCCGGCGCCCGAGCGCACCAGCTTGCCGTCCTTGTACTCGCCCGCCGCCGCCGAGCCGATCGCCCCGAAGATGCCAGCGCCGATGACCGCGCCGATGGCGAGCAAGATGAGATCTCCGGCCCCGAGGGCCCGCTTGAGCCCGAGCCCCTCCTCTTCGGCGGTGTGGATCGGCCGCCGCGCAAATAGCTGTCGCATGGGCGGCACTCTTACTGAACTGGCGCCGGAAGGGAAGAAGGGGAAGAGGTGGCGATGGTCAAGTCGCTTGACTGTGCGGAGCGGTCCGTCAGGGCGACGTGTCGCGCTGCAGCTCGGCGGTGGTCTGCCCCTTGCCCCAGCCCGGTGGTCCGAAGACGAAGCCGAGCGCGCGCCGCGGGGCGGCCGCCACATCGCGCGCGATGTCGACGAGCTCGTGCCAGAACGCGTGCAGGATGCCAGGCCGATCGAGCTGGTGGGTCAGGCCGAACTCGACGGGCGTCGCGGCCTCTTCCTCCTGGAACGTGCCGAACAGCCGATCGAACACGATGAAGATGCCGCCGTAGTTTCGATCGAGATAGAGGGCGTTCTTCCCGTGGTGGACCCGATGGTGCGACGGCGTGTTGAGCACCCACTCGAGCGGTCCGAGCTTGCCGACCCGCTCGGTGTGCAGGAAGAACTGATAGAGCAGCGACATCGCCTGCGTCGCCATCATCATCAGCGGATGGATGCCGAGGAGCGCCAGCGGCGCGAAGAACAGCGGCGCCGAGAGCCACGCCAGCACCGGTTGCCGGAGCGCGGTCGCGAAGTTGTAGTACTGGCTCGAGTGGTGGTTGCCGTGGATCGCCCAGAACACGCGCACCCGATGGTGGACGCGATGATACCAGTAGAAGCAGAAGTCATCTCCGACGAGCGCCAGCGGCCAGACCCAGGCGCCGCCGAGCGGGAGATCGAAGAGGCGGTGCTGATAGAACCAGGTGTGGACGGCGAGGATCGTCGTGCGGGTGATCGCAGACCCGACGACCATCATCACGCCGAGCGCCAGGGAGGTCTGCGCATCCTTCCGATCGTAGCCGCGGCCGATCGGCCGACGGCGCTGCGCCCTGATCTCGAGCGCCATCATGACGACGAAGGTCGGCACCGCGACGGCGTAGATGTAGAAGATGAGGCGCTGGATCGCTTCGACGGTCATCGCGGGGGCCTCACGGCAGGTCGAGGTGCGGGATGCGACCGTTGGTGGTCACGCCGTCGCCGTTGGGCAGGAAGAAGGCTGTCGCGCCGCCCGTCTGGGGCGTGATGTGCAGCCGCAGCCGATCGCCCGCCTTGCCGCCGCCCTGCAGCTGGAGCTTCTCCTCGTACTTGACCGCGTCGAAGCGGGCGTTCGGGTTGCGCACGTAGACGTGGTCCCAGGAGCCGAGCAGGATCGGCAGCGTCGTGTCGTCGGGGCCCGATAGGTAGAGTTCCCAGGTCACCTGCATCTCGGTCACCTGATCTCCGGTGATCAAGCCATCGCCAACGAGGTTCCAGGCTCCGGCCTTGAGCGGAGCGCGCAACGTGAAGCTGGCATCGAGGGAGTTCCCGACCCCCACTCCGAAGGGTCAATATGGATGGGGCTCCTTGCCCTGCAGCGTGAAGCCGTTGTCGCCGATGGCGAGCCAGAGCTGATCGGGGTTGCCCTCGTCGGGGCACGCGGTGCCGAGGAGCGCGGTGGCGCACAGCGCGGCCAAGCGGAGAGCGCGGAGAGGAGGCACGACCCGCAAACCATAGCAGAGCGGCGGCCGAATCCAAATGACGCGCATCACGGCAGCCGCCGCGAGCGGTTGCGAGCACCGCGCAGGCCCGCTATCGTCGTTCCCCCATGCTCAATCGCCTGCGCAACATGCTGTCCAAGAACCCGCTTCCCGTCGCTGCGGCGCGCGCCACCGCCGACTATATCGTCCGCCGCCCGACGGTGCTCTGGCACCTCGCCAAGAACGCCGCTGGCCTGCGAGTCGTCATCCCGCTCGATGCGCTGCGCTGGCTGATCGGCAAGACGGTCAAGGGCAAGAAGGCGCCCAAGCGCCTCGGTCTGTTCGCCGCGGATCGCGCCATCGGCGTCGAGATCGAGGGCGATCTGATGAACAATCAGTTCGCTGGCAGCCTGCTCGTGCACGTCGAGGAGGTGCGCCTCACGCCCGACGAGGTGCGCTTCGCGCTGCGCCTGTCCGACGTCAAGATGCAGGCGCTCGGCGGCGAGATGTCGCCGCTCGGCATGCTGCTCAAGTCGATGGACCTCACCAAGCCAGCGACGCTGCTCAACTTCATGCCCAAGCGGCCGCCGGCGCTCGTCGAGGCGGCCGCCGATCGGCTGGTGCTCGATCTGCTCCGCACCCCGTCGATCGCCGAGAACCCCAAGGCGCGGCGGATCATCAACACGGTGGCGGCGCTCTTCGACGTCGTGGGCCTCTACACCGAGGACGACAACCTCGTGCTGGCGCTGCGCACTCGCCCGGCGGGACTGCCGTCGGCGCTGCAGGCGATCCGGCAGTAGCGTGAGCGTCGCCGACTACAGCGAGCGCGGTGGGCTGCCCGACCTCGGCGAGCGCGGACCGGGACCGCAGGTCGCGACCGAAGAGTACGTCGCGGCGCTGCGCAAGGCGCTCGTGCAGGCGCTGGCCGAGAACCACCGCCTCGAGCGCGAGCTCGCCGGTGCGTCGGCCCGCGCGCAGCAGCTCACGACCATCCTCGAGCACCAGGGCAAGCTCCAGTCGGGCCACGATCGACTGCTCGAGCGCGTCACCGCGAACGCGCAGCAGCAGGTCCAGCCGCGCTACCGCCTGCGCCTGTTCACCGAGGACAAGTACCAGATCGAGGAGCCCGCGATCGACTGCGTGGCGCGGCTGCCGATCTGCAAGGGGCGCTGCTGCAGCTTCGACTTCGAGCTGACGGCGCAGGACGTCAACGAGAACGCCACCGAGTGGGAGCCGGACAAGCCGTTCATGATCCGCCACGAGGCGGACGGCTTCTGCGCGCACTGGGATCGCGGCAGCGGCGGCTGCACCAACTACGAGAAGCGCCCGACCACCTGCCGTACCTTCACCTGCCACGACGACCAGCGAATCTGGATCGACTTCGACAAGCGGATCGCGCACCCGTGGCCGCCCAAGTCGCCGACGCCGTCTGGCGAGGAGCCATGATCGATCCCGTCGCGCCCTGGGCGAGCGGGTTCCTCTACGCGACGAGCGCGCTGTTCCTCTTCGTGTACGCGCTGCCGATCTTGTTCATGCCGCTGCGCTGGGCGCGCTGGTTTCGCTGGCAGGTCGACGCGCGCGACGAGGACAACCACCTCCTGCTCTACTTCGCGCGCTGCCTCGGCGCGGTCGCGCTGGCGCTCGTCGGCTGCTTCGCCGCGATCGCTCCGCGCGCGAGCCAGCACGGGCGCTTCTTCGATCTGATCGTCGTCGTCGGTGTGCTGCTCGCCGGCGTGCACGTCTGGGGCGCGGTGCGCAAGCAGCAGCCCTGGACCGAGACGGCGGAGATCGGCCTCTACGCGGGCGCTGCGCTCGCCGCGTGGCTCCTGCACCCCTGAGGCGAGCGTCGCCGCTTCGGGTCAGTCGATCCGGAACAGCCGCTGGGCGTTCGCGGTCGTCGCTGCGGCGAGCTCCTCGACGGAGATGCCGCGCAGCTGCGCGAGGAACGCGGCGGTGTGCACGACGAACGACGGCTCGTTGCGCTTGCCTCGGTGGGGCATCGGCGCGAGGTACGGACAGTCGGTCTCGATGAGCATGCGATCGAGCGGCAGCCAGCGGGCCGCCTCCTGGATGTCGCGCGCCGACTTGAAGGTCACGATCCCCGACAGCGACACGTAAAGCCCCAGCTCGACGTAGCGCTGTGCGTCGGCCAGGTTGCCGGTGAAGCAGTGCACGACGCCGCCGGGAGGGGGATGCGCGGCGAGCGCGGCGCGCGCCTCGTCGTGCGCGTCGCGGATGTGGAGCACGACGGGCTTGTCGACCCGCACCGCCAGCTCGAGGAAGCGCCGAAACCACTCGTCTTGGAGCTGGCGCGGCGAGTGGTCGTAGTGGAAGTCGAGGCCGATCTCGCCGACCGCGACGACGCGCGGGTGTGACCTGGCGAGCGCCTCGATGTGCGCGGGCGCCTCGGGCGGCATGCGCGCGACATCGTGGGGGTGGATGCCGACCGCCGCCCAGATGCGCGGATCCCGCTCGGCGAAGGCCACCGCGTTGTCCATCTGCTCGATCGTGCCGCCCGCGCCGATGCACACCAGGCGCTCGACGCCTTGCTGACGCGCGCGCGCGATGATCTCGGCGCGCTCGTCGCGCCCGTCGCGGTTGAAGTCCTTGAGCTCGAGGTGGCAGTGGGTGTCGACATAGCTCGTGAGCATGTTAGTCAAGTTTGTTTACCATCTCGGTCCGCTCGGGACCGACCCGGGCCAGCACGTCGAAGTAGAGCTCGGCCTGGCGCTCGAACCGAAACCCATAGCCGCGGCGCGGTGGCACGAGCAGGTTCCTGGGCGGGTCGCCGCAGTCGACATAGAGCGCCTGCTCCTCGGCATCGGCGCGCACCGACTTGACCTCGCTCCACGACACCCGCAGCTTCTCGCGGCCGCGCTCCCAGATCGCGTACCCGTCGTCATCGACCAGCAGCGTCGGGCGTAGGCGGTAGAGCACGCCGCCGGCCAGCGCCGTGAGCAGCGCGAGCCCGCCGGCGCCGAGCCGCAGCATCGGGCTCGACGCGAAGATCGCCCAGCCCGCCAGCAGCAGGACGGCGACGGGCAACAGGCCCCATTGCGTGAAGAGGATCGGGTAGCGGCGTGCCTCGCTCCCGGCGGTGGACATGCGAGCTACTCGGCGAGGTTGCGGGCGATGCGGCGCGCGATCTCGAGGCGGGCTTCAAGCGACAGCCACTCGAAGAGGACGCCCGAGCCCGGGGGCAGCTCGACGGGCTTGCCGTCTTTTCCTGGCACGGAGCACTTGTCGCGCCGCCGCCACAGCACCCAGCCGACCGCCTCGACGCGCCGGTAGCCCGGCACCTCGAAGACCATCGCGACGCGGCTGAGCAGCGGCAGCGCCTCCCCCTCGACGAACGCGCCGTTCATCGACACGTCGGCGAGCACCAGCTGGTGGCGCTGACCGATGCCGCTCGGCTCGGCGACGACGCGCTCGTAGACCGCCGCCAGGGTGGGCGGGAGCTGGGCCGGACGCTCGGCGATCTTCTCGACCGTGCACGGCCAGGAGACGGAGATGCGAGCCTCACGCCGACGCTGCTCCTTGTCGCTCTTGTCGCTGCCGCCGGTCGATACGTTGTTGCCACTCGCCATCGTGCTTTCCTCGGGTTGCCTGGGTTGTCTTGGTGTCTTGCTTGTCTCGTACGCGTGCGACCGCGGGCTACTTGACCGGCTCCCCACCGCCGACCGCGCGGTCGACGGTGCAGAGGCCGAGGATCGCTTGCCCGCCCACGGCTAATAACATGCCTTCGCTCTTGACTCCACGGATCGTCGCCGGCTCGAGGTTGGTGATCACCACGACGGTCTTGCCGACCAGCTCCGCCGGTGCGTACGCCTCGGCGATGCCCGAGACGATCTGCCGCCGCTCGGCGCCGAGCTCGACCTCGAGGCGCAGCAGCTTCTTGGCCTTGGGGACCGGCTCGGCGACCCGCACGATGGCGGTGCGCAGCTCGATCTTCTCGAAGTCGGCGAAGCTGATGAGCGGCTTGCCGTTCGTCGCTGGCGAGGAGAGCGCGGCAGCAGCCGGCGCGGCCGTCGGTGGTGCGGCGACAGGGGCCGGGGCCTCGGCCTTGGGCGCCCACTTGGCGAGCAGCGCCGCCTTGCGGTCGTCGTCGAGGCGCGGGAAGAGCGGCACGGGCGCGGTGACGCTCCAGCCTTGCCCGGGGGAGAAGGTCGGCCAGCTCGGCTTCTCGCCTGGGCGCCCGAGCTGCCGCAGCATCTCGGCCGCGCGCTCGGGGAGGAACGGCGAGACCAGATGGGCGATGCCGTGCACCAGCGCCAGCGTCGTCGACAAGATCGTCGCGCGCCGGCTCTCGCTGGCGCTCCATGGCGCCGCCTGATCGATGTAGGCGTTGCCGGCGCGCACCAACTCCCAGATCGCGGTGAGGGCTCGCGACGGCTGGAAGGCGCGCATCTCCCGCTCGACCTGCTCGAGCGTGCGGTCGAAGAGCTCGCCTAGCGTCCCTGCGTAGTCCTCGCTCGGCACCGGGACGTGGCCGCCGAAGTACTTCTGCGCCATGCCGAGCGTGCGGTTGAGCAGGTTGCCGAGGTCGTTGGCGAGCTCGGCGTTGTAGCGCGCCAGCAGACCCTCGCGGGAGTAGTCGCCGTCGTTGCCGAGCGGGATCTCGCGCAGCACGAAGTAGCGGAAGGCGTCGACCCCGAGATCGCCCGAGACGACGATCGGATCGACGACGTTGCCGCGCGTCTTGCTCATCTTCTCGCCCTCGACGGTCCACCAGCCGTGCGCGAAGATCGTCGTCGGCAAGCGCCAGCCGGCCGCCATCAGGAAGGCGGGCCAGTACACCGCGTGGAAGCGGGAGATCTCCTTGCCCATCATGTGGACGATCTGCGCGTCCGGATCGTCCCAGAACGGCTTGGCCTCGTCGGAGCGCCGCGTCGCCGAGTAGTAGTTGGTCAGCGCGTCGAGCCAGACGTAGACGACGTGGCCGGGCGCGCCCGGCACCGGCACGCCCCAGTCGAACGTGGTGCGCGAGATCGACAGATCCTGCAGCCCCGACTTGACGAAGGCGATGACCTCGTTGCGGCGGTTCTCGGGCTGGATGAACTCCGGGTGCGCCTCGTAGTGCGCGAGCAGCGGCTCGGCAAACGCCGAGAGCCGGAAGTAGTACGAGCTCTCCTTGATGCGATCGACGGGGCGCTTGTGCACCGAGCAGACGTTGCCGGGGAGCAGCTCCTTCTCGGTGTAGAACTGCTCGCAGGCGACGCAGTACCAGCCCTCGTAGTCCCCGAGGTAGATGTGGCCGGCCTCGGCCATCTTGCGCCACAGCTCGGCGACCACCGCTTCATGATCCGGATCGGTCGTGCGGATGAAGTCGTCGTTGGTGATGTCGAGCGTGCGCCACGTCTGCAGATACGTCTCGGCGTACTTGTCGGCGTAGGCCTTGGGCGTCGTGCCCGCCTGCTCGGCGAGGCGCGCGATCTTCTGGCCGTGATCGTCGGTGCCGGTCTGGAAGCGAACGGCGTGCCCGTGCATGCGGTGATAGCGCGCCAGCGCGTCGGCGACGATCGTCGTGTACGCGTGGCCGAGGTGCGGCTTATCCGAGACGTAGTAGATGGGGGTCGTGATGTAGAATCGTTGCGACATCGCAGGTCCTGGTCGGGGTGGGAGCTACTCGGGTGGCTGGCCTGGTCGTTACTCGGGCGGAGTCTCGTCGCCGCTCGGCTCGTCGGGCTCGTCGGGCCCTTCCGCCGTGGCTTGCTGACTCGGGAACATCGGCGTGACGACGTTGCCCGGGAAGTACTCGCGGCCGCCCTCTTCGAAGACCACGCACACGCGCTGCTTGAGCACGTCGACCTCGACGACGCGGCCCGGTCCGCCGGGCGTGTGGACGCGCTTGCCCTGCTTGGGGAGATCGCGGCGCATCTCTTTGTACAGATCGTGCTCGTAGACGAGGCAGCACTTCAGGCGGCCGCACTGGCCCGAGACCTTGGTCGGGGTCAGCGCGAGCCCCTGATCCTTGGCGGCCTTGATCGAGATGGGCACGAACGACGGCAAGAAGGTCGAACAGCACAGCTCGCGCCCGCAGGAGCCGATGCCTCCGACCACCTTGGCCTCGTCGCGCGCGCCGAGTTGCTTGAGCTCGATGCGGGTGCCGAGCACCTGCTGGAGCTCGCGGGCCAGATCGCGAAAGTCGACGCGCTCCTCGGAGGCGAAGAAGATCAGGGTTCGCCCCTGTCCGAGCGGCGGCTCGACGCGCACCATCTTGATGGGCATGCGGCGCTCACGGGCGACACGGCGGCAGGTCGCCAGGATCTCGGCGGTGCGCCCCTCGGCGCGCCCGAGCGTCGCGAGATCGTCGGTGGTTGCGCGCCGCACGACCCGGCGTGGAGCGTCGCTGACCGCCATGCGGCGCGCGTGCAGTACGACCTCGGCGACCAGCTGGCCGCGGTCGCTGTCGACGACGACCTTCTCGCCACGGCCGAGCGCGAGCTCGCCCGCGTCGAACGTGTGCAGCGAGCCTCCCGGTCGGAAGCGCAGCGCCACCACGTTGTAAAGGGTCCGATCGGTGCGCGGCTCCGGGGGCTCGAGGTCGGCCGTGAAGATCTCCTCGCCGTCCGGGTCGGCAGGGCGGGGCGGCGGGGCCGCGGGGCGCGGCCGCGGCGGCGGCGCTTCGTCCTGGGCCTCGAGCGCCGTGGCCTCGGCTCCGCTCGTCGGAGAGGGGTCGTCCCAGCCTTCGTCGCCCGGCAGACCCGCGGTCGACTCGACGCTGCTCGGTGCCGCCGGGCGCTGCTGTCCCTGCGTCGCGGCCCGCGGACCGGCGTGTCGAGGACCCTGGCCTTCGCGCGCTCCCTCGGGGCGCCGCTCGCCGCGCGGCTGGCCCTCGCGTCGCTCGCCCCGCGGCTCGCCGCCAGCGCGTCCGC
>CAZPEY010000037.1:0-24240 GCA_964585665.1 uncultured Polyangiaceae bacterium | reverse complement strand
GACCTGCAGCGCATCCTCGAGAACGAGGCGCGCCACAAGCGGCGCGTGCCGCTGGCGATCGCGCTGCGCATCCTGTCGAACGCCGCCGAGGGGCTCGATCACGCGCACCGCGCCGTCGACGGCAAGGGGCAGCCGCTCGGGATCGTCCACCGCGACGTCACGCCGTCCAACGTGATCGTCTCCTTCGATGGCATCGCCAAGGTGCTCGACTTCGGCATCGCCAAGGCGGTGGCGAAGAACTGGCGCACCGAGGTTGGCGTCGTCAAAGGCAAGATCCCGTACATGAGCCCGGAGCAGGTCCGCGGCGAGCAGCTCGACGCGCGCTCGGATCTGTTCTCGCTTGGCGGCGTGCTCTACGAGATCACGACGGGGAAGAAGCCGTTCGAGGGGCAGAACCCGGCTGAGATCGCGATGCACATCATGCACTCGGAGCCCGCGCCACCGAGCACGCTGGTGCCGAACTTCCCGCCCCAGCTCGAGGCGATCCTGCGTCGGTGCCTCGCCAAGGATCGCGAGCAGCGCTACGCGTCTGGGCGCGAGCTGCAGGTCGCCCTCGACGAGCTGCTCGTCGCGCACGGCATTCGCTGCACCTCGCACGAGGTGGCGGGCTACGTCGAGCAGATCTTCCCAGGCCTCCGGCAGCGCCGCACGGAAGAGGCGGCGGCGCTCGACGACACCGACACGACAACGCTGCCGCCCATGACGGACGGGCCGAGCGATCCGCCCCTCCAGGTCGGCGAGATGCAGATGCCGACGACCCTGTCGGGCAGCGAGAACATGGAGGAGGCGCGGCGCAACCTAGGTGGCTCGTCGAAGACGATGCTCATCCTGGCCGCGCTGGTCATGGTGGCGGTCGCGGTGGGCTTCTCGATCTTGTCGCAGCACACCGGCAGCGAGCCCGGGCCCCCGCCGCCAACTACGGCGCCGACGGCAAACGGACCCGAGATCAAGCCGGAGTCAAAGCCCGAGACGACGCAGGATCCGAAGCCCGAGACCAAGCCGGTCGCGGCCAAGCCCGAGACCAAGCCCGAGGCCAAGCCGGTCGCGGCCAAGCCCGAGACCAAGCCCGAGGCCAAGCCCGAGGCCAAACCCGAGGCCAAGCCGGTCGCGGCCAAGCCCGAGACCGTGCATAAGAAGCCCCCGCCGAAGCCGAAGTCCGACGCAGATCGACAGCTCCCGCGACTGCCCAAGCCACCGCCGGCGCCCGACCCAGAGTGATCGCGGGGGTCGGGATCCCTGTGGCTAGTCAGGCTGCTTGACGATCGGCCGCAGCTTGCGACGCCAGGCGATGCCGGCCGCGATCAGCAGCAGCCCCACCAGCCCCAGGAGCACGAGTCCCGTCGAGCCGACGTGCCGCGGGTGGCTGGTGCTGAGGTGGCCGAGCGCCCGCTTGGCCTCGGGCAGCGTCGGATCGAGCCGCAGCGCCTCCTCGTACTCCTGCCGATCGCTCTGGCCGTGGCGCTCTCCGAGCAGGCCCTCGGCGACGAGCAGCCGCGCCTCCCAGCGCGGACGATCGCTCTCGGCGAGCAGCACGATGCCCTGTCGATAGAGCGACACGGCGCGCTCGAGCTTGCCGTTCTGTCGCTCGCGCTCCGCCTGCTCGACGAGGCGCGCCCCGATCGCGGCGCGATGGAGGAAGGCGGGCTCGTGCGCCAGGATCTCGGTCATCGTACCGAGCGCGCTGTCCCGCTGGCCCGCGTCGTACGCGGTGACCGCGCTCTGGTACAGGGTCAGCCACTTCTCGGCGCGGCGCGCGTCGTAGTGCGCAAACATGCGCTGCGTCAGCTCCTCGGCGGTCTGCTTGCCGGCGACGAGCTCGGGGAGCTCGACGGTGAGCCGCCGCTGCAGCGCCAGCTCGGCGAGCTCGCGATAGGTGAGGTAGTCCGGCTTCTCCTCGGTCTCCTCCTTGCCGCCCGGCAGCTTGCGGTGGCGCTTGGGCGCCGGCGGTGGAGCCTTGCCCGCGACGAAGCGCAGCCATGCCCACCGCGCCTCGCGGCGAACCCGCAGCGACTCGGCATCGACGTAGTCGAGCACTGGCTCGACGGAGTCGAGCGCGCGCACCTCGCCGTACTGGTGGAGCAGCGCCGCGCGGAGGCGATCGTCGGGCATGGCGGCGAGGGCCTTCTTCGGGTTGGCGCGGTCCAGCCGATCGAGCTGGAAGGCGGCGTAGCGTCGCATCTTGGGCAGCGGGGCCCGGTGCTGGAGCGGCACGAGCTCGGGCACCGCGGCGTCGCCGATGGCGCGGAGCTGCCGGCCGCACTCGTCGCGGAAGATTCCCTCGGGCTCGAAGGCGAAGCGGAAGAGCGGCGCGACCGCCTCAGGCCGATGGGTCGCGCCGATGGCGCGCAGCAGGGCGACGACCTCGATCGCCTCGAGCTGCGCCAGCACCTTGGTCGCGGGATCGAGGGCAGCCAGCTCTGGGTGGTCGAGGGCGACGCCGTTGAGCGCGACGAGCCAGTCGACCGCCTCGGGCTCGATGGGTGGTGGACGCTTGGGGCGCTTGTCGCCCTTGAACTTGGGCACCCACTTGGGCTCGGTGCGCCGCACCCAGAGCGGATCGCTGCTCTTCCAGTTGGGCACCTGAGCGCCGGTCAGCAGGATGATCGGCCGAAGCGCATCGGGCGGGGCGCCGCGTGGGCGGAACAGCGCCTCGACGAGCGCGCCGTAGTGCGCGTCGCCCATCGCCGCGAGCTCGGTCGCTGCGAGGAGGCGAGCCTGGGGATCGGGGCTGGCGAGGCGCGCCAGGACGGCCGCCACCCGCTGACGCGCCGGAGGCTCGACGGGCGGAATCGGCGGCGCACCGAGGTCGACGGCGAGAAGGCCCCAAAAGAGGACCGAGGGGAGCAGCGACAGCACCTCGACCGACTGTGTCGCCGAGGGGGCGACCTGTCAAATTCGCGACGGACAGAGAGCGCGCTGCAGCCGGCTAGTGCAGGATTCGTAGCCGGGCCAGACCGGCGCCGAGCTGCTCCTTGGACTCCTCCTCGAACTCGAGGAAGCGGACTGCCATCCCGGTCAGGGAGCGGGGCCCGTGCTCATCGGCGAAGTTGAGGAAGTAGTGGTTCTTGACCTCGCCGAGCGCAACGATGGTAGCGTGCGAGTCGGGCATGGAGAAGACGATCTTGACCCGCGTCCCGAGGGGCAGCGGCTCATCGACCTCGAGCAGGATGCCGCCCGAGCTGATGTTGCGCGCCACGACCACGCTCTCGCCGAAGGCGTCCGAGCGCATGACGACGGGGAAGGCCTTCTCGAATCGCATCGATTCGCGTTTGTTGATCTTCATCGCAGACTTCATAAGCGCCATGGACTTAGTCTACATCAGTCCACATGTAAGTCAAATCTCCTACATGTAGGTAAACATCTTCATGAGTAACGACAAGACCTTAGTAACCGGAGCGGGAGGGTTCATCGGATCCGCCGTGGTGCGCCAGCTCCTGGCGCGCGGCCGCGCCGTGCGCGCGCTGCTAGCGCCGGGCGAGCGCCGGACGAACCTCGACGGCCTCGACGTCGAGGTCGTCGAGGGCGACATCACCGACCGCGCCGCGATGACCCGCGCCGTCGCTGGCTGCGATCGCCTCTTCCACCTCGCGGCGATCTACCAGCTCTGGTTGCCCGATCCGGGCCTCATGTATCGGGTCAACGTCGAGGGCAGCAAGACCGTCCTGTGGGCCGCGTACAAGGCGGGGCTGAGCCGGGTCGTCTTCACCTCGTCGATCGCCGCGGTGGGCTCGCGCAGCGACGGGCAGCCGTCGACCGAAGAGGATCTCTTCACCGACGCCGACTGGCAGCACGGCAACAGCTACATGCGCAGCAAGTGGCTCTCGGAGCTCGACGCCAAGCGCTTCGCCGACGAGGGGCTGCCGCTGGTCATCGTCAACCCGTCGTTCCCGTTTGGGCCGCGCGACATCGGCCCCACGCCGACGGGCGGCTTCATCCTGGAGGCGCTGCGTGGCGGCATCCCCGGCTACATCGACTCGGGCCTCTCGCTGATCGACGTCGACGACTGCGCGCTCGGCCACGTCCTTGCCGAGGAGCACGGCCGCGTCGGGGAGCGGTACATCCTGGCGACACACAACGTGCACTTTCGCGACTTCTACCGCACCGTCTCGAAGGTCGCGGGGGTGCGCGTGCCCGACGTCAAGCTGCCACGCGCCGTGGCGCTCGGGTACGCGGCGGCGCTCGAGCAATGGGGGCGCCTGCGTAACCGGCGACCGACGGCGACGTACAAGGGGCTGCGGTTCACCTCGTACCCGCACTACTTCGACGGCGGCAAGGCAAAGCGTGAGCTCCACTTGCCGGCGACGCCGTTCGAGGTCACGGTGGAGAAGGCGGTCACATGGTTTCGCAGCAACGGCTACGCATGAAGGCGGTGTTCGGGCTCGGACTCTCGGTGGCGACGCTCGCCGCGGTGGCAGCAGTGGCCGCGCCGCGCCTTGGGGCGAGGCCAGCGCCGCCCCCTGCGTCCCCGGCCGCGCCAGCGACCGGCGCGCCGTGGCTGGGCGTCGTGCTCGATCCGGACGAGCAGGGCGCGCCGCGGATCGTCGAGGTGCAGAGCGGCTCCCCGGCCGAGCGCGCGCAGCTCGGCAAAGACGAGATCCTGCTGGCGGTCAACGGACAGCGCGTCGCGACCGTGGCCGAGGCGGTGACGGCGATCCGCGCGCACAAGGTCGGGGATCGGCTCAAGCTGCGCCTGCGCGGCCGCGCGAGCGAGCGCCAGGTCGAGGTCGTCCTCGAGGCCAAGAAGGCCGACGATCTCGACGAGGGGATGGCGCCCGACTTCGTCCCGGACGTCGTCTCGGGGCCGAAGTTCGCGTCGCTGCGCGCGCTGCGCGGACGGATCGTGGTCCTCGATTTCTTCGCCACGTGGTGCGGGCCGTGCATCGCCGAGATGCCGCACATTCGACGCCTCTCCGAGGAGTACGCGAGCCGCGGCGTGACGGTGGTGAGCATCTCGCCTGAGGAGCGCGACGTCGTCGCCAAGGTCGGGGCGCGGTTCGGCCTGTCCCACGCCGTGGTCGCGGATCCAGACAACCGGATCTTTCGTCGCTACCGCGTTCGCTCGCTGCCGACGGTGATCGTGCTCGACGGCAAGGGCGAGATCCGTGCCTTCGGCATCGACGATCCAAGCGATCTCGATCGTCTGCTCGCCGAGCTGACCAAGGCATGATCGTCGGTGCTGCCCTGGGGCTGGCCGAGGCGCTGCGTCACAACGGGGTGCGCGTGTCGACCGGAGAGGTCCTCGACGCGGTCGGGGCGCTCCTCACGGTGCCGCTCGACGATCCCAAGGTCGTGCGAGCCGCGCTCGCCGCGACGCTGGTAAAGCGCGCCGCCGACGGGGCGATCTTCGACGAGCTCTGGCGCCTCCTCGTCGATCACCACCTGGGCGAGAGCGAGGAGAACGAGCCCCCGCTCGTCGCTGCGCTGCGCGCCGCGGCGATCGACGAGAACGATCGCGAGCGCATCCTCGCCCTGCTCGCCGATGAGGCGGCGCGCCTGCAGCCGGTCGTGCGCGGCCTGCTGGGGCTCCGCGGCGACAACATCGAGACGCTGCTCCTGCTCGCCGGGCTCGGGGCCCAGGCCGAGCGGCTCGCCTCGGCGCTGCAAGCTGGCTTCTTCGCCCAGCAGCTGTGGAATCGCCTCTCCGCATCGGTGGGCGATCTGCAGGGGCTGCACGATCGACTGGGCCGCCTGCTGCCCCCCGAGCAGGCCGACAAGGTGCGCGCGGCCCTCCAGCAGGAGCTCCTGCGGCGACGGCGCGAGCTGCGTGAGCACGTCGACCGAACGCTCGTCGAGCGGCAGGCGCGCGCCGCCGAGATCGATCGCAGCCAGCCGCTGCATCGGCCGCTCGGTGCGCTGTCCGATCGCGAGCTCGGCCTCCTGCGGCGCGAGCTCCAGCGGCTGGCCGATCGCCTGCGCGCCGTCGCCCGCCTGCGCCCAACGCGCCGGCGGCTCGGCCGTCTCGACGTCGGCCGCACGGTGCGTCGCTCGCTGCAGACCGGCGGCGTGCCGCTGCGCCTCGTGCGGCGCCAGCGTCGACGCCACAAGCCGAGACTGGTGGTGTTGTGCGACATCTCGGACTCGGTACGGCATACGACGCGCTTCATGCTCGAGCTGACCTACTCGCTGCAGGAGCTCTTCGACGATGTCCGCTCCTACGTCTTCGTCGCCGACGTGGCCGATGTGACCGACCTGTTTCGCCACGCCTCCCTCGACAAGGCGATCGAGCTCGCGCTGCGCGGCGATCGGATCAACGTCTTCGGCAACTCGAACTATGGTCGGGTGTTTCGGCTGTTCGCCCGTCGACAGCTCGAGCACGTCACGTCGCGGACCACGGTGATCGTCATCGGCGACGGCCGCAACAACTACCACCCGGACGAGGCCTGGGCGCTCCACCAGATCGCCGAGCGCGCTGAGCGCCTGGTCTGGCTCAACCCGGAGCCGCAGGCGAGCTGGGGGTTCGGTGACTCGGCGATGCGCGCGTACGAGCCGCTGTGCACGCGCGTCGAGTACGCCAGCGACCTCGCGTCGTTGGTCAAGATGGTTGACGACCTGAGCCGAGACGACTGGCGCTGAGGGAGCGCCGCGCGCGAATCAGGGTTGCAGCACGAGGCGGTGGACGGTCAAGCGCTCGCTCGCCGCATCGCTGAACGGCATCGGGTGGAGCTCACCCCGTCGCCATGCCTCGATCTGGTCGTCGTAGTGCGGGCTGGCCGGGTGCCCCGATTGCCCGGAGGTGCCCATGCCCAGGCTGGCGTCCCAGTTGCTCGGGTCGATCACCTGGCGCCACGAAGCGGTGAAGCCGCCCGCGCAGGTGAACGGCAGCTTGGGCACGAAGCTCGCCTGCCAGACGGTGTTCACGTCGCCACCGAAGCGATACGGTCCGCGGTTGAAGATCGCGTCGAGCGGCTTCTTGCTGCCGAGCGGATGCGCGAACTCGGCGGGGTGAACCTCTCCCCACACCCAGCGGCTCCGATCCTCACCGAACGTCTGACGCAGGTAGGAGATCGCGTCGGCGAGCGACGAAGCGAGGAGCGCGGCGCGGCTGGTGGGCTGGTTGGCGCTGTCGCGCAGCCAGTCCTGGCGGTTCTCCTCGAAGAAGCGCAGCGCGACCCACTGGGTGTGATCGAAGTTGGGCAGCACCACGGGCGCGAGCAGCGGGTGAAAGCCGACGCCGAGATAGTGATCGGTCAGTGCGCCGAGGTGCGGCAGGAAGAGCCGACGCTGCGCGAAGTACTGCACCAGCTCGTAGACGGCGGCCGGGCGCGACTCGGCGTCGAGGACGCCGTTCCAGTCCGAGAGCTCATCGAGCAGCGCGGTCGCGATCGGCTCGACCAGGGTCAGCGACGGGTGCGCTAGCAGAGCGCCGCGCTCGCGGTTGAGGAGATCGCGCCAGCGCAGCGCCGCCGAGGAGAACTGATCGATCTGCATCGCGTTGAGCGACTGCAGCGAGTGCTTGGGGCGCGCCTCGAGGAGCTGCTCGATGCGCGCGGCGCGCGCGCCGTTCATCGAGTGCACCGAGACGAGGTGGGGCCAGGTCTGGCCGACGATCTGGTTGTTGGCAGACGCGAGGTAGCCGCGCTCGGGATCGAAGCTCCGCGGCATCTCGTCGTTGGGGACGAAGCCCTGCCAGTCGTAGTCGGGATCCCAGCCTGGCACCGGCACCGCGCCGACGCCGTGCTTGCGGCGCGGGATGCGCCCTGCCATGCGGTAGCCGATGTGGTCGCGATCGGCGTAGACGAAGTTGAGCGCCGGATCCGTCCAGTCGTCGAGCGCCGCGTTGAACTCCTGCCAGTCCTTGGCGCGGTTGAGCCCGAGGAGCGCGCGCGACGCGAAGACCTCGGAGAGGCCGGTCCAGCGCAGCGCGAACTTCGGCGCCGCCTCGCGCTCCGCGATCGGCCCCGACGCGCTCAAGATCGGACCGTGGTGGGTCTCGACGACGCTGAGGACGCGCGGTCGCGCCTCGCCCTTGACGCGGATCTCCTCCTTGTACACGGTCGCGGTCTTCCACTCGTCGCCGACCTTGTACTGATGGAGGCGCTCGGGGTGGAACTGCTCGAGGAAGAGATCCTGCGTGTCGATGAGCGCTGCGGTGATCCCCCAGGCGATGTGCTCGTTGTGGCCGATGAGGATCCCCGGCAGGCCCGCGAGCGACACGCCAGTGGCGTGGTAGCCCGGCGCGTCGAGGTGCGTCTCGTACCAGATCGACGGCAGCTGCAGCGCCAGGTGCGGATCGTTGGCGAGCAGCGGATGGCCGGTTTCGGAGCGCTTGCCGGCGACCACCCAGTTGTTGCTCATGCCGGCGATCGTCGGCAGTGGCAGGTCGCGCGCGCTGCGCTTGAGCTCGTCAAGGATCTTGACCGCCGTCTCGGCCGGGAACCCGGCGGGCCCCGTGTCAGGGACGATGGTGGGGTGGTCGCCCGGGTACTCGGGGAACAGCTCGCGGGCGCGCTCCGGGCCGAGCTTGGAGACGAGGCTGGCGACGACGAGCTCGCTGGTCCAGTTGAGCGCGAGGCCGAAGGCCATCACCTTGGCCCACACCAGGCTGTCCTCGATGCGCCAGGGCTCGGGACGGACGCCGAGCAGGAGATGCTCGATCGGCGGCGAGAAGCGGTTCTGCTCGAGGAAGGCGTTGATGCCCGCGACGTAGGCATCGAAGAGCGCGCGCGTCTCGGGGTCGATCGTCTGGGCGTCGCGCCGCGCCGCGCGATGAAACCCGATCGTGCGCACCAGCTCGTCGGTCGACACCCCGATCTCGCCGATCAGCTCGGAGAGCCGCCCCTGTCCGACGCGGCGGTGCAGCTCCATCTGCCACAGCCGATCGGACGCGTGCACCCAGCCCTCGGCGAAGAGCAGATCCTCGACGCTGCGCGCCCGGATGTGCGGGACGCTGTACCGATCGCGGCGCACCTCGACCGGCGCCTTGAGGCCGCGTACGGTGAGCGCACCGTCGAGCTGCGGTAGCCCGACCCGGTAGAGGCGACCGAGCGAGCGAACCAGGCGGGCGAGGGGCGAGGGCTTGGGGGGAGGAGTCTGCATGGCAGAAGGGACTCTACACCAACGCGACGGGCGTGCGCGCCTTGACCGACGGCGGCGCGTTGGCTAGCTTCCGCCTGCGTGCGGCGGGTCTACATTCAAAACTTCGGCTGTCAGATGAACGACTACGACACCAGCCGTATGTACGAGCTGCTCACGCAGGCGGGCTACGCCGTCGCCGAGCGCGCCGAAGACGCCGACCTCGTCGTCCTCAACTCCTGCGCGATCCGCGAAAAGTCCGAGCACAAGCTCGTCAGCGAGGCGGGGCGCTACCGCGAGTGGAAGGCCAACCGGCCCGGGCTGGTCCTCGCCGTCGGTGGCTGCGTCGCCCAGCAAGAAGGCGACCGGCTCCTCGAGCGCGCGCCGATGGTCGACTTCACGTTCGGGCCCGACATGATCCCGCAGCTCGCCGAGCTCGTCCAGCGCCACGAGCAGGGCGGGCGCTTCGCCGCCACCGACGTCGTCGAGGTCGAGGACTACCGCTTCCTCTCCGCCAGCCCGCGCCCGCAGGACGTCGCGGTCACCGCGCTCGTGACGATCCAGAAGGGCTGCGACAACCACTGCGCCTACTGCATCGTCCCGGCGACGCGGGGCAAGGAGGTCTCGCGGCCCGCCGACGAGGTGGTCGCCGAGGTGGAGCGCTTCGTCGCGCTCGGGGCTCGCGAGGTGACGCTGATCGGCCAGAACGTCAACAGCTACCACGGCCTCGGCAGCCCCGATGGCGACGACTTCGCGGCGCTGCTCGGGCGCGTCGCCGCGGTGCCCGGCTTGCTGCGCCTGCGCTACACGACGTCGCACCCCAAGGACTTCACCGAGGCGGTGGCGCGTGCGCATCGCGATCTGCCGACGCTGTCGCGCTGGGTCCACCTGCCGGTGCAGGCGGGCTCGTCGCGCACGCTGCGCCGCATGGTGCGCGAGTACACCCGCCAAGAGTATCTCGCCAAGGTCGAGCTGCTGCGCGCCATGGTCCCCGACATCTCGCTGTCGACCGACATCATCGTCGGCTATCCCGGGGAGACCGACGAGGACTTCGCGGAGACCGTGTCGCTGCTCGAGGCGGTCGAGTACGACTTCATCTACTCGTTCGAGTACTCGCCGCGGCCTGATACGCCCGCCCTCAAGCTCAAGCTGCGGGATGACGTCCCGGACGAGGTCAAGCGCGCCCGCCTCGTCGAGGTGCAGCGGATCCAGGCCGCGATCAGTCGCCGGCGGCTCGCCCGCTGGGTCGGGCGCACGACGCCCGTCCTCGTCGAGGGCAGGGCGACGCGCTCGGCCGATGAGCTCTGCGGACGGACGACCGGCAACGAGATGGTCAACTTCCCGATCCCCGAGGGGCTGGCCGCCGAGCGCGTGGCGGGCCTCATCGGAGCGATGGTCGACGTCCGGATC
Organism: uncultured Polyangiaceae bacterium; assembly: GCA_964585665.1. Classification (GTDB taxonomy): domain Bacteria; phylum Myxococcota_A; class Polyangia; order Palsa-1104; family Palsa-1104; genus CAZPEY01. The sequence goes on along the minus strand of CAZPEY010000037.1, from coordinate 13,818 downwards.
GAGGCGGCGGGGCGCCACACGCTGCTCGGACGCCTCGCCAGCCTCGAGGTCTCGCCGAGCGAGCGCCGCCCGCTCCGTCGGCTCGCGGTCGTCGCCTAGTGCCAGGCGGGCTGCGGCGGCTCGGCTGGCGACTCGGGCCGCTCGTCGTCTACGCGGCGCTGATCTTCTTCTTCTCGTCGCGCCCGGCGCGTCAGCTGCCGCGGCTCGTCGTCCCCCACGCCGACAAGCTGGTGCACGCCGTCGAGTACGCCGGGCTCGGGCTGCTGCTGGTCCGGGCGCTGCGTCGCTCCGAAGAGCCGGTCGGCGTCGGGCTCGCCGCGCTCGCGGTCGGGCTCGGCGGACTCTACGGAGCCACCGACGAGTACCATCAATCCTTCGTACCCGGGCGCAGCGGCAACGACCTGGGCGATCTCACCGCCGATCTGATCGGCACGGCGCTGGGTGTGCTGCTGCACCGACGCTGCTTCCGCAACCCACGATGGAGGAGCTGGCTGTGAACCACCGCGGACTGATTCGAGGCTTTGCAGGCAAGCGCCCCCGCGTCGACGCGAGCGCGTTCGTCGCCGACACAGCGACGGTGATCGGCGACGTCGAGATCGGCGCGCGTTCGAGCATCTGGTTCGGCGCGGTGTTGCGTGGCGACGTCCACCACATTCGGATCGGCGAGGAGACGTCGATCCAGGACAACACCGTCATCCACGTCACCCACGGCCAGCACCCCACCGTCGTCGGCAGCCGCGTCACCGTCGGGCACGGGGTGACTCTGCACGGCTGCACGGTCGGCGACGCCTGCATCATCGGCATGGGCGCGATCCTGCTCGACGAGTCCGAGATTGGCGATCGCTGCATCATCGGCGCGGGCGCCCTCGTCACGCCGGGCACGAAGATCCCGTCAGGGCACCTCGCGGTCGGCGCCCCGGCCCGGGTCAAGCGGCCCCTGACCGAGGAGGAGCTCGGCTGGATGACCGACTCGGCACAGCACTACGTCGAGCTCATCGCCCAGTACGCGACCGATCCCGACTGGGTGGCCTGACCCGGCGCTCCGCCCGACCCTAAATATTCGGCAAGGCAGCGTCGTCCCTCTTCCGCTGCGCCGACAGACGGCGTAAAGTTACCGAGAGGCTGCATGTCCTCTTCGCGCCGCTGGGCGATCGCCATCGCGTTCCTCTATGCCGTCTCGGGCTCGGCTCGGGCCGATCGCATCGATGATCTGACGCGCTCGCTGCTCCAGGATCCCTCCCACAAGGTCCGCGTTCAGGCCGCGCTCGTGCTCGGCAAGCTCGCCGATCCGCGCTCCGTGCCCGCGCTCATCCAGGCGCTCAAGGACTCGGACGAGTCCGTGCGCGGCGTCGCGGCCACGTCGCTCGGCAAGCTCGCCGATCCGACCTCGGCCAACGCGCTCCTCGAGGCGACGCGCGACCCGAGCGAGTTCGTGCGCAACCAGGCCAAGGCCTCGCTCGAGAAGGTCGCGGCGGCCAAGAGCGCGCCGCCCCCTCAAGAGGTCAAGGGCGCGCGCTACTTCATGGCGATCGGCTTTCAGGCAGGCAAGAGCCCCGAGGGGCTCAAGCTCGTGCGCGAGTCGCTCACCAAGGAGCTGCGCAAGGTGCCGGGCATCACGCTCGAGGTCGCGGGGTCGGACGCGCCGGCGGCGACGGTGCTGTCCCAGAAGAAGCTGGAGGGCTACATCATCGACGGGTCGATCCAGCGCCTGTCGGTGAGCCAGGCAGGCGGGTCAGCGACGATCGATTGCGACGTCAAGGCGTTCGTCGCGACCTACCCGCAAAAGTCGATCAAGGTGATGACGTCCGCAGGCGCCTCGCTGCAGACGGGGGTCTCGGGGGTCGAGGCTGGCAAGCGCGACTGTCTCGCGGCGGCGAGCGAAGCGCTGCGCGATGACGTGAGCAAGTTTCTCTCTACGCTGCGATAAGGAGCGGCAATGGCGGAGCAAGGCGGCACGGTTCCTCAAAAGGGTGGCAAGAGCAACCGCAAGCTCAAGAACTACATCCTCGATTGGCGCTATCAGCTCCGCTACACGCTGACGATGGTCGGCATCTCGACGGTGCTGACCGGCGGCCTCGGCTACGTCGTGATGAGCAAGGCCAAGGAGGCCTCACGGGTCGTGGCGGTGCGGGCGATGGATCCAACCGACGAGCTGGCCCAGGAGCTGGCCCGCCAGTTCAAGGAAAGCGATCAGGTGCTCGTCTGGTCGCTGGTGGCGTTCGGCCTCCTGCTCGCGCTGGTGCTGTCGGCCTATGGCATCGTGCTGACCCACAAGGTCGCGGGCCCGCTGTTCAAGGTGCAGACCTATCTCGACCGCATTCGCGACGGGAAGCTCGGCGTGATCTACAACCTGCGCAAGGGCGATGAGCTGGTCGAGTTCTTCGAGCACTTCAAGCGGGCGCACGAGTCGCTGCGCAAGCTGACCGAGGAGGACATCCGTCTCATCGACGAGACGCTGGCCGCGATCGGGGACGTGCCGATCGCGGCGCAGTTGAAGGAGCTGCGCGACAAGAAGATCGAATCGCTGAAGTGAGTTGAGGCCCGTCGGAAGCGAGCCCTGATGACGATCCCGGGGGCGCGATCGCGCCCCCGGTTCCTACCTAGCCAACGCCCCCGCTACATGCAGACGAGCGCGCACTTGCCGCCGCTGCAGGTGCCCTCCTTGCACGGCTCCTCCGCTCCCTCGACGTTGGTGTCGAGCGCGGTGCAGGTGCCCCCGAAGTCGACCGGCGTCTGGCACTTGAGCGAATTGTCGCAGTACAGACCACTCGGGCAGTAGTTCATCGAGCAGTCGGTGCCGACGCCCGACGCCGGCTTCTTGCAGGTCTTGCTCGCCTCATCGCAGGGATACTCCGACGGGCAGTTGTTGTACGACTGCATCGGATCGCAGGTCGCGCCCGGCGCCAGGAAGGGCAGGCACTTGCCAGGCGTCGTCACCGCACCGGTGTCCTGATCGAAGACGAGGCCCGTGCAGGTCGCGCCCGGCGCGCAGTCCGAGCCGTCGGTGCAGGTGCCCTGCGCGGCGACGAGCGCCTTGCAGGTACCGGTGCCCGTCTCTGGGTTGTCGACGAGGCAGAAGCTCGCGCCCGCGCAGTTGTGGAAGATGCCGTAGAAGAACGTCTCGCACGGCTCGCCGACGCCCGGGGGCACGCGGCACTGCATCACGGTCGGCATCGACGAGGTGCCGCGGCACCAGTGCGACAGATCGCACTCGTTGCTCGACGCACAGGTCGCACCGGGCGCCTTGTACGCGGTGCAGGTCCCTGGATCGCCGTCCATGGCGTCGGGGGCGTACGCGCAGTACGAGTTGGCCCCGCAGAACTTGGTCGTGTCATCGCACTCCATGCCATCGGCGACCGGGGTGACGCACTTGCCCGCGCAACCCGAGGCGGACGATCCGCCGCACTTGCCGGTGGTGCACTCCTGGTCCGACTGGCAGGTGCCGCCGGCCGCGACGGCGGGCTTGACGATGTTCTGGCACTCGGCGCCGAAGTACTGGTACGAGATCGAACAGCTCGGCGGGTTCTTCGCTGCCGCGATGCACGCCTTGGCCTGGGTCGAGTCGAAGGTCAGGCGCCCGGCCTTGACCGCCGCGGCGACGTCGTACGCGGTCGGCTTGGCAGCGTCCGCCTTCGCCTTGGTCTTGCAGGCGGCCACCTCGGTGGCGATGACCAGGCCGCACTCGACCCCGCCTTCGCACGACGCCTCGGCGAGCTGCGTGGCGAAGTTCTCGGCGCTGACCGAGCCGCCCTTGGTGGTGTTGTTGTCACAGCCGGTGGCGAGGCTTGCTGCACCGCACAAAAACAGAGCCAGGGCGTAGTAGTTCGTGTTCGTCTTCATGTTCATGGGTCGAGCACCAGATCGAAGGGGTAGTGGAGTTGTTCGTAGGTGTCTTGCGCGATGGACTTTAGTAGCTCGTCGTCGTTCTCCTCGAAGTCTCGGATGTTTTTCTTGATGCGGGCGGCCGCCCGGCGAACCGTGGCGCGGCAGATCTTGGCTTCACGCTCGGCGGCGGGTCCGTGGTTCTCGAGCTGCATCGAGCACCGGCTGATGCAGGCGATCATCAGGTAGAGATCGATCGTGATGTCGGCGATCCGCCGCTGCACGAACTGCATCTCCGAGATCTCGCGTCCATGCTTGCGCAGCGTCTTCTCGACGTTCTTGGCGAGCTCCGGCACCCAGTCCTCGAAGAGGACCGCCTCCTTCTTGAGCTGGGGGTGGACCTTGGAGAGCCCCTCGCCGCCGTAGTACTGGGTCTTGATCTTGTCGAGGACGAAGTCCACCGCCAGGCCGTAGCCGCGCAGCGGGTAGCGGATCGCGTCGGCGAGCTGGGCGAGGCGCTCTCCGGGCCCCTGCATGCCAGACAGCGCGATGAAGCAGCGCAGCACCTCGTTGGCGCCCTCGAAGATGAGGTTGATGCGCGCGTCGCGCAGGATGCGCTCGTACGGATACTCCTTCATGTAGCCGACACCGGCGGCGATCTGCAGCGACTCGTTGACCACCCGCCACAGCATCTCGGAGCCGTAGACCTTGCAGCAGGCGCTCTCGAGCGCGTAGTCCTCGACGCCGCGGTCGACCAGGCCGGTGGTGAGGTACACCATCGACTCGGCCGCGTAGGTGTCCATCACCATCTGCGCGATCTTGTCCTTGATCAGCCCGAACGAGGCGATCGGGCGACCGAACTGACGACGGTTGACTGCATGATCGAGCGACAGCTTGGTGACGTGCTTGGCGACACCGACCGCGCCGGCGGCGAGCGAGAGGCGGCCATTGTTGAGGATGCCCATCGCGACCTTGAAGCCGCCACCGACGGAGCCGAGCACGTTCTCTTTGGGCACCCGCACGTTGTCGAAGTACACCGCGGCGGTCGCCGAGCCCTTGATGCCGAGCTTCTTCTCATCGGGGCCGTGGGTGACGCCAGGGCCGCGCTCGACGATGAAGCCGGTGATGCGATCCTTGGACTCGCCGTCGCGTGTGACCGTGGTCTGGGCGAAGACCGTGAACACGTCGGCGATGCTGCCGTTGGTGATCCACAGCTTGCTGCCCGACAGCAGGAAGCTGCCGTCGGGCTGCTCGACCGCGCGCGTCTTGATGGACGCGGCGTCCGAGCCGGAGGTCGGCTCGGTGAGGCAGAAGGCGGCGAAGGTCTTTCCCGACGCGAGCCGCGGCAGGTAGCGAGCCTTCTGCTCGTCGTTGCCGAACAGCAGGATGCCCTTGTAGCCGATCGACTGGTGCGCGCCGAGCGTCACCGCGATCGAGGAGTCGATGGCGGCCAGATCCTCGAAGACCCGGGCGTACGCCGTCACCGACAGGCCGATGCCGCCGTACTTCTCGTCCACGACCAGGCCGCACAGCCCCATCTCGGCGAGCTCGTCGAGGAGGGCGCGATCGATCTTGCCCTCGTCGTCGATCTTGGCCGAGTCGATCTTCTCCGCGGCGAACTTGTGCAGGGAATCTAGAATCAGCTTTAAGTTTTCGCGATCGTCCTTGCCGAGGCTCGGATAGGGGAAGATCAGCTCCTCGGGGATGTGGCCGAAGTAGAGGCTCTTCGAAAAGCTCGAGGGATTGGGTGGCATCGTTGGCGTGGTCTCCCTTGCTACTTGCCGGCCGGCCGCAGGTCGATCGCCGCGCCACCATCGGGCAGCGGCGCGATCGCGGCGCTAAAGGTCTTCTGGAAGTCGCGGATCTGCGGCGCGTCGCTGCGCCAGATCCAGAGGAACGTCGCGCCGAACTGGCTGACCGCCACCGCACCGGTGCCGAGCGTCAGCAGGTTGAGCACCACCGCCAGCGTCTGGAGGCGGGTCGGCTCGTTCATGAACTTGGCCTTCTGCCGGGAGCGGAAGGCGAGGTAGAGCCCGAGCGCCGAGAGCACGACCGCCGACGGTGCCAGCCAGGACACGGCGAGCACCGCCCCGACCAGGCCGAGCACCAGAGAGAGCGCGACGGAGAAAGTCATGCGAACCAGGCGGCATCATTAGAGGGGCCACGGCACGAGGTCAACCGCTGTATGTCGACTGGGGTTACGACGGAGCGGCAGTTGTGCTAAGGACCGCCGCGTCATGGGCAACCACCCGCATTTTCGCGCCGGCAAAGTGGCGCTCGTCGGCCGACCGAACGTCGGCAAGTCGACGCTGCTCAACGCGCTGCTCGGCCAGAAGGTCGCGATCACCACGTCGCGGCCACAGACGACCCGCAACCGCATCCTCGGCGTCAAGAACCTCCCCGAGGGCCAGCTCGCGCTCGTCGACACGCCTGGCCTCCACAAGCCGCACGGCCGCGGTCGCTCGAAGCTCAACGTCTACATGGTCGAAGCAGCGCTGTCGGCGCTCGACGAGGTCGACCTCGTCGCGGTGATCGTCGAGCCGCCGCCGGTGGAGCCGGCGCGCCTGCAGCGCGGGCGCGTCGCCCCGCAGAAGCTGATCGACGAGGGCACGCGCTACGTCTTCGAGGAGGTCAAGCGCTCGGGCAAGCCCTGCGTCCTGGTGGTCAACAAGGTTGACTATTACAAGGACAAGAAGCTGCTGCTGCCGCTGCTCGCTCAGTACGCGGCGATCAAGGAGCCGGCCTTCCTCGACGTCGTGCCGATCTCGGCGCGCAAGAACGATAACGTCGAGCGCCTGGCCAAGGTGCTCGTCAGCCACTTGCCCGAGGGTGAGGCGCTCTTCCCCGAAGAGATGCTGACCGATCGCGCCGAGCGCTTCCTGGCCGCCGAGTTCATCCGCGAGCAGGTCTTCCTGGCGACGCGCCAGGAGGTGCCGCACTCGGTGGCGGTCAGCATCGACAGCTTCACCGAGCGCCCCGAGAAGAACGACGTCGTCATCGAAGCGACGATCCACGTCGAGAAGCTGGCGCAGAAGAAGATCGTCGTCGGCGACGGCGGGCAGCAGATCCGCGACATCGGCACCAAGGCGCGCGCCGAGATCGGCAAGCTGCTCGACTGCCCGGTGCACCTGTCGCTGTTCGTGCGCGTCGACGAGGACTGGACCGAAGACCCAGGCATGCTGGTGGAGCTCGGATATGACGGCCGGCAATAGACACAAGGGCAGGGGACCGCTGGTCGCCCTCGTCGGTCGCCCCAACGTGGGTAAGTCGACGCTGTTCAACCGCCTGTGCGGCGGGCACCACGCCATCGTCGAGAACGAGGCTGGCACGACGCGCGACCGCCGCTACGGCAAGGCCGAGTGGACGGGCAAGCTGTTCCGCGTCGTCGACACCGGTGGGCTCGACTTCGACGCGGCCAAGCCCGACAGCGCGACGCTCGAGCGCGGGATCCTGAAGCAGAGCCTCGCGGGCGCCAAGGAGGCCGAGCTGGTCGTCATGGTCTGCGACGCCAAGACGGGCCTGCTGCCGAGCGATCGCGAGGTGCTCACCGAGCTGCGCAAGCTCGGCAAGCCGGTGATCATCGCGGCCAACAAGATCGATCGCCAGGCGGACGAGACCATGGTCGCCGAGCTGTGGCAGCTCGGGGTCGACGAGGTGATCGGCATCTCGGCCCAGCACGGCCGCGCGGTCGGCGACCTGTGCGACGCGATCGTCGCGCGCCTGCCGCACGCGCCGTCGCTGCGCGATCTCCCGGAGGACGACGAGGAGCAGAAGGCCCCGATCCGCATCGCGCTGGTCGGCCGCCCCAACGCCGGCAAGTCCTCGCTGCTCAACCGCTTCCTCGGTGAGGAGCGCGTCCTCGTCGATGCGCGCGCCGGCACGACCCGCGATCCGATCGACGCGGTCATCGACTACGACGGGCGCGAGTACCTGGTCATCGACACCGCGGGCATCCGCAAGCGCGCCAAGCTCGACTCGGCCAACGAGAAGATCTCGGTCGCGATGGCGGAGAAGGCCATCCTGCGCGCCGAGATCGCGGTGCTCGTCGTCGACGGGGCGCAGGGTCTCGCCGAGCAGGAGGCCAAGATCGCCGGCATCTGCCACGACGCCGGCCGCGGCTTAGTGATCTGCTTCAATAAGTGCGACCTCTACGACAGCAAGCAAGAGAACAAGCTGCGCGAAGAGCTCAACCGCAAGCTGCAGTTCATCCCGTGGGCGCGGGTCGTCCACGTCTCGGCCCAGACCGGCAAGGGCATCAAGCGGCTGATGGACGCCGTGCACCATTCGCACAAGGCCTACACGACCCGCGTGCCGACGGGCGCGCTAAACCGGTGGTTCGAGGGCATCGTCGATCGGCATCCGCCGTCGCTGTTCAAGGGGCTGCCGGTCAAGCTGTACTACATCACCCAGGCCGAGACCTCACCGCCGACCTTCGTCCTGTCGGTGAACTATCCCGAGGGCGTGCACTTCTCGTATCAGCGGTACCTCGCCAACCAGCTCCGCGCCGAGTTTCACCTGGACGGGACGCCGCTCCGGATCATTTGCCGAGCCCGAGGTCGAGGAGCGCGGGCGGCTCGAGGATGACCCCCTGGACGAGGTAGAACGTCCGCCAGATGTCGTCGTACGAATCCAGCTTCCCCATGTACTGAATGATCGAGCCGCGCTGCAGGTTCTGGCGGGCCTGCGCGAGGTGCTCGTTGTCGAGCCCGAGCGACACGTCGAACGTGCTCGTGTCGGAGCGCTGCTTGATGGTGATCGAGTGGTCGGTCACGGACATCACCTTGCCGACCCAGCGGACCCAGTTGCCGGAGTAGCGCCCGTTCCAGTCGGTCGCGCGCTCTTGATCGGTGCGGTTGCGGACCAGGATGGCGGCGTAGACGCGCTCGAAGTCGTCAGGCAAGACCGCGCCGGTGGATGGCGGCTGGCCCGAGAGCTTGGGGGCCTTTTCGTGGCAGGAGTCGCAGCTGGCCACGAGCACGAGGCAGGCCGCGGCGAGCCAGCGCAGCCCCCGAAGCTTAGCCCTCTCAGATAAGTTGACATAATGCATATTATCGGACTTTCGTCCCCAGCCCAAAGGCGTAGGCGAACGCCACGACCACCAGGGCGTGCTGAATCTCGCCGCGCGCCACCCGCTCCGGGATCTCCGCGAGCGGCACACGGACGACCTCGATGTCCTCGCCGGCGTCTAGCGATGGCTCACGGACCCTGCGGACACCGCGCGCCAGGAAGGAATGGCAGCGGTTGGTCTGCATCGCGGGGTTCGGCTGGATGATGCCGGTCCGCACGATGTCGCTCGCCTCGTAGCCGGTCTCTTCGAGCAGCTCGCGGCGCGCGCCCTCGAGCGGATCGGGATCTTCGGGATCGATCATCCCGCCCGGCAGCTCGAGCGTCTCCTCGTCGGTCCCGTAGCGATACTGCCGCACCATCACGACCTCGTCGTCGACGGTGATCGGCAGGATGTTGCACCACTCCGGGCAGCGCAGGATGTGGAACGCGTGGGCGTGCTCGGCGGGCGTCACGAGGTGGTGACGCTCGAGCGTGAAGATCGGAGTCGCGAGGACGTTGTCGACGCCACGCCGGCGCCAGGGTTTCGGCATCGGCGGCAGTATGGCACGAATCAGCGGCGAATCGCCGCCGTCGCTCCGAGCGCGGTCACGACCTGCGCGCCGATCTGGTTGCCGCGCTCGGTGGCGCTGGCCAGCGTCGAGAGAGGCAGTCGCGCCAGGCGGTCGCGCCAGGATCCCTCGCCGGCGCGCGCGAGCTCGCCGAGGAGCACGCTCAGCATGCCGGCGCAGAAGCCATCGCCCGCGCCGGTCGCGTCGACGACCTCGACGGTCGGCGCGGGTTGCGCGAGCGCGTCGCCACGCGCGTAGAGCCGGCTGCCCGCTGCCCCGAGCGTGACCACGACCACCGACGGGCCGAGTGCGCCGATCGCCGAAGCGCCGAGCGCCGGATCGACAGCGCCGAACAGCGGAAGCTCGTCGTCCGAGATCTTGACGAGGTCGGCGGACGCCAGGAGCTGGCGCACCAGCGGCATCGCCGCGGTCGGATCGGGCCAGAGGTGTGGCCGCCAGTTGATGTCGACCGAGACGATCATGCCTGCCTCGCGTGCCCTCGCCACCGCCGCCAGGCTCGTCGAGCGACAAGGCTCGGCGGCGAGCGTCGCGGTGCCGAGGTGGAGGATCGCGCCGCGCGCGAACCAGGCCGGCTCGAGCCAGTCGGGCGGCAGGTTGTCGATCGCCGACTGGACCCGCACCGAGAGGAAGCGCCGCGCGCCGTCGCTGGCGACGGCGACGAAGGTGAGGCCGGTGCGGCGCTCTGGATCGATCCGCACCGCGTCCGTGGCGACGCCCTCGGCGGCCAGGGAGCGACGGAGAAAGACGCCAAAGGGATCGTCGCCGACGGCCGAGATCAGCCGCACCGCTGCGCCGAGTCGCGCCGCGCCGATCGCCACGTTGGTCGGCGCGCCGCCGACGTGGCGGACGAAGCGCTCGCAGTCCTCGAGGGCGAGGCCGGGGCGCTCGGGGAAGAAGTCGATGAGCGCCTCGCCGAGGCAGACCAGCTCGCTCATCGGTTGATCTCCTCGATGAAGGCGACGGATCGCAGCGTTCGGTTGCCAAGCGGCGCGCGCAGCCAGGTGGCGAGCAGCGCCCGCACCAAAGAGCGCGTCGCGCCGTCGAGCGTCGGCAGCGGTGCGTCGGACTGCAAGGTCCACAGCGAGGCCAAGCCCACCTGGCGATCCTCGGCGGCACAGTCCCCACACAGCACCCCGGTGGCGCTCCACCCCGCCGCCACTTCGAGCGTCTTGCTGCACTGCACACACGCGTCGAGCGCTGGCAGGAAGCCGAGGATCGCGAGGCTGCGCAGCTCGAAGCGTCGCAGCCGCTCGACCGCGATCGGAGCGGTCGCCAGCTCGCTCAGCGTCGCGCCGAGCAGCGCGTGCAACGCCGGATCGCTCGCCTCCTCGGCGGTCAGCAGCTCCGTCAGCTCGCAGACGTAGGCGGCGTGCGCCAGCCGCGCCAGATCCGAGAGCAGCCCGAGCTGCCCATCATCGACGACGAACTCGTGCAGGACGTGCAGGCCAGAGCGCCGGTGCTCGACGCGGACGCTGCCGCTCATGCAGGGCTGCAGCCCGGCGAATCGCCGCTGGCTGCTCCGCGCCCGGCGGGCCAGGGCCCGCTGCTTGCCGCCCGACGCGGTGAACAGCGTGACGATCCGATCGGCCTCGGCGTAGGCGTCGGCGCGCAGCACGATGGCGCGGTCGGTGTGGAGCTCCATCTGGCCGCCAAACGATACACTCTTTTTGCGCGCCGCCATTACGTGATAAAACCCGGGCAATGGCGCAACCGAAGCAGCAGCGTGAGAGTCTCGAGGACGTAGCGAAGCGCGAAGCGCGCGAGGAAGCCGAACGCCAGAAGGCGGCGCAGGACTGGGTGACCAACACCGAGCGCGTCGCCAAGGAGGTGCCCGAGCGCTTCTTCATCCTGGCCAAGCAGCTCCGCGAGTGTGTGCATCGCTTCAACTCGGCGGCGCTGCCCGGCCGCCGCCTCGTCTGGAACGAGTCGGCCGCCGTCGCCACCAAGGAGCAGAACCTCAACGCCGACTTCAACGTGAGCTTCGGTCGCAAGGACGCCGAGTTCATGTTGCTGCTCTCGGCGATGTCGCGCTCGGGCCGTCCCGACGTCTACATCATCACCGGGGAGGGCACGGTGCGCGACGTGCGCTTCTCGATCCGCATCGAGGGGCGCGTCGACGGCAAGGGCGTCGTCTACCGCATCACCCAGGACTATGAACCCATCGAGTGCCCGATCGACGAGCTCGCCGAGCGCGTCGTGATGACCGTGGTCAAGCAGGACGTCAGTCAGCTCACCGGCTAGCCAGCCGAGCCTTCCCTTCGAACATCAGCGTTGAATGAGGTGGCTCCCGAGCGACGGGGAGCCGTGCGGTGCGCGGCGTAGGAGCTAGGTGGCGCCCGGTCCAGGCGCGCGCATCAGGATCGACAGCGTCAGCGTGGCGACGAGCACAAACAAGAAGACGACGAGCGCGACGTTGAGGCGCGGCCCGTTGTCGACGGGGGGCGCCGGCTTCTCGGCGGTGCGGTGGACGAGCTCCTCGACCGCGTTGCCCCCGGGCAGGAGCACGGACTCGAGCTCCTTGACGAGCGGCTTCGGATCGAGGCCGACCTGCTTGGCGTAGGCGACGACGAACCCCTTGACGAAGACGAGCGCCGGCAGGGACTCGTACTTCCCCTCCTCGAGGTCTCGCAGCGACGACTCCTTGATCTTCGTCGTGCGCGCGAGATCCGCCAGGCTCATCCCCTTGGCCTCACGCCGCTGGCGCAGCGTCCTTCCTAGCTCTACTGGTTGCGCGTCCATGGCCGTCTCGGCAGTTCCTTTGGTGACAGGTTTATTGCGCAACTACGCACTCTTTTGCCAGACAACTTTTTGGTGCGACGGCGACGCAGCGGGAAAACATTTGCGATGCGTGCTCCCTGTCCTGACGTTTGAGCGCAATCAACCCAGCTAGGTGATATGCCTCTTGAATTGGGCAGGCTTTGTCAAGCACAACCTGCTCGATCTCGCTCGACGCGCGCTCGAGGTCACCTTGCTCGTAGTACACTTTGGCCAGGCGATAGCGTCCGACGCAAAATTTTGGCTGCTCGAACAGCGCTTGGCGCAGCGCCTTGCTGGCGCGGGCGTAGTCCCGGCGCTGCAAATACGCGGCGCCCAGGTTCCCCTGGGCCGTGTACTGCTCGCGGTACAGGACGTTGGCCAGGGCCTTCTCGGCCTGCTGGATCGCCTCGTCGACGCGCCCGAAGTGCAGCGCGACGACCGACAGGCTGTTGTGCGCCTCGGAGAACTCGGGCCGCAGCCGCACTGCCTCGGAGAAGCGCTTCTGCGCCTCGCCGAAGTGCTTCTCGATCTCGTCCTTCTCGAGCTTGAGCTCCTCGCCCTTCAAGCACTGGGCGCGGATCGCGAGCTCCTCGGCCTCCGCGGCCTTGCGCAGGCTGATCAGCCCGACCAGGTTGTGCGCCTCGGCGTTCTCCCGGTTGAGCTCGAGCGCCTTGGTGCCCTCTTCTAGGGCCGGCCCGAGGAGGTTCTTGCTGAAGTAGTCCGCAGCGAGCAGGTAGTGCTTGTCCGACGCGTCAGCGTCGGCAGCGGCGGGCTTCTGGCCCGCGCAAGCGGCCAGCCAGAGCCCGAGTGAGATCCAACCCACGATACGCACGGAAGTGCATCGCGCTTAGCATCGTTTCGTCGCCGCTGTCAATCGCGATCACCGACGGGAAAGCCGGTGCCCTGGGGCTATACGCCGCGCGTCTCGGGCGCCCAGACGTACTTGTGGATCTGCAAATTGAGCCGCGCTTGCAAGCGATCTTCGAGCATCCACTCGACGAGCACGCGCGGCTCCAGCACCCCGAAGCTCGGCGACAGGAGCACATGGCAGCGCCCCTCCAGCCGATGCTCGCGGACGATGGCGCGGCTCCACTCGTAGTCGCCGCGCGAGCCGATGACGAACTTGACCGCGTCGTTCTCGTCGACGACCGCGAGGTTCGAGAAGAGCATCTTGTGCGACTCGCCCGAGTCGGGCGTCTTCATATCGAGGATCACCTCGACGGCGCCCGGCAGGGTCGAGATGTCGCGGTGCCCGCCGGTCTCGACCATCACGGCGAACCCACGCTCGAGCAGGCGCTCGGCCAGCGTCGGCAGGTCGCGCTGCAGCAGCGGCTCGCCGCCGGTGAGCAGGATGAGGGGCGCGCCGCGCGCCTGGCACTCGGCGACGATCGCGTCGACGCCCACCTCGGCGCCACCGGTGAACGCGTGCGCCGTGTCGCAATACGAGCAGCGCAGATCGCAGCCCGCAAAGCGCACCAGCGTCGTGGGGCGCCCCGCGTGGTGGGTCTCGCCAGAGATGCTGGTGTAGATTTCGTAGAGCTTCACGGCGGCCCTGCCCTGTTCGTTGGCTTGTGTCGTTGCCTTAGCGCGCCTCCCGGCGATA
>CAZPEY010000036.1:0-24661 GCA_964585665.1 uncultured Polyangiaceae bacterium | reverse complement strand
CGCCACGCCGACGCCCGCCCAGCCCGCCCCCGCGACGCCCTGAGCCTCGCGGCGACGCCGCGGATCGAGTAAGCTTCAGATCGGATGCGCCTCCGCTGTACTTGGCTTTGCGCTCGGCTCGGCCTCGGGCTCGCGCTCCTCGTCGCGCTCGCCGGTTCCCCGGCCCGCGCCGAGGATCGCGTCGCGGCGCGCGACCACTACAAGAAGGCCATGCTCCACTACAAGCTCTCCGAGTACCGGCAGGCGCTCGAGGAGTTCAAGGAAGCGTTCCGCAACTTCGAAGAGCCGTCGATGCTGTTCAACGTCGGCCAGTGCCACCGCCAGCTCGGTCAGAAGAGCGAGGCGATCCGCTTCTACCGCGCCTACCTGCGCGACGTGCCGAACGCGACCAACCGGGAAGAGGTGCGCAAGCTGATCGCCGGTCTCGAGGAGAGCCTGCAGAAGGATCGCGAGGCCGAGGCCGCCGCCGCGAAGGCCAAGGCCGAGGCGGAGGCCGCGCGCAACCGTCCGGTCGAGAACACCGTCGTCGCCACGCCGCCCACCAAGAAGCCGATCCACAAGCAGTGGTGGCTGTGGACGACGGTCGGCCTGGTCGTCGTCGGGGTCGGCGTCGGGGTCGGGCTCGGCCTTGGCCTGCCACACGGGACGCCGTCCGCGACGACGCAGGGCGGGACCTTCGAGCCGTTCAAATGAAGCGCCTCCTCCCCCTGCTCCTCCTGGCCGCGGCGTGCGGCAAGGGCGACGGCCTCGTCGTCGTCACCCTCGACTCGACGGCGCAGCTGGCCGGCATCACCCGCTTCGCCGTGACCGCCACCGTCGGGACGACGACGCGCACCTTCGACGTCACGCCGCCGGCCGCTGTGTCGATCCCGCCGACCTTCGACTTCGGCATCCGCGTGCCGCCCAAGCTCGGCAAGTCGATCGACCTCACCGTCGTCGCCAACGCGGGCACGACCAAGCTCGCCGAGGTGCGCGGCTTCGGCGACGTCGCGGCGGGCAAGCGCACCACCGCGACCCTGGTCTTCGGCGCGCCGCCGCCGGATCTGTCGGTGCGCGATCAGGCGATCGCCGACCTCACCGTTCCGCCGAGCCTCGACTTCACGGGCGTGACGCTCGATCTGACGCCTCCCGAGGGCGCGGATCTGTTGCCGGCCGACAACGACCTGGCGACGGGTCCGAGCTGTGACGAGGCGACCTGCGGGCCGTGCACCGACTGCGGCGGCGGCGGCGCGTGCACCAAGCTCGTGCTCTCCGCCGATGACGACAAGGGCCAGACCTGCAACGGCTCGAGCACCTGCAGCGCGACCGGTGTCTGCAAGGTGCGGCAGGGCTTCACCTGCGTGAACGACTCGGACTGCACCACCAACAACTGCGTCGACAGCGTCTGCTGCAACGTGCCAGCGAACCAGTGCGGCCAGTGCCAGCAGTGCAACCGCGTCGGCTTCGAGGGCACCTGTACCGCCGCCGCAGACGGCACCGATCCGGACAACGAGTGCGGCGACTACAACTGCCGCGGCGGCCAGTGCGCCGGCTACTGCAACTGCCCGAGCACGACCGACATGGCGTGGACGGGGCCGTGCAACAACGCCAGCGACTCCTACACGGGCGGATCGCCGCCGACGCTCGACTGCAAGGCGGGGACGTACTGCGTCGGCAGCGGTTACACCTGCGTGCAGAAGAAGTGCAGCGGTTCGTGCAGCTACCACATCCAGTGCGGCAACAACTCCTGTCCGTATCCGTCGCTGATGTGCGGCTGCTAGGAGCCCCGCACCACGAAGCGTGACGCAGCGCACGCGGCCCGACAACGTCCTGCGCTACTGTCGCGCCATGCAAGCTCCCCTCTGGTTCGTTGCGATCGCTCTCGGTGTCCTCCCGCTCGCCGCGCAGGCGGCGCCCCCCGCCGCGGCCAACGCTCGGCTCGTCGTCGAGACCAAGAGCAAGCTGGCCGCCCTCGCCGGCGGCAAGTGGTCCAAGGAGGCGCGCGTGCGCGTCCCGGGCGGCGCATGGTCGGCGGAGCTCGAGGTCGCCCCTGGTCCGGCGCTCACCGAGCTCGAGTTTCGCGCCGTCAGCAAGGAGCCGCGTCCGCGCAGGCTCCTCCTCGACCTCAGCCCCGGCCACGCCTATCGCGTCACGCCCGATCCGTGCTGCGCGCTCGCGATCTGGGACGACGACTCCACGCTGCGGCCCGAGGCGCGCGCCACGCCGGCCTGCGCCAGCTCGCAGGGGGGCAAGGAGTGCCCGGCTGGCACCGTCGCTGTGCCGAGCTGGATCGCCTCCGATCCGCGCTGCGGCGACCAGCACACCTGCGTCGGGCCCATCGAGGTCGCCTTCGAGGTCGAGCTCGCCGCGCTCGGGGAGGGGCCGCTCCAGCTCTACGTCGACAGCGTCGAGCAGCCAGCCTGGACGATTCACCGGCAAGACGCCTCGGTCGTGGTGCGCAACACGGACGGTCAGGTCGCCTCGACCTGGTCCGAGTGGCCGTGGGGACGGGAGACGAGCCCGGTGCGCGTCGAGCTGCGTCGCGGCACGAAGATCCTCTGGTCTCGCGCGGTGCAGCTCCGTCACGAGCAGCGCTACCGCATTCGGATCCCCGCCGACCCGTCTCGGCTCTCGATCAGCCGGCGCTAGCGATCACGCGCTGCTGATCAGGCGTTCGGGCGGCGCAGCACCGCGGCGAAGAACCCGTCGGTCCCGTGCGAATGCGGCAGGACGCGAAGGTACGTGCCGTCCCCGATCTGCTCGGCGCGCGCGCGGCTCAGCACGTCCGCCGCGGTGACGACGACCCACTCGGGGTGCGCGGCGATGAAGCGCGCCACGACCTCCTCGTTCTCCGTCGCTGACAGGCTGCACGTCGCGTAGACCAGGCGACCGCCCGGCTTGACGAAGCGCTGGTAGATCGACAGGAGGCGGAGCTGCTCGGCGGCGAGCTCGGCGACCTCGTGCGCCCCGATCCGCCAGCGCGCCTCGGGGTGGCGGCGCAGGACGCCGAGGCCGGTGCACGGCGCGTCGACGAGCACGCGATCGGCGCGATCGAAGAAGCGCTCGAGCCCCACGAGCGGCTCGGCGGACCGCACCTGGTGCGCTTCGAGGTTGGTCACCCCGGCGCGGCGCGCCCGGCGGCGCAGCTCGACGAGCTTGTCCTCGCCGACGTCGAGCGCGACGATGCGCCCCTTGTTACGCAGCTGGGCGGCGATCGCCAGGCTCTTGCCGCCCGCGCCCGCGCAGGCGTCGACGACGAAGCCCCCCGGCGGCGGCGCGAGCAGCTCGCAGATGAGCTGGCTGCCGGTGTCCTGGAGCTCGAAGAGGCCGCTCTTGAACGCCGCCAGGCCGTAGACGTTGTGGTGGCTGAGCAGCTCGAGCGCGTCGGGCGCGAGCGCGACCGGGCGGCTGTCGATCTGCTCGCGGGCGAGTGCAGCGACGAGCTGATCGCGATCGCCCTTCAAGCGGTTGACGCGCGCGACGAGCGGCGCGCGCTGGTTCATCGAGGCAAGCAGGCGATCCGCGTCCGCGCCGACCACTCGCTCGACCTCGGCGACGATCCAGTCGGGGAAGGACCAGCGCTCGCCGCGCGACAGGCCCGGCGTCGACTGCGGATCCGCACCGGGCTCGCCAAGGCCGCGCAGCGCTTGATCCTCGGCCAGGTGATCGAGCCAGTGGAAGTAGGCGCTCGTCGTGTCGCCCGCGCCGACGAGCTTCTCCAGGCGACGCTGCCAGCGCACCATGCCGAAGATCGCCTCGCCGACGAAGCGCCGCTCGACCGAGTGGAGCTGGCGCAGATCGCGCAGCGCCTCCTCGAGCACGCGCGGCGCCCGCCGCCAGTCGAGCCGCGCGCGGTGCACCACGTCGACGACGCGGTTGACGAGCTGCGGCCGCCGCTTGTCGCCTGCGCTCAGCGTCCGCGCCATCGGAACTTTACGCGCCGCGGCATGCACAGCGACGGGAAAATAGGTTGACGGCAAGCCTCATCGGATCGAAAAGAGCCCCAAAGCCGCGCCACCGCGCAGCCTGGAGAGACCATGCCACAGAAGGATCCTGCTCCACAAACCGCAACGCCCGCCGCCAGCCCGAACGCGAGCCCGCCCAAGGGCAACCTGTTCCAGGTCGTGCAGGCGCAGCTCGAGAAGGCGGTCAAGGCGATCAACCTCGATCGCGACGTCTACACGATCCTGTCCGAGCCGAAGAACGAGCTCATCGTCCACTTCCCGGTGCGCATGGACGACGGCTCGTACCGTCTGTTCAAGGGCTATCGCGTCCAGCACAACAACATCCTCGGCCCGTACAAGGGCGGCATCCGCTACCACGAGGACACGTCGCTCGACGAGCTGAAGGGCCTCGCGGCGGCGATGACCTGGAAGAGCGCGCTGCACGACATCCCGTTCGGCGGCGGCAAGGGCGGCATCAAGTTCAACCCGCGCCTGCACAGCAAGACCGAGCTCGAGCGCATCACCCGTCGCTACACGCACGCGCTCGGCGACAACATCGGCCCCGAGTTCGACATCCCTGCGCCCGACGTCGGCACCAACTCGCAGACGATGGTGTGGATCATGGATACGTACATGAACACCGCGTCGCAGTCGGACAAGAACGCGATGCGCCGCATCGTCACCGGCAAGACGATCACCTCCGGCGGCAGCTACGGGCGTGAGGCAGCGACCGGCCAGGGCGTCGTCCACTGCCTCGTCGAGTGGGCGCGCGAGAAGCGCTTCAACTTGAACGGCTGCACGTTCACGACGCAGGGCTTCGGCAACGTCGGCCAGCACGCCGCCAAGATCCTGGCCCGCATGGGCGCCACGCTCGTCGCCACCGGCGACTACAAGGGCTACATCGCCAACCCCGAGGGCCTCAACCCGCACAAGCTGGCCGAGCACGTCCAGCAGACCGGCTCGGTCGTCGGCTACAAGCACGGTAAGCCCATCTCGCGCGACGACTTCTTCGCCATCGAGCAGGACGTCTTCGTGCCCGCCGCGCTCGAGCTCGAGATCCACGAGAAGGAAGCGCGCGCGCTCAAGTGCAAGGTCGTCGCCGAGGGCGCCAACGGTCCGACGTACCCGGAGGCCGAGGCGATCCTCGCCGAGCGCGGCATCGACGTGCTGCCCGACATCCTCGTCAACGCCGGCGGCGTCATGGTCTCGTACTTCGAGTGGCTGCAGAACAAGCGCTCGGAGCGGTGGGAGCTGGCCGAGGTCGAGGAGAAGCTCGAGCGCGGCATGAAGCGCACCTTCCAGCAGGTCCTCGACGTGGCGAGTGAGCGGAAGCTCGACTACCGCACCGCGAGCTACGCGATCGCGCTCGAGCGCATCGCCAAGGCCTACTCGGAGCGCGGCATCTTCCCGTAGTCCTTCTTCGAGAGCACAGCAAGAAGCCCCTCCTGCTCGACGGCGGGAGGGGCTTCTTCTTTTTCGCTTCTGGTCTTGCTTCTGGCCTGGTCTTGGGACGCCCGATGCCTAGCGGCGCTTGTTGGCTTGGCGCGCCTCCTTCTTGGCGGCCTGCTGCGCCTTGTACTGCTTGGCGCGGGTCTCGTGCTTCACCTGGAGGGCCGTCTTGGCGGAGGCCTCCTTCGGGGCAATCATCGGAGCAGCGAAGAGAAAGGCGACGACCAGGAACAAATTCCGCATTGGAGCTCCTCGGCTGGGGGTGCAAAAAAGCAACAGCACTGTAATCATATCTCAGTTGTGCTGTCCTTGGGAAGCTCCCTTGGGAAGCCTAGAAGGTCAGAACGGCGAGCTGCCGCCGCTGTTGAGGTTGTCGCGCTTCTTGGCGACGCTGCGCAGGCCGTCCCGCGCCTGCTTCTTCCACGCCTCGAGCCGCGCCGCCCACAGCGGATCGGGCTGGGCGTTGAGCACCTGGTTGTAGCGGCGCTCAGCGTCGGCGAGCTTGTCGTTGGCGAGCAGCGCGTCGCCGAGGTGGAGCACGTTCTGGGGGTAGCCCGGGTAGAGCTCGACGGCGCGCTCGAGGTTGCGCACCCCCTCCTCTCGATCACCGACGGAGACCGGCGGCTCGGGCGCCTTGGCGTAGAGCGAGCCGAGCAGGCGCAGCGGGCCGGCGAAGTCGTACTTCTCGTCGAGCTTGGTCGCCTCTTTGGCCGCCTCGAGTACCTTGGGCACCAGCTCGGCGCCGTTGGTCTTGGTGGTCGCCAGCTGGCCGAGGTTGATGCCGAGCCAGTAGTGCCCCTCGACCCGACTGGCGTCCGCGGCCTGGGCGACGCGCGCGTAGCCTGCGCCGCGATCGGCGTAGCGTCCACGCGCCGCCTTGTCGTTCGGGAACTCCTCCGTGAGGAAGCCGCACGCCTTGGCGCCGCGCGCCGCGACGTCGAAGCTCTTGGGCTCGAGGGCGCTCGCCTTGTCGACGGCCACGAGCACGTTCTCCATGCCGACGCGGCTGCGCTTGGTGAGCTCTTGATCCATGTACTTGACGAGGCCGGGGACATCGCCCGGCAGATCCGCGGCAGACACCGTCGCTGCGGTCTTGGCGGGTGGCAGCCCCGTCGTCGCCGGACAGCCGAGCAGCAGCACCGCCGAGCCGGCGAGCAGGAAGCGAGTGATGGTCATCTATTTCTCGAATCGCTTGATCGCGTCGTCGACGACCTTGCTGTCCGGCGCCGCGAACTTGGTGATGCGCAGAGCCTTGCAGACCTCTGCGCCCTTGGGATCGCTGCACATCGTCAGCACGAGCTTGGCGACCTGCGCCGCGTCGTCCTTCTTGGCCACCTTGCCGAACGCAACGAGCGGCGCCGGCGGCAGCGCGCCGGACGTGTAGATGACGTGCAGCTCTGCCGCGAACGGCAGCTTCTTGGACTCGGCGAGCTGATCGTCGTCGAGCAGCGTCGCGTCCGCCTCGCCGCGCTCGAGCGCCTTGAGCCCCTTCATCGGGCTCTGCGTCGGCTGCAGCTTGAAGTGCGTCGCCGCGTCGAGCTTGCCGTCGAACACGATCTTGGACAGGTAGCGCTTGGACGCCAGGTGGTTGGCGACCAGCGTCTTGCCCTTCAGATCGTCAAGCGTCTTGACCTTGTCGCCCTTGACGACGACCGACAGGTGGCCGCGATCGATGCCGTGGCCGTGCACCGCGGCGAGGACCTGGAGATCCTCCTTCTTGCGCAGCTCGAGCCAGATCTCCGGGTCGAGCATCGCGAAGCCGGGCTTCTTGTCCTTGATGTAGTCGAGGGCGCCGTTCGCGTCGGGGAAGAACGAGCCGACCGAGGCGTTGGCGGTCCACTTGAGCGCCGCCTCCGTGTAGCGGAGGAACATCTCGATGTAGTTCGCCGCCGACTCCGTGGTGCCGCCGACCGAACCCATCTGGACCAGGAAGTCGCGCGGCCCGGCGAAGGCCGGCGCGGCGACGAGCAGGACGGAGAGCGCGAGAGATCGAATCATCCAGGAGATCCTTGCCATCGCCCTTGCGACGGACAGATGGGCTGTTTTATTCGTCCAGCGCCGCAAAAGCAAACGCCTATCAATAGGTAAACTTGCCGCGCAGGAAGATCTCCGTCGCGCCCGCCGCCGGGTCGCCGAACTTGGTCGAGCGATCCCCGAGGAAGATGAAGGCGCCGAGCGCCAGCTCCGTGCCCGCCGCGACGGCGTAGGCGAGCTGCGGGTAGAGCACCGCGGTGAACTTCTTGCTGGGGTCGTCCCACTGCGGAATCTTGAACGCGCCGAACAGCCGGATGAGCAGCCGCTCGTCGAGGACCTTGATGTCCGGCCCGAGCACGAAGTAGTGGCCGAGGCGCGACTCGAGGCGGGGGCGATCGCCGACCATCGCGCCGACCTTGGGGTAGCCCTGCTTGCCGGCGCCGAACTCGTCGATGAAGCCGTAGACGTACTGAAAGTTGGCATATACGTACTTATTGAAGGAGTAGTCGACGCCGAAGGTCACCTTCGGGAACGGCGTCTTCGGGATGACGATGCCGCGCTCCGCCTCGGCGCCGCCGATCTTGGCCGAGTAGCCCGCCTCCTTGCTCCCGGTGAAGGTGATCGGATCGCGCTGGCCGAAGACGTCGCTGTAGATGCCGAACCGCACCTCCTGCGGGAAGAACACGCCGACCTCGAGCCAGTACCCGAGGCCGCCGAGCTTCTCGATCGAGCCGGCCATGTCGAAGCCGAGCACCTGCATGCGCGGCCATATGACGCCGATCTCGACGGTGCCGCCCGGCTTGAAGATCGACCACGCCGGGACCGGCAGGCCGAAGCGCCCGTAGTAGTACGACAGCGAGAAGTCGATGCCACCGAAGCCCTTGGCGACGCGAAACCCGACCTGCGAGTTCTGGATGTTGGTCTCGGGCTGGAGCGCGAACACCTTGACGTTGGTCGGCGGAAAGATCGCCGTCAGATCGAGGAGCGCGTTGCGCTGCGAGTCGTCCTGGAGCGGCGGTGGACGCTCGACCTGGGCGAGCGCGACGCGCGCCGTGCGCGGCAGGCGCGCCGGCCGGAACACCGGCACCCAGACGAGGGTGAAGACCAGATCCTTCCACGGGTTGTAGTCGAGCCGGATCATCTGGTTGCCGAGCGCGCGGCCGAACTGCGTCGAGTCGGACAGATCGAGCGTGTTGAGGTTGTTGGTCGGGTTGAACTTGTCGGCGGTGCCCCAGGCGACGACCTGGCGACCGAGGCGCAGATCGAGGCCGGGCAGCAGGCGGTAGATGTCGATGTAGCCGGCGGAGGACTCGAGGCGATACGGATCGACGCGCTCCTGCAGCGACGCCGCGTCGAGATCGTTGATGTCGCTGTAGCCGTAGAAGACGAAGTCGACGTCGCCGACCGCCTTGACCCGGTTGGCCACGTTGATCGTGAGCTGCGCCTTGATCAGGTTCTCGTTGCGCGAAAAGCCGTACTTGAGCAGCCGCTGCTGCGTCGGATACGGCGTGGCCTCTCCGCCCGACGGCACCTCGAACTTCGACAGCCGGAAGCGCAGATCGGTGCCGATCGCGCCGCCGAACTTGATGTCGACGGGGCTGGCGAGGGCGACTGCGCTGGAGAGGGCCACGGAGAGGCCGAGAGAGATCGACGCGGGGACGATGCGCATGCGGGTCGGATTTGAATCAGGTTTGCGAGGTCGGTTCAAGTCGCGTGATGACCGTGCTATATCGCGGGGCACCGCCATGCAGCGCATCCCCCCTGGTCCGCCGGCGCACCCGCTGTTCGGGCACATGCGCTCGCACCTCAACAACCAGCGGATCTTGCAGGCGCTGTTCGAGCTGCACGACGCCTATGGGCCTGTCGTGCGGACCTGGTTCGGCCCGCCGGGGATCGGCCTCCAAGTCTACTCCTTCGCCGATCCCGAGGCGTGCAAGCACATCCTCGCGGACAACGCCAAGAGCTATAAGAAGAGCCGCGCCTACCTGCGCCTCCGCAGCGTGCTCGGCGATGGGCTGCTGACCAGCGAGGGCGACGCGTGGCGCCGGCAGCGACGGTTGGCGCAGCCGGCGTTTCACAAGCAGCGCCTGGCCAGCTTCGCGCACACGATGGCGGCGGCGACGCGCGCCATGCTCGAGCACTGGCACCACCTGGCGCGACGGCAGGAGATCATCGACGTCAGCCGGGAGATGAGCCGCCTGACGTTCCAGATCGTCGGGCAGACCCTGTTCTCGGCGGACGTGACGCGCGAGGCGAAGGCCATTGGCGAGGTGCTCGAGGTCGTGCTGCACCACGCGGCGGAGTCCGTCGACGTGCTCTTTCCGCTGCCCACCTGGGTGCCGACCGCGAAGAACCGCGAGTTCGTGCGTGCGATGCGAACTCTCGACGACTTCGTCATCGGCCTCATCCGAGCGCGCCGCCAGCCGGGCGCGGCGCGGCCCAATGATCTGCTCACCATGCTGCTCGAGGCGCGCGACGAGGAGAGCGGCGAGCAGATGAGCGAGCAGCAGCTCCGCGACGAGGTCGTGACCTTCGTCCTCGCCGGCCACGAGACCACGTCGAACGCGCTGTCCTGGACGTTCTATCTCCTGTCGCGGCACCCGGCGGTGTTCCGCCAGCTCACCGACGAGGTCGATCGCGTGCTCGGCGACGGGCTGCCGCACCTCGAGACGACCGCGGAGCTCGGCTACACGCGTCGGGTCTTCGAAGAGTCGATGCGCCTGTATCCGCCGGCGTGGATCATCGAGCGCGAGGCGGTGGTCGACGATCAGGTCTCTGGCTACTTCGTGCCGCGCGGCACGACGACGATGGTCGCGCCCTGGGTGCTGCATCGGAGCCCGGCGCTCTGGCCCAACCCCGAGGGCTTCGATCCCGATCGGTTCCTGCCGAGCGCCGTCGAGGCGCGCCATCGCTACGCCTATTACCCGTTCGGCCTGGGCGCGCGGATGTGCATCGGCGCCGGCTTCGCCATGATGGAGGCGCAGATCATCCTGGCGATGGTGACGCGCCACTTCCGCCTCGATCTGGTGCCCGGCCACTCCGTCGAGACCTTGCCGCACATCACGCTCCGACAGAAAGGGGGCATCCGCATGACGCTCCACGCTCGCACCGAGCCCGCTCCACGCAGCGCCGCGCCGGTGACCCCATGAAGCTGGCGACGCTGCGCAACGGCACCCGCGATGGCGAGCTCCACGTCGTGAGCCGCGACCTCAAGCGCGCCGCGCCGGCCCGCCCCATCGCCGCGACGCTGCAAGCGGCGCTCGACGAATGGGATCGGGTCGCGCCGGCGCTCGCTGCACTGGCGACGGCGGTCGAGGCAGGCAGCGCCGCCACGGTGCCCTTTGACGAGGCCGCGTGTGCCGCGCCACTGCCGCGGGCCTACGAGTGGGTCGACGGATCCGCGTTCCTCCATCACGTCCGCCTGGTGCGCAAGGCGCGCGGCGCCGAGCCTCCACCAACCCTGCTGACCGATCCGCTCGTCTATCAGGGCGGCAGCTCCGTGCTGCTCGGACCGCGCGATCCCATCGCGCTCGTCAACCCTGCCTGGGGTCTCGACTTCGAGTCCGAGGTCTGCGTCATCCTCGGGGACACCGCGATGGGGGTCGAGGGAGTGACGGCCGCCGCCTCGGTCAAGCTCCTCTGCCTCTGCAACGACGTCACGCTGCGCAACCGGAGCCCGCCCGAGCTGGCCAAGGGCTGCGGCTTCTTACCGACCAAGCCCGCGCCGGCCGTCGCGCCGGGCGCGGTGCCGCCCGACGCGCTCGGCGCGGCGTGGCCGGGCGGGCGGGTCCACGGGGGGGTGCGCACGGTGCTCAACGGGCAGCTGGCCGGGGATCCCGACGCCGGGGAGATGCACTTCTCGTTTCCCGAGCTCATCACGCACATCGCCAAGACCCGCGCGTTCTGCGCCGGCACGATCCTCGGCTCGGGCACGGTGTCGAACGAGGATCGCGAGCGCGGCGTGTCCTGCCTGGCCGAGCGGCGCACCCTCGAGATCCTCGACAACGGCAAGCCGTCGACCCCCTTCCTCAAGGAAGGCGACCGGGTCGCGATCGAGTTTCTCGACGAGCACGGCGCGTCCGTGTTCGGCCGCATCGAGCAGGTCGTCGTGGCCGGCGCGACCGAGGTGAGGCGATGAAGCTCTACAACTACTGGCGCAGCTCGGCCTCCTGGCGCGTGCGCATCGGCCTGCACTGGAAGGGGCTCCCCTTCGAGTACGTCCCGGTGCACCTGGTGCGCGATGGCGGCGAGCAGTTCCAGCCCGAGCATCTGGCGCGCAACCCGATCGCGCAGGTCCCCGTCCTCGAGCTCGAGCCAGGCGCCGCAGCGCCGATCCGCTTCCTCGCGCAGTCGCTCGCCATCCTCGAGTATCTCGAGGAGCTCCAGCCCACGCCGCCGCTGCTGCCTCGCTCGCTGCCGCTGCGCGCGCGCGCGCGCCAGCTCGCCGAGCTCGTCAACTCGGGCATCCAGCCGATGCAGAACCCGCGGCTGCTCAACCAGATCAAGGGCGAGTACCACGCCGACGAGCGCGCCTTCGCGCGCGCCTACATCGAGCGCGGCCTCGGCGCGTTCGCGACGCTGCTCCCCGAGACGGCCGGCCGCTACTGCGTCGGCGACGAGGTCAGCTTCGCCGACGTCTGCCTGGTGCCGCAGCTCAACGCGGCCCGCCGCTTCGGGGTCGCGCTCGACGGCGTTCTGCAGCCGCTCGTCGAGATCGAGGCGCGCCTCGCCGCCCTCCCCGCCTTTCAGCGCGCTCACGCAGACGCGCAACCCGACGCTCAACCGTGAGGTGATCATGAACACTCTGGGCATCCGACGCATCGAAGCGCTCTACTACTACGTCCACGATCTCGAGCGTTCGCACCGTTTTCTCCTCGACAACCTCGGCTTCGACGTCGTCTACCACTCGTCCCAGAAGCTCGACGAAGAGGGGCGCCAGCGCTCGCGCGTCTACCAGGCGGGCAACGTCACCTTCGTCCTCTGTCAGCCGATCGGCGAGGGCGGGCGGGCGTCGCGCTTCCTGCGCAAGCACCCCGAGGGGGTCGGCACGATCATCTTCGAGGTCGACGACATCGATCAGGCGTTCACGTTCCTCGAGGCGCGCGGCGCCACCTTCATCACCGACGTCCAGCGCTACTCCGACGACGGCGGCACGCTGGCGATGTTCAACATCACGACTCCGTTCGGTGACACGACCTTCCGCTTCGTCGAGCGGCGCGGCTACCGCATGCTCTTCCCTGGGCTCGAGCCCGAGCGCATCGAGGTGTCGCGCGGCAACCCGTTCGGCATCGGCGCGATCGATCACATCACGTCGAACTTCCAGACGATGGCGCCGGCGCTGCTCTGGATGGAGCACGTCCTCGGCTTCGAGCGCTACTGGAAGATCGAGTTCCACACCATCGACGCCCACGTTCGCAACACCGACGCCGCCTCGGGGTCTGGCTTGAAGTCGGTGGTGATGTGGGATCCCCACTCGGGCGTCAAGTTCGCCAACAACGAGCCCTTCCGCCCGTTCTTCAAGGACTCCCAGATCAACCTCTTCTCCGAGGACCATCGCGGCGATGGCGTGCAGCACGCCGCGTTGACGGTGACCGACATCGTCACGGCGGTGAGGGCGCTGCGCGCCGCCGGCGTCGAGTTCATGCCGACCCCGGGCTCGTACTACGAAATGTTGCCGGCGCGCCTCGAACGCTCGACGGTGGGCGCGATCGACGAGGATCTGAAGACGCTGCGCGAGCTCGAGATCCTGGTGGACGGCGAGAAGCCCCACGAGTACCTCCTGCAGATCTTCTTGAAGGACGCCGCGGCGCGCTATCACGACAAGGAGGCCGGTCCGTTCTTCTTCGAGCTCATCCAGCGCAAGGGCGACCGCGGCTTCGGTGGCGGCAACTTCCGAGCCCTGTTCGAGAGCATCGAGCGCGAGCAACGCCAGACGAGGCGGCTCTAGTGATCGAGCGGGTCGCGGCCGGTGAGCTGCCGCGCAAGCACCACGTGATCCTGCGCGGCGCGGCGGGCGAGCTGCGCTACGAAGAGTGCCTGACGCGCGAAGGCTTCGACGGGCCGTACACGATCGTCTATCACACCGATCGTCCGCACACGGCGCGCCAGGTCGGCGAGGCGCGCCCGATCCGACCGGGCCTCGTCGAGGGCCAGCCGCTGCGTCGCCGCCACTACCTGGGCGGCAAGGTCGAAGGCGGCGGCTCGACGGTGCGCGAGGCGACGACCGTCTTGCTGGTGAACCCCGACGTCGCGGTGTCGCTCGTGCGACCGACCGCGTCGTGCTCCAGCTACTTCGCCAACGGCGACGGGGACGATCTCTACTACGTGCACGAAGGCGGCGGCACGCTGCGCTCGCAGCTCGGCGATCTGCGCTTTGCGGCCGGCGACTACGTCGGCGTGCCGCGCGGGCTGATCCACCGCTTCGTCCTCGACGAGGGGCCGCAGCTCTGGCTCGGGCTCGAGTGCGCCGGTGGGGTCGGACCGCTCAAGCAGTTTCGCAACGCCGCCGGCCAGCTCCGCATGGACGCGCCCTACTGCCACCGCGACTTCCGCTGCCCCACCTTCGTCGGCCCCGTCGACGAGTCGCTCCGTCGGCTCGACGTCAAGCGCGGCTGGGCGCTGACCACGTTCGAGTACGCGAGCAGCCCGCTCGACGTCGTCGGCTGGGACGGCACGGTCTATCCGTGGGCGTTCGCCATCGAGAACTTTCAGCCGCGTGTCTCGTCCGTGCACCTGCCGCCGACCTGGCACGGCACGTTCGCGCTGCGCGGCGCGCTCGTGTGCAGCTTCGTGCCCCGCCTCGTCGACTTCGCGCCCGACGCGATCCCCTGCCCCTACCCGCACAGCTCGGTCGACTGCGACGAGGTGATCTTCTACTGCCGCGGCAACTTCACCTCCCGCAAGGGCGTTGGGCCGACGTCGCTGTCCTTCCACCCGGCGGGGATCCCGCACGGTCCGCACCCTGGGTCGTACGAGGCCTCGATCGGCACCCAGCGCACCGATGAGCTCGCGGTGATGCTCGACACCTTCTTGCCGCTGCAGCCCACCGAGGCGGCGCTCGCCGTCGAGGACACCGGCTATCACGCAACGTTCTAGCGGATCGCTCCCTGGCTAGCCCTTGACGCAGACCACCTGGCGCAGCGTGTGGACGATCTCCACCAGATCCTTCTGCGCCTCCATCACGGCTTCGATCGACTTGTAGGCCATCGGCGTCTCGTCGATCACCTCGGCGTCCTTGCGACACTCGATGCCCGCCGTCGCCGCCGCGTGCTCGGCTAGGCTGAACCGCTTCTTGGCCGCGGTGCGTGACATCGTCCGCCCCGCGCCGTGGCTCGACGAGTGGAACGCCTCGTCGTTGCCGAGTCCACGCACCAGGTACGAGCGCGCCCCCATCGAGCCGGGGATGATCCCGAGATCGCCGCGCCGCGCCCGGACCGCGCCCTTGCGGGTCACCCAGACGTCCTTGCCGTAGTGCGACTCGCGCGCGACGTAGTTGTGGTGGCAGTTGACGACCTCGCCGGTCACCCGAAAGGGCGGCAGCCTCCCCGTCGCGGAGACCGCCTCGATCACGGCCTGCATCATGAGCTCGCGGTTGATCGCCGCATAGCGCTGCGCCCAGCTCACCGCCTCGACGTAGTCGGCGAAGTGCTCCGAGCCCTCGCTGAGGTACGCCAGCTCGTCGTCGGGAAGGTGGATGAACCAGCGGCGCATCTCCTCCTTGGCGCGCTCGATGAAGTACGAGCCGATGCGGTTGCCGACGCCGCGCGACCCCGAGAGGAGCATGAACCCGATCTGCTCGGCCTCGTCGAGGCACACCTCGATGAAGTGGTTGCCGGTGCCGAGCGTACCCAGGTGATGGACGTGCGCGCCGCGCCCGATCTTCGGGTGCTTGGCGACGATCTGGTCATAGCCAGGTCGGAGCTCGCTCCACGCCGCGGTGACACGCGCTGGCGCGCGATCGCCCCACGCCCCGCGATCGACCTCGGGCCGACCGTTGTCGGTCCGGCCATGCGGCACGGCCTTCTCGATCGCCAGGCGCAGCGCCGCGAGGCTGTCGGGCAGCTGGCTCGCGGTCAGCGTCGTCTGCGCTGCCCCCATGCCGCAGCCGAGATCGACGCCGACCGCTGCCGGGATGATCGCGCCGTCGGTCGGGATCACCGAGCCGACCGTCGCGCCCTTGCCGGTGTGCACGTCGGGCATCACCGCCACCCACTTGTGGATGAACGGCAGCTGCGCGACGCGCTTTAGCTGCGCCTCGGCCTCGGCCTCGACGGGCACGCCGCGGGTCCAGGCCTTGATGAAGCGTCCAGGCCCCGCCTCGATCACCTGGTAGCTCGTCTCGCTGCGTGGCGCCGACATTCTCGAAGCCTACCTCAACCGGCAGCGACCCGCTCGACGATCAGCGCAGCCAGCGTCGCGATCGTCAGCGGCGCCGAGCCCTCGGCCTTGTTGTTGACGATGACGTAGGTCTCGCGCCCCTCCGCCACGGTGCGCTCGACCAGCGCCAGGACGTCGGTGCGCAGCGTTGGCTGCGGATCGACGATCCGATCGAAGGGCGCCATCGCGGCGCGCCGCTCGTCGTAGCGCTCGCCGGGAGGCAGCATGAGGCGGGACACGACGAAGGGCGCCGTGAAGATCCCGGGCAGCGAGAGCTGCTCGCCCACCGTCGGCATCGCCGCCCAGTAGTTGAGGACGTGCGCGACGCGATGCGCGGCCAGCACCTGCAGATAGCGAGGCGTGAGCAAGGCGCGGCTCCGCAGCTCGACCGCGTACCGCCCCTCGGGAGGCAGGCGCTCGAACAGCGCTGCCAGCCGATCGGCGACGCGCCGCGCGTCGGCGGCCGTCGCCGAAAAAGGCGGGATCTCGAACACGATCGGCCCCGCGTGCGGGCCCATCTCGTCGAGGTAGGGCCGGACGATCTGCGACAGCGTGATCTCCACGTCGAGGAACGCCGGGTTCGCCGCGCCGGCGCGCGCACCGTAGCGCGGGTGGTGAGGAAAGACCGCCGTCGTCACCTCGCTCCACGCCTTGCACACGACGGAGAAGCCCGGGGCCGCCTGCTCACGATAGCGCCGCCAGGCCTCCGCCGGCACCGGCGTGTAGTAGCCGCGATCGACGCCGACGGTGCGAAACAGCGGGTGGCGCGACAGGGCGTAGAGCCCCTCTTCGGCGAGCTCGGCCTCGCTGTGCTCGCCCTGCCAGACGATGCCGCGCCAGCCCGGGAAGCTCCAGCTCGACGGGCCGAAGCGCACGAGCGGTGGCAGTCGCGCCGCGAGCGCGCGATCCTCCTCTCGGATCACGACCTCGGGCAGCCGCCGCTGCTTCCCGACCGGTTCAGCGCCGCCGAACAGCCCGAGCTGCGCCGGGCCCTCGCCTACTCCGCGGCGAGACGCTGGAGACACTCGCTGATCTCGGGCCGGCTCCAGTCGCGGTCGCCGATCACCGCGTAGCGGATCTGACCCTGCTTGTCGACGATGAACGTCTCCGGGAACTTCTCGGTGCCGTAGAGTTCGGGGGTCTTGCGATCGCTGTCGAGCAGCACCGGCAAGGTCGTGCCCTGTGGGAAGAACTCGCGCACCTTCTGCCAGCTCTCGTCGACCGACACGGCGAGCATACGAATCGGCTTGCCGCGCATCGTCGACAACAGCCCGGTCAGCGACGGGATCTCCGCGACACACGGCGGACACCAGGTCGCCCAGAAGTTGACCAGCACCACGTTGCCGCGGAGCTGACTGAGCTCGACCTCGGTGCCGGCAAAGTCCTTGAGCTTGAAGGTGGGCGCGGCGACGGGCAGACGTCCCAGCTTGGCCGTCGCTGGCGTCGGCTGCAACGCCTCACACGGCAGGAGCCGCTGCCGCTCCTCGCCGGCGCGCGCCAGCCCCGCCGCCGTCGGCAGGGCGCGCAGGAAGAGGACGAGCAGGAGCAGGCCGAAGCCGCCCAGGCCGAGCGTCGCCAGCACGGTCATGATCGCTGGCGGCCGCGCTGCTGCGCTCGCCTTGCTCATGCGATCTCCACGTCCATCGCCGCGGCGATCTTGCGCAGGCTGCCCATCAGCGCCTCGAACTGCGTCGGCAGGAGCGACTGCGGACCGTCACACAGGGCGCTCTTCGGATCCGGGTGCACGTCGACCATGATGCCATCGGCGCCGACCGCGAGCGCGGCGCGCGACAGGGCCGGCACGCTCTGAGCGTCGCCGGTGCCGTGGGACGGATCGATCACCACCGGCAGGTGGGTGTGGCGCTTGAGCACCGGGATCGAGCCGAGGTCGAGCGTGTTGCGCGTCATCTTCTCGAAGGTGCGGATGCCGCGCTCGCACAGGATGACCTGATAGTTGCCGCCCTTCATGATGTACTCGGCCGCCATCAGGAACTCTTCGATGGTCGACCACATGCCGCGCTTGAGCAGCACGGGCTTGCGGATCTGACTGACCGCCTCGAGCAGCGCGAAGTTCTGCGCGTTGCGCGTGCCGATCTGCAGCACGTCGGCGTACTCGGCGACCTCCTCGACGAGCGACGCGTCGATGACCTCGGTGACGACGGGCAGGCCGGTCTGGCGCCGCGCCTCGGCGAGGATCTTGAGCCCCTCGAGCTTGAGGCCCTGGAAGGCATAGGGCGAGGTGCGCGGCTTGTAGGCGCCGCCCCGCAGGAGCTTGGCCCCCGCGGCCTTGACGGCGTGGGCTGCGCTCACCGTCTGCTCGAGCGTCTCGACGGCGCACGGGCCCGCGATGACGCCGAACTTGCCGCCGCCGACCTGCGCTGTGCCGCCGCCACCGAGCGGCAGCTTGACCGCGGTGTCCTCGCGTCGCGTCTCGCGCGAGACCAGCTTCCACGCCTTCGAGATCGAGACGGCCTCGAGGACGCCGGGGAGCAGCACGAAGTGGCCAGGATCGACGGGGCCAGGGTTGCCCGTGATGGCGACCGCGGTGCGCTGCGCACCGGGCATGGGATGGGGAGTGAAGCCGAGATCTTCGACCTTCTTGCAGACGGCGGAGATCTCCGCCTCGGTCGCGTCGGGGTGCATGAGGACGAGCATGTCGAGACGCAACGTAGCGGCGGACGACGAGGGATGCAACCGGGCGCCGCGTCCCTGTGCGAAGGCGGCGCAGGCGAGGAGCTCGAAACCTCCTGGATCGAGACCGGCGTCGCGCTGGAGGGGCCGCGGCGAGAGCCTCGGAGCTCCGCGGGTTTACCTGATGGTAAGCGCAGTTTTTGCACTTGACGAGCATCAAGCCAAGCAGCTGGTCGTCGGTAGGTTCGAATTCATGTTGCGCTGCGTCTTACCAGATGGTAGGGACTTTCCAGATGGCGAGCACGGCGACAGAGGCCCCGACCATTCGCGACCGCGTCCTGGTCGCGGCGACGCACACGTTCGCCAGCCGCGGCTTCGATGGCACGACCCTCCAGGCGGTCGCCGACGAGGTCGGGGTGACCAAGCAGGCGGTGCTCCACCACTTCCCGAGCAAGGTCGAGCTCCATCGCGCCGTGCTCGACGCGATGCTCGCGCACTGGCGCGACGCGCTGCCTCGCCTGCTCCGCTCGGCGACGAGCGAGGATCGCCTGCGCGGCGTCATCGAGGAGCTCGATCGCTTCTTCGTCGCCGATCCGAGCCGGGCCCGGCTGCTCGTGCGCGAGATGCTCGATCGCCCGGCGGAGCTCAAGACGATGATGAGGGATCACGTTCGGCCCTGGGTCGAGCTGATCGCCGGCTACATCTCCTCGGGCAAGGAGCACGGCGTGCACTTCCCCGACGTCGACGCCGAGCCCTACATCCTGCTCATGCTCGAGCTGTGCATCCTGGCGGCGACGACCGCCGAGGTCACGCTGGCAGCGCTCGGCGGCCAGCACGATCGCTCCCGTCTTCGCCGAGAGATGTTTCGCATCGCGCGCACCAGCTTGTTTCGCAACGCAGACGACCCCAACGCCCAGCCAGGCGCAAAGCACGACGCCAAGAACGTCCGGAGGTAACCATGGCGAGTTTCTTCTCTGACAACGCCGACCTGCAGTACTACTTCGACAAGGGCATCGACTGGGCGCCGCTCGTCGAGCTGACCGAGTATGGCTACCGCGCCCGCGAGGCGTGGAAGACCCCCAAGGAGGCGGTCGACTTCTACCGCCAGGTCGCCGAGATGGTCGGCGAGCTGGCCGCCGAGACGGTCGCGCCCAAGGCGCCGATCCTCGATCAGCTCGAGACCAAGATCGTCGACGGCGAGGCGGTGCCACCCCGGCCGATGCAGGAGCTCTTCGAGCACATCCGCTCGCTCGAGCTGCATGGCCTGTGCGTGCCGCGCGAGCTCGGCGGCATGAACGCGCCGCTGCTCCTCTACTTCATCAACGCCGAGGTCCTGGCGCGCGCCGACGTCTCGGTGATGGCGCACCACTCCTTCCACGGCGGCATCGCGATGGCGCTGCTCGCCTTCTCGATCCAGGAGGGCTCGACCCAGTTCGACGTCGAAAAGGGCGAGATCAAGTCGACGCGCTTCGGCGAGTACATCGCCGACATCGTGGCTGGCAACGCCTGGGGTTGCATGGACATCACCGAGCCGGACGCGGGCAGCGACATGGCCCAGCTCCGCGCCGTCGGTGTCCAGGCGGCGGACGGCAGCTGGACCGTCTCGGGACAGAAGATCTTCATCACCTCCGGGCACGGCAAGTACCACTTCGTCATCGCGCGCACCGAGCAGGCGCCGAGCGGCGACTCGAGCAATCCCCTGGCAGGCCTGGCGGGACTCTCGATGTTCCTGGTCAAGGCCTACGACGACCTACCGGGTGGTAAGCGCAAGCGCTACGTGACGCTCGAGCGCCTCGAGGACAAGATGGGCCACCACGGCTCGGTCACCGCGGCGCTCAACTTCGACAACGCGCCCGCCGAGCTCATCGGCGAGCGCGGCGAGGGCTTCCGCTACATGCTCCTGCTCATGAACAACGCGCGCCTCGGCGTCGGGTTCGAGAGCATCGGCCTGTGTGAGGCGGCGCTCCGGCTCGCCAGGAGCTACGCCGAGCAGCGCCGCTCGATGGGCAAGGCGATCAAGGACCACGAGATGATCGCCGACTACCTCGACGAGATGGAGGTCGACATCGTCGGCTTGCGCGCGCTCGCGATGCACGCCGCGCAGGCGGAGGAGACGGCGCAGAAGGCCAACATCCTGCGCCGCTTCGCTCCCGATCAGGCCCCCGCCGAGGTGGCTCGCCTCGACGCTGCGGTTCGACAGAGCCAGCGCGTCGCCCGCCGCGCCACGCCGCTGCTCAAGTACCTGGCCGCCGAGAAGGCGGTCGAGCTCGGGCGCCGCGCGATGCAGATCCTGGGCGGCGTGGGCTACATGCGCGAGTACGGCGCCGAGAAGCTGCTGCGCGATGCGCTGGTCATGCCGATCTACGAGGGCACCAGCCAGATCCAGTCGCTGATGGCGATGAAGGACACGCTCGGCGGGATCATCAAGCGGCCGCAGCACTTCGTGCGCCGACTCGGGCAGGCGCGCTGGCGCTCGGTCTCGTCGCGCGACGCGCTCGATCGCCGCCTCGCCAAGCTGCAGACGCTGTCGCTCTCGGCGCAGCAGAGCCTGGCGACGCGCACCGCAACCGACAAGCTGCGCAGCCTCGGCAGCGTCCCGATCACGGAGTGGGGCGCGACCCTGACGCGCAACTGGGATCCGAAGCGCGACTTTCAGCTCGCGATGCTGCACGCCGAGCGGCTGACGCGCATCCTCTGTGACGAGCAGATCGCCGAGATCCTGGTCGCGCAGGCGCACCGCCACCCGGAGCGTCGCGAGTGGGCCGAGCGCTGGCTCGATCGCGCCGAGCTGCGCAGCAAGGCGCTCCACGACGAGATCACGACGACCGGCGAGAAGTTCCTGGCCCGCGTCTTCGGGCGCGCGGCCTTGGTCGAGCAGCAGCAGAGCGCGTAGTTCCACGCAGATCGATCCGGAGAGGAAGACGACCATGGCAGTCTCATCGCTTCACATCTTCAAGCAAGGCCCGGTGCTGAGGGCGCTCGGCGCGACCGCGCTGCAGTCGCTGCTCGCCAAGAAGTCGACGCTCGGCCCGCCCCCGGTGACGCCGGGCGACTGGATCGAGGCGACGCTGCCGCCGCGCGATCCGCAGCTCGTCCGCGACTACATCCGGCACACCGGCGGTGACGTCGGCGCGTACCGCAACACGCTGCCGCCGCACTTCTTCCCGCAGTGGGGCTTCGGCCTCGCCGCGCAGACGCTGGTGGGCCTGCCCTACCCGCTCGCCAAGGTGATGAACGCGGGCTGCCGCCTCGAGATCAAGCGCGCGCTACCAGCCAACGAGCCGCTCGAGGTCAAGGTCCGGCTCGAGTCGATCGACGATGACGGCAAGCGCGCGATCCTCACGCAGCGCGTGGTGACGGGGACCAAGAGCGCGCCGGAGGCCCTGATCTCGGACATGCGCGTCTTCGTGCCGCTCGGCAGCCGCGACGGCAAGGGCAAGCCCTCGGGCGCGCCCAAGGTGCGCCCCACCGTGCCGCTCGGGGCCGACTGCAAGGAGCTGGCCTTCTTCCGGCTCGGCGCCGACGCGGGGCTCGACTTCGCCAAGCTCACCGGCGACTTCAACCCGGTGCACTGGGTGCCCGCGTACGCCAAGAGCTTCGGGTTCCGCAACGTCATCCTGCACGGCTTCGGCACGATGGCGCGCGCGATCGAGGCGCTCAACCGCCGCCAGTTCGCGGGCGCGGTCGATCGCCTCACCTCGGTCGAGGTGCGCTTCACCAAGCCGCTCGTGCTGCCGGCCCAGGTCGGCGTCTACGTGACGAGCGACAACCGCCTGTTCGTCGGCGACGCCAAGGGTGGCGGCGCGTACCTCGAAGGCACGTTTACCAACCGGTAGGTTAGGAGCACCTTCCCATGAGCGACTTTCTCCTCGACCTTGGTCAGAACCCGACGGCCCGCAACCTCATCAAGCGCCTTGGCCTCCCCATCCCGATTCCGCAGATGTTGCGACGCAGCAAGACCGCCTGGGAGGCGCGACCGCTCAAAGACTGGAAGATCCTCGTCGGGGGCGCGGGCGACTCCGCGCTCGGTCCGGTGATCGCGGCGACGCTCGCCGAGTGCGGCGCCGACGCGTTCGCCGACGGCGACGGCTGGAAGAAGAGCTTCGCCGGCCCGGCCGAGGCGTTCGGACGGCCGCTGCAGCCGAGCGAGAAGCTCGGCGAGCAGACGCGCCTCGACGCGATCGTCTTCGACGCGACCGGCTTTGCATCGGTCGGTTCGCTGCACCAGCTCTACGATCTGTTCCACCCGCGCCTCCCGCAGCTCCAGCGCTGCGGGCACGTCGTCGTCCTCGGCCGCGCCACCAGCAAGGATCCCGAGGCCGCCGCCGCCCAGTCCGCGCTCGACGGCTTCGTGCGCAGCCTCGCCAAGGAGATCGGCAAGGCGGGCGGCACCGCCAACCTGATCCTCGTCGAGGAGGGGGCGGAGAAGCGAGTCGGCCCGGTGCTGCGCTTCCTGCTCTCGCCGCGCTCCGCGTTCGTCACCGCGCAGCCGATCACCGTCAGCAAGCGACTCAAGAGGGACAGCCCGCAGCGCATCGAGCGGCCGTTCGAGAAGCGCGTCGTGCTGGTCACCGGCGCGGCGCGCGGCATCGGCGCGGCGACGGCGCGGCTGTTCGCCCGCGAGGGCGCCCACGTGCTGTGTCTCGATCGCCCTGAGGACGACGCAGCGACGGCGCAGCTGGCGCGCGAGATCGGCGGCACGCCGGTGCTCGTCGACATCACCACCCCCGACGCGCCCGACAAGATCGCCGCCGCCTGCAAGGAGCGAGGCGGTGTCGACGTGGTGATCCACAACGCCGGCATCACGCGCGACAAGACGCTGGCGCGCATGAAGGTCGCCCACTGGGAGCAGGCGATCGACGTCAACCTCGGTGCCGTCGTGCGCATCACCCAGAAGCTCGAGCCGCTCCTCGCCGAGAACGGCCGCGTCATCTGCCTGTCGTCGGTGGCCGGCATCGCCGGCAACCTCGGCCAGACCAACTACGCGGCGTCGAAGGCGGGCATCGTCGGCTACGTCGAGGCGCTCGCGCAGAAGCTCGCCGACCGCAACATCACCGTCAACGCGATCGCGCCCGGCTTCATCGAGACGCGCCTCACGGCCGCGATCCCGGTCGCGATCCGCGAGGTCGGCCGACGCCTCTCAGCGCTCGGGCAGGGAGGCCTGCCCGAGGACATCGCCGAGGCGCTCGGCTTCCTCGCCTCGCCAGGCGCGGACGGCATCACGGGACAGACCCTCCGCGTTTGCGGCGGCGCGCTCATCGGCGCGTAGACGAACAGGATCAAGGAGCAACCATGGCCAAGAAACCCGAAGTCAAGCCACGCCGCGCCGTCATCGTCGGTGGCGTCCGCACTCCGTTCGTCAAGGCGTTCGGCGAGTTCATGCTGCTCGACACGATCGCGCTCGGCAGGGCGGCGGTCGGAGCGCTGCTGCAGCGCAACAACCTCTCGCACAAGGACGTCGAGCAGATCGTCTGGGGCGGCGTCATCCTGCCGGGCACCGCGCCCAACGTCGGGCGCGAGATCGCGCTCGACCTACGCCTCGATCCGGGCTGTGAAGCGATGACCGTGACGCGCGCCTGCGCGTCGGGCCTCCAGGCGGTGACGCTCGCCGCCGCCGCGATCGAGCGCGGCGAAGCCGACATCGTCGTCGCCGGCGGCTCGGACTCGACCTCGAACGCCGAGCTCAAGCTGCCGCAGACGGTCGTGCACGCCATGGCGCCGCTGGCGCTCGGCAAGCCGACGCCCGGCGACTACCTCGCGGTGCTCTCGAAGCTGATGCCGATCACCGAGCTGCTCCCGCAGAAGCCGAAGATCGCCGAGCGCACCACCGGCGAGGTGATGGGCGAGGCGGCCGAGAAGATGGCGCGCCGCAACGAGATCAGCCGCCAGGCGCAAGACGAGCTCGCGGCGCGCTCGCACCACCGCGCCGCCGCGGCGATCGCCTCGGGGCGCTTCGACGAGGAGGTCGCGCCCGTCGAGGCGCCCGGTGGCAAGTGGGTGCACGGCGATGGCCTGGTGCGCGCCGACACCTCGGTCGAGAAGCTCGCCAAGCTGCGCCCCGTGTTCGCCAAGGACGGCACCCTGACGGCTGGCAACTCGAGCCCGCTGACCGACGGTGCTGCGGCGGTGCTCCTGATGAGCGAGGAGAAGGCGCGCGCGCTCGGGTTCAAGCCGAAGGCGGCGTTCCGCTCGTGGGCGTACGCGGGCGTCGACCCGGCCGATCAGCTCCTCATGGGGCCGGCGCTCGCGATGCCCAAGGCCCTCGATCGCGCAGGGCTCACTCTCAAGGACATCGACCTCGTCGACAT
>CAZPEY010000035.1:11460-25171 GCA_964585665.1 uncultured Polyangiaceae bacterium | reverse complement strand
TTGTAGATCGGCTTGGGCGGCGGCACGCGCTGCAGCTCGATGACCAGGCTGCGCTCCTGCCCCGCTGTGATCACGACCTCGCGTCGCGCCGCGACGTGCCCCGCCTGCTCGACGCGAAGCTCATGACCACCGGGCTGCACGCTGCCCGTCCACGGCGCCAGACCGAGCGACTTTCCGTCGAGCAGCAGCGTCGCTCCGGTTGGCACGGTCGAGAGCTTGAGCACGCCGCTCGTCGGGGCGACCTGGCGCGGCTGTGGATCGAGCCGCACCTCGACCCGCTGGCTCGACACGAGCTCGATCGCCCGCTCCGCCGGATCGCAGTCTTCGCGCAGCGCGCGGAGGACGTGGCGGCCAGGCGCGAGCAAGAGCGGCCGCCCGAGCGGCGTCTCGGCGACGAAGCGCCCGTCGACCTCGAGGCGGGCCGGCAGCCCGTCGACGCGCACCGCCACCTCAGCGACGAGCGCGCGCATCTCGCCGAGCTCGCGCTCGACCTCCTGTCGACGATCGGGCGCGACCTTGTCGCCACCCTCGGCGAGGTAGCGCTGCAGCGTGCGGATCGCTTCGTCGTAGCGGAAGAGGCGCTTCTGCGTCACGCCGACGTTGAACAGAACGGCAAAGCGCGGCACCAACCGATGCGCCGCCTCGAACTCGGCGAGCGCCGCGGCGTAGTCCTGCGCCTCGAACAGCTGCACGCCGCGCCCAAAGCGCGTCGACGCCTCGGCGCGTGCCGTCTCGGACACGGGAGGTGGACTCGATGGATCGGCGGCGTGCACCGACGTGGCGACGAGCAGCGCCACGAACAGGCCAGCGACGTGAGAGGATCGCGTACTCACTCGCGCTCCGAGCAGCCGATGTCCACCGCGCTGCCGAGCTGTCGCGGCTTGCTCTCCACGTCGAGCGACAGGCCCGAGCCGTCGAGGCGCGTCCCCGCCAGGCCGCGATTGGCGCACGGTGAGCCCGCGCCCAAGCGGAAGGTCGGTGGCGTGTCGGCCGGATCGAAGCAGCTCGTGTGCTCGCCGTAGATATTGCCGTTGGCATCGGCCGCCCCGACGGTCGGGTTGGTCGCCACCGTCAAGACGACATCCGATGACAAGAGCACGTCGGGACGATCGAACCAGAAGTAGTTGTTCTTGAAGTTCTTCGGATCCATGCAGTCCGGATCGGTCGTCGACAAGATCATGCGGCCAGCCGAATAGCCGCCACCGATGAGATTCGAGATAGCCGTCAGCGTCGAGGCGGTGCACGAGATGCCCACGGAGAGGTTCGAGTACGACAGGCGCCCGACCGGATCGATCGTGTTGCCGACCAGTCGCACCGTCGCAGCAGACATCGAGACGCCGATGCTCTTGTGATCCTGGGTGCAGCTGACATCAGGCGAGCCCGCGGCGATGAAGGAGTCGTAGACCTCGGCCGTCGTGCTAGCGATCCCGAGGCCCAGCGATCCCTGCTCACCGCCAACGACGATTCGACAGCGCTCGAGGCGTGCCGCGCCACCCGACAGCGACGCGCCGATGCTCGAGTAGCAGCCCGTCGTCGGCCCGGTGATGTTCGTATCGGTGACGAGGAGGACGGGGTCACCGAACTTGGTCGCAGAGTTCGTCAACGTGAGCCCGTTCGTGACGCCCAGATCGTTCGACAGGTCGCTGCCGCTGATCGTGACCACTCCTTCGGCGATCTGGTCGACCACGAGCAGGTTGTAGATCCCCAGGCCGCCTTCGCCGGTGGCGTCGTTGTCGACGAGGGAGAGCTGCCCGTGCGGCCCTCGCAGCTCGTACCCCGTGGTCGTCCCCTGCGAGCTCGTCGGCAGATGGACGCGGTTCCTCGACAGGCTGCCGTTCGAGTCTTCGACGCGAATGCCGGTCGCCGTCTGTTTCGCAGGCGCCAGCTGCCGACCGTCGAGGAGGTTGTCCTCGATGCGCACGTCGCTGCACGCCTTGACGAAGATGCCGCACCACGAGCCAGTGACGCCTGCGGTCCAGCCGATCTGCGAGTTCCGGACGACGAGCGGATGCGTGCCGCAGTCGGACACCTTGATCTGCCCTCCGGAGTCTTGAACCCCGGACTCGAGCGACGCCTGGTCGACGGTGATCGGGCCGGCGGGCTGCGCGATCGTGATCGAGGAGAAGGTCCCGCCGGTGAAGATCGGCAACGTGCTCAGTCGCAAGAACGTCCCCGAGGAGCGCGACGCCGAGAGGAGGGCGAAGTTGTTGCCCGGACTCTGCTTCATCCCTACATCCGTCAGCGCGACGCCGAGGCTGTCGTCGACTCGCAGCCCGATGGCCGCGAAGCCGCACACACCGTCGAGGATCGGGTCGAGGAGCACGTCGCTCATCTTCAAGCCATCGGCGTAGGCGACGTCGACCATCGCCTGCCCGCACAGCGCGTTTTTCGCCGCGGTCAAGACGAGCCCGCCGATGCGCAGGTCGGTCACCTTGTTCGCCAAGGTCCCCGGGACGTGCAGCACGTCGCCGTTCGTCTCGACGCGAATCGTCGTCCGCTTGCCCGGCTCTCGGATCCAGCGATTGGGTGCGCACTGGACGTAGCCTCCGAGGAGCGCGACGTCGCTCTGCGTGATCGTCAGGTCCTCTGCACCGCCGGGGATCGATAGTGCGCCGTTGGTCCCGTCGACGAGCAGCGCCGCCGCGTCGCCACTCGTAAGTGCTGCCACCATCGCGCGCAGATCGCCCGACGGGGTCTGCGGGGTCTTGCCGTCGCCGCTCGCGCCCGCCGCGACGTAGCGCGTCGGCACCCGATCCGGGACGCAGACGCTGGCGCTGCAGATCTCGCCGAGCTTGCAGTCGCACGGCCCAGCGCACGGCAGGCCAGCGGCCCGCACCTGACAGAGCCCGCCGTTGCAGACCTGATCGCCCGGACAATCGGTGTCGATGGCACAGAGCCCCGACGGAACGCACTGCCCCCCCGAGCAGCGCGAGAACGGATTCGCACCCGTGCACTCGCTCGTCTGCGTGCACTCGGGCACACAGAACCCGGCGGCGCACTTCTCACCCAGGCCGCACTGCGCCGTCGAGCCGCACACGCTACGGCAGAGCATCGCCGCGTCGCAAGCCTGCCCGAGCGGACAGGTCGCGCTGCACGGCAACACGCAGGTGTTCGTCTGCAGATCGCAGACCTTGCCGCCGAGGCAACCGATGTCGTTCACACACTGCGGGCGACAAAAGCCGCCGTCGCAGAACTTGCCCGCCTGGCAGTCGCCGTTGTAGCGGCAGTCGACGCACGCGCCCGAGACGCACTTCTTGCCGGCGCACTGCGTATCGTCGCTGCACTCGGTGACGCAGGTCCCGTCGAGGCAGAACCTGTCGAGTCCGCACTCTTGATCCGCCAGGCAGCTGACACAGCGTCCGTTGAGGAGATTGCACTTGCGGTCGACCTCGCACAGGGCGCTGGCGCTGCAGGCGACGCACTCCCCCGCCACGCACACGCGATCACCACATTGCAGCGACGAGATGCACTGCACGCACTGCCCTGACGCGAGCTCGCAAACCTTGCCGTCCTTGCACGGCGCGTTCGTCCCGCAGCGGCGGCAGACATCGCCAACCCCGTCGCCGACCTTGTCGGCTTGATCGGCGTTCGGTACGAAGAGGCAGTTGTCGCACGCGTCGCCGACACCATCACCGTCGCCGTCAGCCTGATCGGAGTTGGCCTTGGCCGGGCAGTTGTCCTCGTAGTCGAACTGGCCATCGCCGTCGGTATCCGGCGTCGCGCTCTGCACGTCGATCGTCGCCCCGCCTTTGCTGCGCAGGTCGGCGTGATCGCCGACGCCGTCGCCGTCCGAGTCCTTGCTCTCTGCCGGATCGTAGGGGAAGGCGTCGTCGCTGTTGCGAATCCCATCACCGTCGAGATCGTCGTCGACGCTGTTGGGCAGGCCATCGCCGTCGAGATCGCCGTCCTTGACGGGCAACGTCAGCGGGCTCGGCAGCACGCGGATCGCGCCCGAGCTCAGGACCACCGACGGCAAGACCGTCGCGAGGCCGCCCTTGTCGCGCGCGCGCAGCACATAGACCCCAGGCTTGGCCGCGATCGAAAACGCACCGGCGGCATCGGCCTGCTCCGTCGCGACGACCTTGCCGTCGAGCGACTCGACGAGCTCGACCGTTGCGCCGCTGGCCACCGTCGCATCGGTGCGCGCGACGCTCCCCGTGATCGTCGCCTCCTCATTGGCGACGCCGGCCAGATCGAGATCCGCGCCGAGCGTGACCTGCTGCGATCGCACGACGACGTTCTTGCGCACGACCGTCCCGTCGCCGACGAGCAGCATGACCTCGTGCGTACCCGGCGCGACGCCATCGAGCAGAAAGGCGCGCGCCGCGCTCGGCGCCGTGACGACCCCGAGCGCGGGCACGACGACGACGGCGCCCGTCAGATCGCCGGCACCGACGATGCGTCCGCCGATCGAGCCCGGACGCCCGATGCGGATCGCGCCGACGTCGCTGACCAGCCGATCGTTGGCGCCGACGACCACGCGGCGCAGCGGCTGCGGCGAGAGCGAATCGACGTAGATGCGCAGGTCCCAGCGCCCCGCCGGCACCGAGCGCAGATCGAAGGCGCCGTTGGCGTCACAGCGCGCACCGGTCGGCGTTCCGTCGAGGAACACCCGACAGTCGTCGGGCGGCAGATCCTCGGCGAGCTCGATCCGCCCGATGATCTCGCCCCCTTCGGGCGGCTGGACCACCTTGGCCCCGCAGCCGACGAGCAAACCCAACACGAGCAAGCGCTTCATGGCCCAATCCCCCGATGTGCGACGCCGGGGTTGTCGCACGTCGCCCGCGTTTTCAGAAGGGTGCTTGTCGCGGGCCGCGATCTGGTTGTCGCGGATCAACTCGCGGAGGCAGGATCAGTTGCGCGTCGGGATCTGGCCGCGCTGCCGGAACCACTCGACCGTATCGGTGAACGAGTCGAGCGGTGAGCGCGGGTCGTAGCCGAGCTCGCGCCGCGCCTTGCTGAAGTCGGCCTTCTTGCCGCTCTGCAGGAGCTTGATCGTGCCCGGCGTAAAGCGCGGCGGGACATCGGGGAAAAAGCGGCTCATGAAGAACCCGGAGACCCGCGCCACCGGGATCATCAGCGACGGGGGAAGCTTGACGCGCGGCCGCGGCGCCCCGGTCACCTCTTGCAGGTGATCGAGGATGCGATCGAGGGTCAAGAGCTCACCGCCCAGGATGTAGCGCTCGCCGCGCCGCCCCTTGTCCATCGCCAGGCGGTGCCCGGCGACGACGTCATCGACGCCGACGAACTCGAACTGACCCGGCACGTAGGCCGGCATCTTCCGGTTGGCGAAATCGAGGATCGTCTTGCCCACCGACGACGGCTTGTAGTCGTGCGGCCCGACGATGCCGCACGGGTTGACGATCACGACGTCGAGCCCGCGGTTGACGGCGCGGTGCACCTCGATCTCGGCGATGCCCTTCGAGAGCTCGTAGCCGAGGTGCGTGTCGAACGGGTTGACGGTGAAGGTCTCGTCGCTCGCGCCGCCCGACGGGTTGCGCCCGACGGCGCCGAACGACGAGCAGAAGACGACCCGCTTGGCCCCGTGCTGCTCGGCGCCTTCGAGCACGTACCGCGTGCCGAGCACGTTGGACTCGTAGATCTCCTGCTCGGCGCCGGCGCGTAGCGACACGTAGGCCGCGACGTGATAGGCGCGATCGCAGCCCCGCATCGCCGCGAGGATCGACGCGCGATCGCGCAGATCGCCCTCGACGCGCTCGACGTCGAGGCCGTCGAGCCCCGCCGTGTCGGTCCCCGGCCGCACCAGCGCCTTGACCTCGATGCCGTCGGCGAGCAAGGAGCGCACGAGGTTGGCGCCGACATGGCCGGTTCCGCCGGTGACGAACGTCTTGGCCATGGAGCTAGAGCGAGACGACGCTGCTCGGGACGTGCAGGCCTACGCCGTTGCTCGACGCGGCCGCGGCCGCGGCCTCCCCCGCACGGTCGGTGAGCGTCGAGCCTGCGAGCGCCGAGCCGACGACGGTGGTGACCAGCTTGCGCATCATCGGGTTGTTGTAGAGCGACGCGAGGCCGTCAAGGACCGGCGAGTCGACGAGCGCCCGCACGACGTGACCCATCGCGAAGCTGACCGTGAACTCCTTGCGGCAGCGCCAGAGGTACTGGCGCATCGCCTCACGCTCGCTGGCGATGCCGCTGTGGATGTCGGCCACGGCGTTGGCTGCGAAGACGCCCGACTGCATCGCCTGGAAGATGCCCTCGCCCGTCGCGTTGTGCGTCATGCGAGCCGCCTCACCGACGTAGACGACGCCCGGCGCAGAGACGTCCTGCACCCAGTTGGTCCACGAGATCGGGTGGCCCTTGAGCTTGCCGATCTGGCGCGCGCCGGCGAGCT
Source organism: uncultured Polyangiaceae bacterium (assembly GCA_964585665.1). Taxonomy (GTDB): domain Bacteria; phylum Myxococcota_A; class Polyangia; order Palsa-1104; family Palsa-1104; genus CAZPEY01. The sequence goes on along the minus strand of CAZPEY010000035.1, from coordinate 18,819 downwards.
GCTTGCTGTAGTTCTCCTCGAGGAAGGCGTTGAACACGTCGCGCACGTTGCGCTTGCCCGCCGCGTGCTTGCCGTCCTCGCCATCGATGCAGATACCGATGTTCACGCGGTTCGGTCCCTCGGGGAACATCCAGCCGTACAGCGGCAGGACGTGCTTCGAGAAGATCATGTCGAGCGTGTTCGGCTCGTAAGGGAAGTTCTCCCACCAGCCCATCAGCGTCTGGATCTTCTGCTTGGGGCGGGCGTCGAACGAGAACACCGAGTTGGCACCGTCGACGACGAGCGTGTAGTCGGCGCGGATCTCTTCATCACTCGAGCGGATGCCGACGACGCGGCCGTTCTCGCGCACGAGCTCCTTGGCGGTGAACGGCGTCTTGACCGTCACCCCGAGCTGCTTGGCCCGCTCGATGAGGAGGTTGTCGAAGTGGCGGCGGAGGCACACGATCGCCGCCTGATCCGTCGTCAGCTTGATCTCGCGCCCCTTGCGGGTGACGGCGCGGAGCGAGTTGATCGGGTAGCCGACGCGGCGAACCTCGTCGGCGATGCCCAGCTGCTCGATCACGACGAGCGCGTTGGGCGACAGGCCCGAGCCGCACGTCTTGTCGCGCGGGAAGCCTTCCTTGTCGACGAGCACGATGTTGTCGACGCCGCGCTGCGCGAGCGCGATTGCGGCGGCTGCACCGCCCGGACCACCACCGACGATCACTGCTGAGTTCCGCATGGACATCCTCACCGAGAGAGCCTGCGGGGTAACACCGACGGCAAAGTCAGTCAAGGCCAGTGCGAATGCGCACGCCGGCGCCGACCGACGGACGGTATGGGAGCAGACGGCCCTGGTTTGGGTTGTTCCTGCTGGGGAAAAGAGGGATACTGCTCAAACGGAGTCGAACTTTGTTGTTTAGTACGACATCTCTGGGAGTTGCGCTGATTTCGATCGCATTTTCCAGTGACCTCGCCAACACTTCGAAGGCCGCTCGTGAGATGAGCGAGGCGGCTGCTGCGGTGATCGAGGAGAGGCCGAGCGGCCCCCCGCCCGGCCTTGAGCTCCGTCTCCCTCCCGAGATCGCTCAGCAGGAGCGCAAGCGAGCCGCGGCCCTGATGCTGGCCAAGGCGCTCGAGACCGCGCGGGACGTCGCGGCGCAGGCCGCCAGCGACGCGATCCAGCTCCGCGTCGACGGCCCGGGTCGCGGCAACGGCAACGGCAACGCCGGCGGCAACGGCAACGGCAAGGGCAGCGACGGCAGCAACGCCGGCGGCAACGGCCGCGGCCTGGCCCTCGGCCTTGGCGATGGCAACGGCGGCGGGAATGGGAACGGCAACGGCAACGGCAACGCGTTCGGCCAGCAGCAGGCCGCCAGCGCGGCGCGCGCCAAGGCCAACGGCTACGGAGCCGGCGGCAATCCCAACAAGGGCCCGCCAGTGGACCCTCCAGGAAAGAACAAGTAAGGTTACGTGGCCCATGCGCACCCTCTTTTGGGCGTGGTTGATGGTGTGTGGTCTCTGCAGCGTCGCCGCCGCGGAGGATCCGCTGTGGGCTGCCGTGGCCGCGTTCCGCTCTGGACACTACGAGGAGGCGCGCACCGGGTTCGAGGCGCTGCGAGACGCTGACCGCGCCACCGACTACGGCGCCTACCTTGGGCCGACGTACTTCAAGCTCGGTCGCCTCGAGGACGCCCGTCGGGCGCTCGCCCCGGCTTTCCGGCGGGGCGATCAAGATCCCGTCGCCACGTACTACCTGGCGCTGACCTACTATCGCCTCGGCTTCCAGCGCCTGGCGCGCAGCGCCTTCGAGGAGGTGCAGCGCGGTGCCGCCGGGCCGAAGCTCACCAGCGGCGCCCAGCGCTTCCTCGCCGAGCTCGAGCGCGCCCAGGATCCGCTCGGTGCCGAGCCGGTCGCCGCGTTCGCGACCAACCTCGAGACCATCGCGCCCGACGTCGCCTTCGACTACGGGATGGAGGCGCTCCTGCGTGCCTCCACCCCGGCCGAGACCCAAGCGGCGACGCGGGTCCTCGGCCGCCTGCTCAACAGCACGCACGGAGGCGCGCGCGCCTTCGCCTCGCGGATCACCGGTCGCTCACTCGCCGGCGCCGAGCCGGTCCGCGACCTCGGCATGGGTGGAGGCAACCGCGCCGCGCCGCGCTTCTATTTGCCGGAGCTGACCGATCGTCTGTGACGGCACGGCGCCGATGACCGCTCGTCGTCTTCTGCTCGCGACGCTGCTCTGCGCATCGCTCCCGGTTCTCGCCGAGGAGGCTCCTCCCTCTGGAGCGACCGCAGGGCCCGCCGTCGACGATCTCGATCGGGCGCAGCGCATCGAGCGCGCCGCCGCGGCGCTGCAGCGCGGCGAGCTCAAGCGCGCCCAGGAGGAGCTGGCTCCGCTCGTGGCAGCGACGGGCGATGAGGTCCCCGCCGAGGCGCGGCTGCTCTACGCCGTGACGCTCTTCCGCCTCGGTCGTAACGAGGAGGCCCGCGCGCGCTTCGCGCCGCTCGCCGGTCACTCCAACCCCAAGATCGCGCAGACGGCCCGCACCTTCCTCGGGCTGCTCGCGCTAGATGACGGCGCGGTCGACGAGGGGCGGCGCCAGCTGCAGAGCATCCAGCGCCTCGCGCCCTCGCTCGGCGCGGAGCGCCTCGTCGAGCGCGCCGCCGGCAAGCGCCTGCGCCTGCTCCTCCTCGTGCAGCCGGGCTTCGACTCGAACGTCGCGCTGCAGGCCAACCTCTCGCAGCCGCTGGGCGTCGCCTCCACCGCCGACGGAAACCTGCTGTTCCTGGCGTGGCTGAGCGCCCGCCCGCTGCGCGCCGTGCAGTGGTTCGTCGAGACCTCGGCGTCCTATCGCCTCCAGTTCACGCAGCGATCGTTCGACTACTTCCAGCACCTGGCCTCGACGCGCTACGCCTACCTCGGCGCCAACGATCGCTTCTCGGCGAGCCTCGGCTTCGCGACCCACCTCCTCGGAGGCGAGCTGCTGCTCTACGGTCCGCAGGCCTCGCTACGCTATCAGCGTCGCCTGGTCCGCCAGCTCTACCTCGCCCTCGACTACGCCTACTGGTACCGTCGCTATCCGAGCACGGACTACGCCTTCCTCTCCGGACACGACAACGCCGGCGGCATCGAGCTCGGCTGGGGCATGCCCGAGCAGCGCTGGCTGGTCGCCCTCGGCTACCAGGTCGACTGGCAGCAGGTCAACGACAGCGCGTTCCGCTTCGTCAACCACAGCGCGACGCTGCGAGCGCGCCTCCGCCACCGCTTCTTCGAGGGCGCGCTGCAAGGACGCGCGGGCGCGAGCGTCTACCTCGAGGGGCGCCGGGACCTCCAGCTCCAGCTCGACGCCTCGGCCGCCTTCGACGTGCGCCGCGAGCTGGCGATCGTCGTCTCGGTAGGCGTCCTGCGCAACGAAAGCTCGCTCGCCGACTTCTCCTATTGGAAGATCACCGCAGGGCTCGGGCTCGTCGTGAGCTGGGCCGGACTCTGACTCCATGGGCCAACGGATTCTCCTCGTAACCGCGCTGACGCTGACCGCGCTCCTCATCGGAGCGGGGCTGCTGGTCAACCGCACCTTCGCGGTGGCGCGCCGCTCGACGACCAAGCTCCTCGAAGAGCGGTTGACGGCGATTGGCGTCACCGCGTCGGTGGCGATCCCCAACAACGAGCACAAGAGCCGCGTCCTCGCCGAGATCGTCATCTACAACAAGCTCGACAGCGCCTACCTCTTCGATCCGACGTACACGGTCATCGCCGACAACCGCCGCCCGACCCCGCGCCCGGTCAATCGCCTGCTCCTCGATCCGCAGCGCGCGCAGCAAGCGCTGGCGGGCACCGGCTCCGTCGGCTGGGGCTACGACGTCGAGGAGGCGCGCTTCCTGTCCGGCTACTTCCCAGTGCAGTTCGGCGCGACGACGTATGTGCTCGTCATCGACGCGGGCGAGGCCTTCATCGCCGAGGAGCGGAGCCTGCGATCGTCGCTGCTCGGCCTGGCCGCCGCCGGCCTTGGGCTGGTGCTGCTCTTCTTCGCCATGTTCGCCGTCGTGGTGCGGCTGACCCGCCGGGAGCGCGAATCCTTCGCCGCCGCCGAGACGGCGCGCGCCACGGCGGGGCTGGCCGCGATCGTCGCGCACGAGATCCGCAACCCGCTCGGCATCCTGCGCGGCTCGGCCGAGCTCCTCGCCGAGCGCGCCGGCGAGGCGGAGCAGGAGCTGGCACGCGACATCGTCGACGAGGCCGACCGGATGAATCGCATCACCGAGGACTTCCTGCAGCTGGCCATCGAGCGCCCGCTCCACCGGGAGGCGGTCTCGCTCGACGGGCTGCTCCAGTCGTGTCGGGATGCGACGCGGCGGCGCTATCCCGATGTGACGATCGAGCTCGCGGCCCCGCACACCGTCGACGCCGATCCGGGCCGCCTGCGCCAGGTCTTCCTCAACCTGTTCAACAACGCGGCGCAGGCGCAGGGCGGGACAGGCCGCATCACCGTCTCGTCGGAGGAGCGGCGCGGCCGGGTCGTCATTCGGGTCGCTGACGAGGGTCCTGGCCTCTCGACGCCGCTACCGGAGAGCCACCTCATGCAGGGCACCACGACCAAGCGTGACGGCCACGGTCTCGGCCTGCTCGTCGTAAGAAGGCTGGTCGAACAGCACGGCGGCGAGCTACGATCGGTGCCGGTCGCCCGCGGGGCCACGTTCGAGATCGACCTACCGCCCGCGGCTCCTGCGGAGCTCACGGAGCACAAGGAACTCGCATGATTCGAATCCTCATCGTCGACGACGAAGTCAAGCTCGGCAAGGTCCTCGGCGAGACGCTCACCTCGCAGGGCCACGTCGTCGAGCGGTGCGCCCTGGGACGCGCCGCGGTCGAGCGGATCCAGCAGGCCAGCTTCGACCTCGTGATCACCGATCTGCGGATGCCCGATCTCGACGGTGTCTCGGTCCTGCGCGAGGTGCGGCGACTCAGCCCCAACACCGACGTCGGATGATGACGGCCTACGGCTCGGTCGAGATCGCCGTCGAGGCGATGCGCCTGGGCGCGTCGGACTATCTGACCAAGCCGTTCGCGCTCGACGAGCTGCGCATCCGCGTGCACCGCATCGCCGAGCGGCGACGACTCGCTGGACGCGCCAAGCAGCTCGAGCGCGAGCTGTCGGCCAGGCAGGGCTTCGACAACGTCATCGCGTCGAGCGCCCGCATGCGTGCCGTGCTCGACGAGGCGCGGCAGGTCGCCAACACCGACGCCACGGTGCTGCTGCTCGGGCCCTCGGGGACCGGCAAGACGCAGCTGGCGCGGGCCATCCACCACGCCTCGGCGCGCGCCGAGGGGCCGCTCGTCGAGGTCCACTGCGCGGCGCTCCCCGAGTCGCTGCTCGAGAGCGAGCTCTTCGGACACGAGCGCGGCGCCTTCACCGGCGCGACCGAGCCCAAGGCGGGCCAGCTCGAGCAGGCGGCCAAAGGCACGCTCCTCCTCGACGAGATCGGCGAGATCGCGCCCAACATCCAGGTCAAGCTGCTGCGCTTTCTGCAGGAGCGATCGTTCCTCCGCGTCGGCTCGACCCAGCTCCGCAAGGTCGACGTGCGCGTCATCGCCGCGACGAACCGCAACCTCGACGAAGCGGTCAAGAGCGGCGCGTTCCGAGAGGACTTCTTCTATCGCCTCAACGTCTTTCCGCTGCGCGTCCCGTCGCTGGCCGAGCGCGCCGAGGACATCGGCCCGCTGGCGCTCCAGATCCTGGCGAACCGGAAGGTCGATCCCAAGCGCATCCACCCCGACACGCTGGCCGCCCTCACCCGCTATCGCTGGCCGGGCAACATCCGCGAGCTCGAGAACGTGCTCGAGCGCGCCGTCATCCTCTCGGTTGGCGAGACGATCCGCCCCGAGCACCTGCCGACGACGCTGTTCGAGACCGCGCCGCTCGTCTCGGCCGACAGCCTCCTGCGCCCTGGCTTCTCGCTCGATCAGCTCGAAAAGGAGGTCATCCTCCAGGCGCTGGCCAAGGCGGGTGGCAACAAGTCCGAGGCGGCGCGGCTGCTCGGCATCACCCGCCGTCGCCTCTACTCGCGCCTCAAGAGCATGGCCAACGCCGAGGCGGAGGCCGACGGCGAGGACAGCGACGCCGAGTGATCGCTACTGGGCGTTGTTGACGTTGCCCTGATTCTGAAAGCCCATGCCCGCCTGCCCGAAGTAGTCCGAGCGCTTGGGCAGCGGCACGTTGATCATCACCTGTAGCGCGCGCGACTGGTTGGTCACCGGATCGCGGCACTCGGCGTAGATCATCAGCGCGTTGTCGCTGTTCGTCGTCGCGCCGCCCGGATCGCCCGGGTTGTTGTACGCCCCGATGCGGTACGTGTACGAGATCGTCGGCGAGATCTGCTGCTGCCCGTAGAACGGCGCTCCGGTCGGGTAGCTCGCCGGTGCGGCGCCGGTCTGCCCGGTTGGGAACGGCGGGCACGGCAGCGTCGCGCAGACGTTGGTGCGCAGGTACGAGTCCCAGTCCGAACGCACTGCCGACTGACTGAAGTAGGTCTTGCCGGTCTGAAGCGCGCGCTCGGCGCAGTCGAAGAGCTGGCGCATCTGGCGCTCGTTGCGCGCCGAGCCGGTGTCGCTGCGCATGCCGTGCAGCGCCAGCGCGCTAGCGGCCAGCAGGATGCCGAGCAGCACGAGCACGATGAGCATGAGCGCGCCGCGATCCCGACGCGTTCTGCGTCGAAGGCGAGTGGGGGTCGAGCTCGTGGCGACTGGCGTTGGCATCTGGATGCCCCTAGTTGAGCAGGTTGAGCGCACGCGGCGCGACGGTGACGCGCAGCGAGCGATAGCGAAAGCTCCCCCCGACAGCGGTCGGGTAGGTCGTGCGATTCTCGGCCGGCTCGATGATGCTCGTGCCGGGGTAGCGATTGGTCGTGCGCACCATCAGCGTCGCGCGCACCTGGCGAACCTGCGGGCTGCCCACCAGGTTCCACGGCAGCGCCGGCAACGGGTAGAGCTCGGCGGCCTGGTTGCCCGCCCACTCGTCGGGCGCCGCGGTGATGAGACCATCGCCGTTGGCGTCGATACCGACGGCCAGCTGCAGATCCTCGACTCCGTCGACGAGCGGCTCGGCGTCGTCGTGATCGGCGCCGAGCATGCCGTCTGGATCGAGCATCAGCATGTCGGTGAACGCGCCGGTCGTGGCACGGTAGATCGCGATCGAGCGGACCTTGATCACCGCGTCGCCTGCCGCCGGGGCGTAGGCCGGCACCGCACCGATCGCCGAGGGCAGCAGCGCGCCGCCACCCGGCGCCATCAAGGTCAGCGTGCCCGGTGCGCCAGCGGTCACCGTCGAGATCTTCCACACCGTGCCCTGCTGGAAGTTGGTCAGCATGATGAAGTCGCCC
>CAZPEY010000035.1:0-11360 GCA_964585665.1 uncultured Polyangiaceae bacterium | reverse complement strand
CGAGATCTTCCACACCGTGCCCTGCTGGAAGTTGGTCAGCATGATGAAGTCGCCCGCCGCGAAGCCCGTCGTGTCGGCGACCGTCACCTTGGGGGTCGCGGTGTCGAGCGCCGCGGTCGCCGCGGTCAGCGGGATGGTCGGATAGAGGATCTCGACCGCGTCGGCCCGGACGCCTGGATCGTCGGCCTGAAACGATCCGTTGAGCAGCTTGGGCCCGTCCCACACGCGCAGGCACGAGGTCGCGGTGCCCGCCTGCCCCGGGACGTTGTACGTGATCCGCCCCGACGCGACGCCACCGCAGGCGCGGCGCAGGACCTGCTCGAGATACTCGAGCCCGGCGCGCCCGTTCTGCTGGGCGCGCGTGATCTGGTCGTTCATCTCGTAGGAGATCATCTGGCTGCGCGTCAGCGCGAGGAGAAAGGCCGAGAGCACGCCGGCCAGGCCCATGGCGACCATGAGCTCGACGAGCGAGAAGCCACGCTGCCCTGCAAGCGATCGGCGGTTCATGGGATACGCTCCGTCGAGGCAGTCACCGTTCGGTTCATGCCGGACATGTCCTGGAACACGACGGTCACGTCGATGACCCGACGCAGCCCGTCCGTCGACACGCCCCAGGTCGTCGTTCGCGTGAAAGCGCCCGCGGCGTTCGGCCGGCCGAGCGCGTCGAGCTGCTCGGTGGTCGTGCCATTGGCTGGGTTGGGCGGCGTCACCGTCACGCCAACCTGCGACTGCACCTCTTCGAGGCGCGACTGCACGAGCAGAGAGGCCTCGGACATGTTGCGCGAGAACGCGGCGCCGCGCCCGACGACCAGCGTGATCGCCAGGACCCCGAGCAGGCCGACCATCGCGACCAGCATCGACACCAGGACCTCGACGAGGGTCATGCCTCGCCCGTTGCGCCGTCTCACCATGCGGTCACCAGCTTGGGCAGTCCCGTCAGGCCCCACACCACGACCTTGTACTTGTCCTTCGTATTGTGAACGCCCTGCAGGAACAGCGTGCCGCCGCCGCGCGGATTCGCCGCGGGACAGGCGCCCGTCGTCGTGACGCTCGCGTTGCCGTTGGGCGCAAAGCAGACGACGTGCGTCCCGGCGCTGAGCGGGCAGACCGGCGTGGCGGCCGTGAGCTGAGCGCCCGCCATCGGCAGGCAGACGTTCACCTCGGTCGAGCTGACGACAGCGCCGACCTGCGACCAGCTGTTGGTCGCAGCCTCGAACTGCTCCGCGGTCGCCGTGTTCGCCGTGACGCGCAGACGGGTCATCTTTCCCGTCGAGGTCGCGTTCTGCCGCGCCTCGTGCGCGAGGCCGACGAGCGCCCGCGCGAAGCCGCTCGGCTTGTCGCCTGCGATCGCCTTTGACATGAGGCGAACCGCGAGCGTGCCGACCACGCCCATCAAGAGCACGACCACCAGGAGCTCGACGAGCGTGAAGCCCGCCTGCCCCCTCAGTCGACGAGATCGATCCACGTCTGCACCGTGAAGGGTCGCGAGCCACCGCTGCTCGACTTGCGCACCGAGTAGGCGGAGCTGCCGAGCGACGTGGAGGGTGCCGCGATGCGCACGATCTCGCCGGAGCCGACCAGCGCGAGGGAGCCCTGGCCGCCCGCCGTGTTCATCGCGATCACCGAGGAGGCCCCGCCCGAGAACGTGCCGTTGGCACCGATCAACGCCGTCGGGGTCGAGCCGATCGTCGAGTCGAGCCCGCCCCAGCGCAGCACCTGGCCATAGATGCCGGGGAACTGCAGCGGCAGGGCGAGCTGCCCCGCGTCGCCGACCGACAGCGTCGTCGCGACCGCGTAGAGGTCGGTGCCGGCGATCGTGAGCTGCGCGTACGAGCGGAGCGGCCATGTGAGGCTTACATTCGCAGGCGCCGAGCCCGTGGGCAAAGTAATCGTCCCGAGGTTCTGGCTGAAGAACGAGGTCGACGACTGCCCGGGCGCGCCGATCTTGAAGCCGAGCGCCTTCGAGTTCAGCGTCGGAACGCGAGCGAAGTCCGCGCCGCCCGTCCCCACGTAGGCCACCAGGTTGCCCGCGCCGTCGCGCCCGACCGAGGCCGAGACCCCGATCGGCTGACACGCGATGCCGTTGGCGCAGCTCGAGCTGGCATCGACCGCCACGACGGTCGTCGACTGCAGCGTGCCGTCGATGTTGAGGCGCAGCTTGCGCACCACGCCCTCGTGATCGGAGACCAGGATCGTCTCGTCGTCGCCCGAGTCGTCGGCGTCGATCACCGTCGCCAGCGGCGGCGGATTGTTGGGCAGCGGGCTGGTGTTGCCGCTGGCGAGCTGCACGGCGCGGGTGTAGAGCTTCTGGTTGAAGCCGATCACCTTGCCGTCGGTGAGGCGGAGCACGTAGGTGTTGATGCCCGGGGCGACGCCGCTCTGGCGCGCCGAGGTCACGATCGCGTAGCCAGTCGTGCCCTTGGCCGCGATCGTCGCGCCCAGCGTCGGGCCCATGCGCTCGCCGGTGACGCCGCTGGCGCTCGTGCCATCCTGCTCCCACATGTAGCGGAAGCCGTCCTGGTTGAAGTTCGCCGGGTTCGGGTTCGAGATGTCCATCGCGAAGACGTGGCCCGACTCGCGCGTGCCGGCGATCAGCACCGTCCGGTACGACGCAGCCTGCCCGAAGAACGTGTCCTGGAAGTCGCCGACGCGAATCGCGCCGCCGACGTTGACCGCGCGGAAGTCCTTGTTGGTGATGCCCGACGTGATCTGCGCCTTGGTGCCCATCGGCAAGACCGCCCAGAGCTCGGTGCCCGGTGTGTACCCGTAGCAGTTCGCGTCAGCGCAGACGGCGTGCAGGAAGCCGTCGCGCGCACCAACATACGCCACCGTCGGACGCGTACCCGCGTTGGCGATGGTCACCAACGATCCGTTGCCCTTACCCTCGATCACCGCGCCGGTCGCGTAGTCGACGCCACCGAGCTTGGTGCCGATGTTGTTGCCGATGTACGCGACCGTCGAGTCGGCCGCCTGAGACGCGGCGGTCAGCAGCGTGTACGAGCCCGACGCGCCGTACGCGACGAAGGCCCGGCGGCCGTTCCACGCCGGAATGTTCTTGGCGAGGTCCCACGCGCAGAGCGCGCCGTTCGTCGCCGGATCACACACCAGCGAGTTTGCCCCCACGACGCTGTTCGTGTACTCGCGAAAGTGCCCGGTCATGTACGGATAGGTCGTCTGCGACGGCGAGTAGTAGAGGTTACCACCCGCGGTCGGCAGCTCCGGGATCTTCCAGTCGAAGGACCCGAGATAGACCTGGCCGGTCAGCTTGCCGACGGGGTTCGAGCGCGTCAGCTCGGTGCCGACGAAGTAGCCGTTCGGCGGATCGGTCGTCGAGCCGGTATCCTCGCCGGCGGTGAGCAGCGTGTTGTACATGATGTGGAGGCCCGCGTCCTTGTTACCCGCGTTGCCGTGCCACGAGTTGAGCGAGCCGAGGTAGACCACGTCGCCCTTGACCTGGGTGCCGCTGATGATCGGGTGACCGGAGATCACCGAGTAGAAGAGGTTGTCCTCGCTGGCGAGCGCGTGGGTGTGCGCCGCCGGAAAGCCGCTGAACTTGTACATCGAACCGTCGCCGCCGCCGTTGCCGTGGGTGAACAGGTCGATGCCGCCCAGCTGCAGGTAGATGTTCGACGACGGATAGTCGACGCCGACCTGACCGGGGTTGGTGAATGGCTTTAGGGGGGCCGGCGAGACGACCGCCGGGCAGTACGGTCCCTTTTGCGCCCCGCCGCCGGCCGAGGCGAGCGTTCCACCCACGCCGCCGCCGGACTGCGCTTCCCACGTCGACGCATCGGCGACGACCAGCGCCGTGCCGTCGGCAGAGAGGAACGGCGGCATCTCCGACCAGGCGTTGAGCTTGCCGTTCTCCGTCCAGATGACGTCGACGATGCGGCGGGTACCGCTGGCCGTCGAGTAGGTGAGGCTGGTGCACTTGCCGCCAGGGCAGGCGGGGTGCGCTCCGAAGGTGGCGACCGGCCACTCGTAGTACCAGTCCGCCGGGCTGGAGCCCTTGAGGAGGGTGTAGGTCGAGTTGGAGGGCGAGACCGTGTCCGCTTCGCTCTCCTCGAAGTAGGTGTCGAGGGGAGCCGCCGAGATGAGCACCGGCTTGGGCGGGCCGCCCAGCTTGAGCTTGAGCGGCGCCTGGAACGAGTAGTTGATGACGTGCAGCGGCACCTCGTCGAACAGGCCGCTGTTGGCGCTCGAGTAGGCGGCGATCACCGACAGCGCCTGCGACGCGTAGGCGGCCTCGACGACGAACGGCATGCCGCCGTAGGTGACGGTGTTGGTCCCGCACGTCACCTTGGTCGCGTCCGCGACGTACGACGTTCCCGAACGCTTGACGTAGGTCACCGTCGCCACCGTCGACGGGATGCCGTTCTGGAGACCGCCGGTCACGGTGAAGTCCGCGTCGGTGAGGCTGGTCTTGTACGGGTTGAGGAGGATGCTGACCGGGATGTGGTTCTGCAGGAGCAGGTAGAGCAGACCGAATGGCAGGCGGATGCCGCCGTTGGTGTACGTCCCGTAGCAGGTCGGCGCTCCCGCCGGAACCACGCAGCCGGTGCCGTCGTTCTTGGTCTCGGTGTTCGCGGCCGCGACCGGCGGGTTGTAGCAAGTGTCCATCGGGATGATGAGCGCGCCGGCATCGAACGGCGTCAGGTTGACCGTCGGTGCCGTACCGAAACAGAGGCCGGCCGCGCTGCAGCTGAGGCCAACGGCGCAGGTGCCGCAGCTCTGGGCCGGACAGCTCGGCTTGGCCCCGCACTCGCGCCCGAGACTCTCGCAGGTCGTGGCGCAGGGATCGGGAGCGGGGCCACCGCCAGGACCGCCGCCGCCGCCGCCTGGCGCCGCCCACGCAGGAGCAGTCAGAGAGAGAAGGCCAACCAGCAACAAGGCGCGCTTCATGTCCCGAGGACAGAGCAAGGATCGCGCCGACGCCACGACCGAGGCTCAGCGACGAGAGTTCCGCACGTCGCCTGCGCTCGACCGTTCCGGAATGCGCACTTCCTCGATCGGCGCGTACCGAACGGGGCACGCCCTCCGACGAGATTCTCGATGTAGGCCTAGGTCGTTGCGGAGGCGCGGAGGGCGGCGTAGCGACCGAGCGCCCACGCCGGGAAGTACTCTTTGTAGTAGCGATAGTCGAGCATCGCGGTGCCGAAGAAGACGCCAGCGACGGCCTCTTGCGGGAACGATCCCGAAGGGAGCTGTCGACGGACGAGCCAGTCGACGCCACGCTCGATCACCGGATGCTGCACCGGCAGCAGGCGCATGAGCGCGAGCAGCGCCCACGCCGTCATCACCGCCTGCCCGTGGGCGTGCTCTCGATACTTGCCGTCGAGGCAGCTCTCGTAGCGCTCGCCATACGAGCCATCGGGCTTCTGCTTGCCGATGAGCCAGTCGACGAGGCGGCGCAGCGACGGGTCGTCCCGCTCGACGCCGGCCGCGGTGAGCGCCTCGGCGATGTGGAAGGCGGCATAGGTGAAGTTGACGCCCCAGAAGCCGCGGTAGGAGCCGTCGTCGCGCTGCTGCTTGCGGAGGAAGCCGACGCCGCGATCGATGGCGTCAGAGACCTGGTGCGGCAGGAGCTGCGGATGCGTCTTCTGGACCTTGCAGAGCGCGGTCACGCACGACGCCGTGCACTCGATGTACGAGAGCTCCGTCATGCACTCGCCGTACATCTCCGACGGGTTGATGAGCTCGAGCAGTGGCCCGCCGCGACGGCGCTCATAGGTGCCAAAGCCGCCGTCCGCGTTCTGGCGGCGCAGCATGAAGTCGACCGCCTGGAGGATTCGCTCGTCGGAGATCTGCAGGTTCTCGGCCGGCGCGAGCAGCGGGTTGGCGTTGCACTCGAGCAGCGCGAGCAGCGCCTCGGCCGTGCAGTCGGACACCGCCCAGCGGTGCGCCCCGTCGGAGAAGCACCAGCCGCCGAGGATCCGCTCGCGGCGCTCGGCCTGCCAACCCGGCAGCTCCTCCTGCATCTGCGTCGACAGCAGGTACGCGTAGCCGCGGCGCAGCCCGTCGATGGCCTCGGGAGAAGCCGCGCCCGGCGACTCACAGATCTCGCTCAGCGCCTGCATCGCGAACGCCGTGTCCCACGCGTTCGAGCGCGCGCCGGCGTAGCGGATCCCCTCCACCTCGTCCTGCCACTTCCAGGCCTCCATCCCTGCCAGGCTCGGCGCGAGCTCCGGATGCGTCGGGCTCGTCGCGTAGAGGGCGAGGCAGTTGAGCAGGCCGTTGACCGGCGAGATGCCCTGGTACCGGCTGGCGTGCATCTCGTAGACGATGCGATCGAGGCAGACCGCGAGCGCGTGCTTGCGCACCGTCGGGACGGCGAAGCGCTCGTACTGCGCCAGCAGGTCGTACACGAAGCGCAGGGGCGCGCTCGGTCGGACGTAGAGATCGCTCTTGGCGATCAGGTGGCGTGCCTTGGCGAAGCGGATCGTGTCGTACGCCTCGCGGTCGCGCCCCTGCTCCCCGTAGAGCTCGTGGCGCAGCGCATCGCCGAGCGGTCCGAGATCGACGGTGAAGCGCTTGCCGTAGAGGAACGCGATGCCGAGGTAGATGTAGCGCGTGTGGCAGTAGTAGTTGTTCGGGTGCAGCGGCACCGATTCGGGCAGCAGGAACACCTCGGGCGGGATCGGGTTGACGCCGTCCCAGCCGTAGAGGTCGAGCATCGCGAGCCAGAACTTGCCCCAGCTCGGGATGGCCAGGACGCCACCCTCTTGCGCGCGCAGGAAGCGGCGCGCCTTGACGACCATTGGCTCGTCGGCGGGCACCTCGAGGAGCCGCAGCCCGACGTACGCCATCGTCGTGAAGTAGACGTAGGACGGCGACTCGGGGTGCATGCCCCAGCCGCCGTCGGAGCGCTGCCAGTAGCGGAAGTGCTTGACCATCTCGGCCCGCACCTCGTCGGAAAACGGCAGCGTGCCGGCGACGATGCGATGCACGATGATGTACTGCGCCAGCAGCATCGTGTTCCACACCATCTCCGCCTCCCAGTCGCCCTCCGGCTTCTGCAGCGACAGGACGTTGCGCGCGGCGAGCAGCATCGCGGACGAGCGGGGATCGAGCTTCGGGCTCTGAGACGACTTCGATTCGAGTTGCATACGCCCTCTTTCGAGTTGAGGAGAAGCGACGAGCGCGAGCTACGAGCGAGCCGCCTTGGCGAGGTGCTCTTCCCACTTGCGGATGGTCAGCGTCTGGAACTGGTGCACCGCCGGGTTCACCTCGGCGATCGGCTGGTGGTAGTGGCGGTTGTAGCCGTCCTGCTCCGCCTCGACGGCGAGCTTGTCCTCGGCGATGAGCGGCTGCACCTGGACCTTGCGCGCCGCCGCGAAGATGAGCGTCCGCACGAGGTACGGCAGGCGCTTGTTGAGGAAGGGGATCTGTACGAGATCCGGGCTGAAGTAGAAGAGGAAGAAGGCGCGCGACGTCTGCTCATCGATCGGCAGCACGAAGCACCAGTGCTTGATGCGATCGTCGGTGTTCGAGCGCTGGTACGGGTACTCGTAGGCCAGCTTCATGTGGCCGACGTTGGTGCGGTTGCGGTTGACGAAGTACTGCGCGAGGCCGCCGCCACCGACGTTGGTGTCGTACTCGATCTCGACGACGTCGCCCTTGGTCTCGAGGCGCGTCAGCTTCGAGTCGTAGGAGAACGGCTTGTACTTGCGGTGCAGGAAGGCGTGCGTGAAGTCGGACACGTTGTCGAGGATCATCGAGTGATGCCCCTTCCAGGTGTCGTCGACGGGGATGAGGCCCCAGCGCTGCTCGCGCGGCAGCTCGAGCTCGGGGATCTCGGGGATGTGCCGCTGCGCCATCAGCGCCGGATCACCAGGGTAGATCCAGATCAGGCCGTGCTTGACCTTGACCGGGTACTGCCGGAGGCGCGCCTCGGGAAGCTTCTGCCCGTGCATCTCGTGCGGGATGTGGACGCACTTGCCCGAGCCGTCGAACGACCAGCCGTGGTACGGGCAGGTCAGGTTGCAGCCCTCGACGACGCCGAGCGACAGCTTGAGCTGGCGGTGGATGCAGCGGTTCTCGATCGCGCGCACCTGGTTGTCGTCGCCGCGCCACACCGCGATCGACTCCTTCCAGAACTTGACCTCGATCGTCTGCCCGCGCTTGACGTTCTTCTCCCACTCGACGGGATACCAGTAGTCGGGGCTCATGCCGGCGGCGCGCGCCTTCTGGCGGCGGTTCTGCGCCTCCTCGAAGGACGGCGGCGACGGGCGACGGATCTGAACGAGCTCGGGGTTCATGCGCGATCTCCAGCGGTGGTTCGAGACGAAGCGGACTTGGTCGAGGTCGGCGCGGGCGCGGCCTTGGCGGGGCGCTCGCCCTTCGGGTTCTTGATCCAACCGAGGTCGACGAAGAACCAGTACTGATCGCGGATCGCGTCCTCGATCGACGTCGGGCGGAAGCCAAGCTCCTCTTGCGCCTTCTTGGTGTTGGCCTTGCGATACATCTGCAGGACGCGCACCGCGCCGGGCGTGAAGCGCTGCGGCCGATGCGGCGCGAAGGTCGAGAGCACGAACTGCGAGACGTGCGCGACGCCGAGCATCAGCGTCGCCGGCAGCCTCCAGCGCGGGCGCGGCATCTGCGTGACGCGCTCGTAGATGTCGAACAGCTCCTCGATCTGCATCGACTGCGTCGAGATGATGTACTTCTGGCCGGTGCGGCCCTTCTCCATCGCCAGGACGTGGCCCTCGACGATGTCGCGCGTCGCGACGAACTCGAAGCCGCCCGCGATGTACGCCGGCATCTTGCCGTTGGCGACGTCGCAGAGCACACGCCCCATGCGCGAAGGCTTGAAGTCGTTCGGCCCGAGGATCGAGCACGAGGTCGCGATGACCACGTCCTGCCCCTCGGCGACGGCCTTGAGCACCTCGTGCTCGACGTGCACCTTGCTGCGCTCGTACGGCATCACCTTCTCGAACGGATCGAATGGCATCGACTCGTCGGACAGCTCACCGCGCCGGTGGCCGACCGCCGAGAAGCTGCCGGTGACGACGACGCGGCCGGTGCCGGCGCGCTTGGCGGCAGCCAGCAGGTTGCGGGTCCCGAGGACGTTGCTCTCGAACACCTCGCGGCTGTCGTGCTCTACGGTAGACACCTTCGCAGCGACATGGAAGATGCGGTCGACGCCAGCGACCGCGGCATCGAGCGTCGGGCGATCCCGCAGGTCGCCGTAGGCGAGCTCGACGGGGAGACCATCGAGGCCCCGGTTGTCGCTGCCGGCGCGCACCAGGCAGCGCACCGTGTGGCCATCGGCGATGAGCCGGCGTACGAGGTTCGCACCCAGATGACCGCTCCCTCCAGTAACTAGAATCTTCATTCTGTTTTTGCTCCGCTGGGTTGCTTGAATAGCGCTTTCACCGAGCGCTGTCCACCATTTCAGGCCAATGCTAACCATCTGTAATTACAATACTTGCAGGAGCTCGAAGCGCGCCAAAAGCGAGCGAAATCGCACATCGCAGCGCACGCCCTCGATTGCGTGAAAATGATTCATCCAAAATGCAATGAGGGATCAGGGCGCGGGTAGAATCGTAGTTCTGGGAAGGCGGGCCGCGAGGCGCGCTCGCTCGGCCTGGCCGATCGATTCGGGAAGATAGAGGGTCTTGAGCCGTGGCAAGCGCTCGATCTCGACGGGGAGCGCCGTGATCGGGTTGTTGCGCAGGTCGAGCACCTCGAGCGACTCGAGCCGCTCGATCGCGGGAGGCAGCGCCGCCAGTCGATTGCCATCGAGCTCGCTGCCGAGCTGCAGGACCCGCAGCGCCGGCAGCGAGAACAGCTCGTCCGGCAGCGTCGTGAGCTGGTTGTGGTGCAGCGACAGCTCGACGAGCGTGCGCGCCTGTCCGATCGCCGCGGGCAGCGAAGTCAGCCGGTTGTCGCCGAGGCGAAGGACGCGCAGCGACGGCAGCTTGGCGATCCGCTCGATCTCCCGCGCCGGATCGACCAGCGCGTTGCGATCGAGGCGCAGCTCCTCGAGCTTGGTCAGCGCGGCGATCCCGTCGGACAGCGCTGGCAGCTCGCAGCCGGTCAGATCGAGGAGGCGCAGCTCCGGTAGCGTGCTCAGCTCGTCAGGCAACCGGTCCAGGCGCTGCTGGCTGAGATCGAGGACGGCGTCGCGCCGCGCCCGCGCGATCGCCTCGACGATCGGGCGCGCCGCCTCGACGCGCTGGTGGCGGTCGTTGAGGCTCGGCAGGAGGCCACCGAAGACGCCGCTGAGCAGCGCGACGACGCCCCAGCGCGCCAGCTCGTGGCGGCGACGCTCGCTCGTGGTCGCCTCCTGCAGCGAGCCGAACAGGGCCAGCAGCACCAGACTCGGGAGAACCGTAGCGGCGACGAGCAGTCCGCCGACGTTGCCGCTGTTCGGATCGGCCAGACGCGCCGCCGCTGCTGCGGTCGCTCCCGCGACGAACGCGATAAGCGAATGCAGCCAGTGCAGACGAGGCTTGCACGGCAGCGCTGCTACGCGGGCGAGCACCGCGCTCGCGAGGCCGAGCTGGGCGGCGTAGCGCCAGGGATGGGCAAGCCCGTCGGCGAGCAGCAGGCCGAGCAGCGCTACGAGCGGCATGAGCACCAGCCACAGGCCAACGAACGCGGCGCGTCCGAGCCGACCGCCGAACCACTGCGGCCGTCGCCACTGCAGCAGCCCCGCCGTCACGAGCGCGCTCATCGCCGCTGCGAGGGGCGCTCCGACCGTGACCGCGACGACGCCGTTCACCGCGCCAGGGCCTCGGCGCTGGCGACGAGGAGCCGCTCCGTCGCCTCCCAGCCGAGGCACGAATCGGTGATCGACACGCCATACTTCAAGGCCGCGCCGAGCGGTTGGTTGCCTTCGTGGAGGTGGCTCTCGAGCATGACGCCGAGGATGGCGCTCTCGCCGGCCCGCCGCTGCGCGACGACGTCGTCCATGACGGTGGGCTGCTTGCGATAGTCCTTGCCGCTGTTGCCGTGGCTGCAGTCGATCATGATTGGCCGCCGCGGCGCCCCCTTGTCGAGCATCGCCTTGGCGAACGCAACGTACGGCGCGGTGTAGTTCGGCTTGCCCTCGCGACCACGCAGGATGACGTGAACATCGGGGTTGCCTCGGGTGCGCACGATCGAGGTGACGCCGCGCTGATCGATGCCGAGGAACGAGTGGGCGTGCTGCGCGGCGCGCATCGCGTCGATCGCCACCTGCAGGTCGCCGTCGGTGGCGTTCTTGAACCCGACCGGCATCGACAGGCCCGAGGCCATCTCGCGGTGGGTCTGGCTCTCGGTGGTGCGCGCGCCGATCGCGCCCCAGCTCACCAGGTCGGCGGTGTACTGCGGAACGATCGGGTCGAGGAACGCCGTCGCCGCGGGCCCGCCGAGCT
>CAZPEY010000034.1:13577-26082 GCA_964585665.1 uncultured Polyangiaceae bacterium | reverse complement strand
CGACGGGCTACGTGACCTGAGCTCGCGCTCAGAGCTCGTCGACAGCGCGACCGGAATCAGGGCCGACACTCCGCCGGTGCCTCGACCTTCTTGCTCGCCAGCGCGGACCGCAGCTGATCGAGCCCCGCCTTGCACGCCGCCAGCGAGCGATCGCCAAGCACAGCCTTGAGGTCGCAAGGCACACCCAGGGGCTTCTCGCTGGCGTGGCAGCACTTGGCCGCCGCGCTGCACGCCGCCTGCTGGGCGACGCTGTCGGCGAGCCACTGGTCGAAGCTCGCGCTCTCGGCGGCGCTCGCCGCGGCGAGCGTCAGCTGGATCGGCCCCATCGTCGCGCGCACCGTGGTCGCGTCGACGGCGGTCGCGGCAAGGCCGCTGTCACACTTGAGCTCGGCCCCCGTGGCGGTGCAGGCGCCCGGATTGGCCGATCCCTTTCCGCTCGACGCGGTATCAAAGCCCTCGGCGCGGAAGCGAACACCGGAGCCGGGCTTCAGCCCCTTGCCCGTCGCCTCGCGGACCACCAACCACTTGCCGAGCGGCACGGTCAGCGCAGGAGGCCCCGCCAGCGCGAAGCCAGCGCTACAGATCAGTCCAATCAGGATCGTGGCTCTCATCCGCGCATCATACCCCAGGGCGCTGCGAGCGGTGCGCGCCTGATGCGCCGGTCACGCGCTCGACGACGCGAGCGCGCGCACCACGACATGCATCGCCCCTTCGGGATACGCGGTGCCCCAGTAGGTGACGCGCGGCGTCTCGCCGATCGCCTCGAGCTCGACGGCGGAGACGACGTTGGCGACGACGTTCTTCATCAGCGGGTGCGCCAGGTGCGACGCGATGCAGCCGCGCGCGCCCGAGCCGAACGGCATCAGGTTGTCCTTCGCCATCGCCGGCGGTGTGCCGAGCGGAGCGGCAGCAAAGCGCTCCGGATCGAAGCGCTCGCCGTCCTGCCAGTAGCGATCGAGGCGGTGCATCGCGTAGGGCGAGAAGATCAACATCGTCCCCGCCGGCACGTCGTAGCCCCCGATCGGCATGCGTGCCTGCGTCGTCCGCCCGAACAGCGAGTAGCCGGGGAAGAGCCGCAGCGCCTCCTTGGAGACCTGGCCGAGGTAGGCGTTGCCGTCGAGCACCCCGCGCTCGAAGCCGACGGTGGTGCGCGGCGGCAGCGCGGCGCGCAGCCGCTGCTGCACGGCGAGGTCACGGGCCAGCGCGTAGAGCGTCCAGGTCGTCGTCGAGGCCAGCACGTCGTGCGCCGTGAAGAAGAAGTTGACCACGCCCTCCTGCAGCGCCTCGACGGTGAGCGGATACTTGCCGGCACGTCCGAGCGCGATGAAGCCGTTGAGCACGTCTGGGATCTCATCGTCGGGATGGGCGAGCCGCTGCCGGACCGCGTCGGCGAACAGCGCGCGCGCCTTGCTCACTGCGCGCCGCAGGCGCACCCAGCGCAGCGGCGACAGGTACGTCCAGGGTCGGCACTGCAGATCGATGCCCATCGCCGCCAGCTCGTACTGGATGATCTTGCGGGACGGCTCGAAGTCCTCGCCGACGCGCAGCCCGGCGACGAAGCCACCGACGATGTTGCCCACCAGGCGCGAGACCCACCGATCGAGCTCGAGCGGGCCGCGCGGCTCGGCCAGCGGCGCGCGCTGCAGCTCACCCACCGCGCGCGCCGCCAGCACGTTGGCGATGCGGAGCGCGTCGACGCCCTTGAGCGCCTGCGCGTAGAGCGCGCGGTGCTTCTCCCATGCGTGGCCGTTGAGTAGCAGCACGTTGTCGAGGACGAAGCGGGTCAGGATGTAGGCCGCACCCTTGTGGTTGGCGCGCGGATCGGCGAGCACGTCACGGGCAATGTCCGGATCGGTGATCACCACCATGCGCACCGGCCCGAGGGAGATGCGCGCCATCGGGCCGCACTCCTGGCCGTAGCGCTGGAGCCGGCGGAGCGTGTCGTGCGCATTGTCGAGGCCGAACCACTCGGGCAGGTGGCCGAGCGTTCCTGCCGACGGTGGCGCGGGGATATCACGGTAAGGTCGCAACGAAGCAGCGTCCATGCGCGGACGATACACCCGATTTGCCGCTATGCTGCGCGCTGACACGTGACAAAGGAGCCGATCCCGATGAGCGAAGCCCGCGTCCTGGTGAAGATCGATCGACACATCGCCACGGTCACTCTCAACCGCGGCGCCAAGCGCAACGGGCTCGACTTTCCGATGTTCGAGGCGCTCGTCGCGACGGGCAAGGAGCTCGGGAGCCGCAAGGATGTCCGCGCCATCGTGCTGCACGGCGACGGCCCTGCGTTCTGCGCCGGCCTCGACTGGTCAGCGTTCCTGCAAGCCGGCCAGGATGTGCAGCGCGCGATGCTGGCGCGCGGCGACGAGAGCCCCGCAAACCTGGCGCAGCGCGCCTGCTGGATCTGGCAGGAGGTGCCGATGCCGGTCATCGCGGCGCTGCATGGCGCGGTGTTCGGCGGTGGCCTGCAGCTCGCGCTCGCGTGCGACCTACGCATCGCGAGCCCCGACACGCAGCTCTCGGTGATGGAGGCGCGCTACGGGCTCATCCCCGACATGGGCGCGACGCAGACCTTGCTCGGTCTGGTGCGCCCGGACGTCGCGCGCGAGCTGACCTTCACTGCCCGCACGGTCGCAGGGCCCGAGGCCCTGGCGCTCGGCCTGGTGACCCGCCTCGAGGCCGAGCCGCTCGCCGCGGCGCAAACGCTGGCGGCCAGCATCGCCGAGCGCTCGCCAGACGCCGTGCGCGCCGGCAAGCGGCTCTATCAGCGGACGCTCGGACGCTCGCCCAAAGAGTCGTTCGCGATCGAGACCGAGGAGCAGCTCGCGCTCCTCGGTTCGCCCAACCAGGTCGAGGCGATGATGGCGGCGATGCAGAAGCGCCCCGCGACGTTCGACTAGCCGATCACGGCTTGGGGTGGGCCGAGAGCCAGGCGAAGACCTCCTCGCCCCAGTTCGGGCTCACCGCCGGAACATTCTGGAAGGTGGGGATGTGGCTGCCCTTCTCCACCGTCCACAGCTCGACGGCGGCGTTGCCGGGACAGCCGCCGTAGGCCGCCTTGACCGTCTCGGCGCCCTCGATGTCAGTCACGAGGTCGATCCGCTCGCCCGTCGCTGTGAGATCGCCCGTGCAGCCGTTCTTCTTGGCCCAGGTCGCCACCGTCTGCTTGGCCGACGGGTAGTCCACGAGCCCGGCGTTGCCCCCGTTGTAGCCGATCGTCTTGTCCGCGTCGCCGTGCACCTGGAGGACGGCGACGGGCCCGCTCGGCGTGCACTTGCTCTCGTCGAGGTACTGCGCCCCGGCCAGTGACATGATCGCTGCGATCTTGTCGGCGTGCTCGCAGGCCATGCGGTGCGCCATGAAGCCGCCGTTCGAGTGGCCGGTGACGAAGACGCGCTTGGGGTCGACCGTGTAGTGCTTGGCGATGTCGTCGATCATGGCCGCGAGGTACCCCGAGTCGTCGACGGGCGAGCCATAGTAGTTGCAGCACGCGTCGGTGGCGTTCCAGAACGGCTTCATGTTGCCGAGCGCCTCGTAGGTCCCGGTTGGATAGACGTAGAGGAAGCCGTGCGCCTCGGCGATCGGCGTCCAGTTGAAGAAGATCTCCTGCGCCTCGCCGGGAAAGCCGTACCCGTGCAGCATGACGACGAGCGGCGCTGGCGTGCTCGACGCATAGGTTGACGGGACGTAGAGCGCGCCCGTGTACGGGCGCTCGGCGAAGCGCGGATCGCCCGCCATGTCGACCATCGATCCTTTGGACGGTTCGGAGCGACAGGCGGTGAGCAGAGCGAGCAGCGACAGGAGCGGCGTCAGGCGAGGCATCCGCGCCTTTTAGCGCGTTTGCCGCGCAGGTGGGAAGAGGTCGAGCGAGTCACCAAGCGACCGCCAGCACGCGGCGGGGATTGGCGAACCGACGGTTACATAGGTCCATTGATAAGCGGATTGCAATCCGAACATCAATTGGAATAGCAATCGACGATTCAGTTCGAGGCGAGTGAATTGAGCAGATCGATGAGCGCCTGCTTCTCCCCTGACGACAGGTTGAGCGCGTTGATCGTCTTGGCCCGCGTGCCCGGGAACATCCCGTCCGGATCCCCGCCGCGGTTGTAGAAGTCGACGACCTCGCCCAGCGTCTGAAGCCCTCCCGTGTGCATGTACGGGCCGGTCTTGGAGATGTCCCGTAGGGTCGGGGTCTTGAACGCGCCGTCGAGCTCGAGGTCGGTCAGCACTGCCAGCGACGCGAGCTTGTTGCTGCCAAAGCGCGTGTCGTCGCTGTAGCCGCCGCCGCCATTCCATAGATCCTTGAGCAGCTCGGGCACCGCGGGCTTCCGCCCATGGTCAGTGCCGGCCTGCTTGAGCCCAATGTTGTGAAAGGAGCCGTCGCTCAACGCCGGACCCTTGTGGCAGACGATACAGCCTTTGCGAATATAGGTCTTGAACTGCAAGAACGCTGGATCCTGGTCGCCCTCGCCACGCGCCACCGCTGCCAAGAACCGCTCGAGGTTGGCGTCGAAGGCCGACTCACCACTCGTCAGAGTCCGCTCGTAGGCCTCCATGGCCTTGCCGAAGTTCGCGAGCACTCGATTCACGTCGGGCTCGGCGCTGGGCGCCTTGCCGAACAGCGCTGTGTATTGATCGGCGTACTTGCTGGAGAGGAGCGTCCGAACCTTCTCGGGCTCCCCCGCCATTTCGATCGGGTTGAGCAGCGGAAACATCGCCTGCGACCAGATCGAGTCCTTTCGCCCGTCCCACCCGAGCCAGTCACTGAAGGCAATATTGAGCAGCGTCGGAGCGTTTCTCCCCGCGTTGCCATTGCACCCCGGCGGCGTCGCGGCCGCGAACGTATAGGAAGGCGCGACATGGCAGGAGGCACACGCGATCGTGCCGCAGCCGGACAGGCCGACGTCGTGGAACAGCGCCTCGCCGAGCGTCGCCGCAGCCGGTGTATCGGCGTACTGGTTCGTCGGAGATCGCGGCGGCGTCTTGAGCTTTCGCAGGCCATTGAGCTGCACCAGCTCCTCGTCTGACGGAAAAGCGGCCTCCCCTCCACAACCGCTCGCCGCGCTCGTCATCATCCAGGTGGCTACTATCAGGATCCAGGCCGAGCGGGAGGGCACGTAGGTCGGGAGCGGACAGCCTTGCATTCAGCGTAATTCTATCTCAACGGAATAGTGCGAGTGAACAAGAATTGCGCCGGACCTCCTTTTTGCACGCGTGCACGTTGATCAGGATCAATTCTTCTGTGGATTTTTGTAGCGGGCTTTTGTTACCGTGACAGCCGGGCTCTCGTGCCCCAGGGGATCCAGCATGTCCGGTCGAGCCGCTGCGCTAGCCTTCCTGGTCGTTGCTTCATCAACGGGCTGTAACCTCTTCGAGACCACCAACGCCGAGAACGCGGCCGGGCGAGGCCCCAAAGCCTTCGACCCCTACTCGGGTACGGCCTCGGGAGCGCTGCGCCTGGGCCTGCAGATGTTCAACAACTGCGCGATCCTGGCGACGGGAGAGCCGGTCGGCAAGGGCGCTGCGAACATCCCCTATCCAGAGACCTGCGGGAAACCCGGAGAGACGCGGCATTTTGCTCTCCCTCCTGTCCCGCCGGTCAACCCAGCGCCGCCCATGCCACTGCTCGCGGGCGCGACCTACTTCCTCAACCAGATCACGCTCGAAGAGGCGGCGACCAATCTCCACACCACGCCCGGCGACACCGCCGCGGTCGCCAACTGGATGAAGACGCAGACGCGCTTTGCCGGCCTCGATTGGACCAACCTCGGCGTCGTGCGCGATGAATACACGACCTCGATGTATTCGCGAGGCGAGAACACCTACGACCACCTGATCCGCTTTGGCAACGCGAGCTGGCAGCTGGTGCGCGATGACACGTTCCTCGTCGAGGTCCTCAACGCCGACGGCCAGGTCGTCCAGAGCATCACCTACGATCGCGGGGATTTTCTCGCGGAGAGCCCCGACGTCGGCCACACGCAGCTGCAGTGGGTCACGACGAGCGTTGGCGCGCCCGAGTACCCCGGCGACCCGGTCGTTCACCCGGCCCCACCCGCCGCGCCAGGCGGGATGGACCCGAGCCCGACGACCTTCGAGTCGCGCCTGCGCATCGACATGATCTTGTCGACGCACCCGACCGAGTCGTTCAAGCTCGACGCCGGCCTCGTCGGTGACGGCGCCATCCGCCTCACCTGGAGCCAGCTCCCCAAGGAGCCCTTCTACTTCCCGGTGACGTTCGTCAAGCAACAGGATCTTCCGGCGACCTGCCTAAAGAGCGATCGCACGACGAAGGTCGCGTGCGACTTCGGCCTCAAGCCGGAGGTGACCTTCGCTCCGCCGCAGAACGGCAAGTTCTTCGTCCCCGGGGAGCAGGTCCAGGTCAAGCTGGCGATCAAGGACGGGGCGGGCAACTATCTGCACGATCCGGACAACTTTCCGTCCTGGAATCAAGCCTACGCCGGCGACTCCAACGGCATCCTCTACCTGAGCCTCTTCGGGCAGCTCTACGCCGGCGAGCGTGACTCGGTCGGGCTGCTGGCCTTCGGTGGTCCGCACCACCTCCAGCGTCCGTCGTACGAGCTCAACGAGGCGGACTACATCATCGCGCCCGCGAGCCTGTTTGGCATCGAGCTGGCGGCCTTCGCGCCGTTCCCGGGCCTCGCCGACTCGGTGCTGCCGACCAGCCAGTTCTTCACCATCCCCGCGGATGCCAAGCCGGGCACGTACACGGCGTACTTCAAGATGCACCGCCAGTTCCTCGGCGAGCGCTTCACGAAGATCGGCACCGCCGACTTCCAGGTGGGACAAGCGGAGAAGACCGAGTTCCCCAACCGCGTCGGCAACTGCCAGATCTGCCACCGCGGCACGATCTCGCTCGACAACGTTCGCCACGGTCTGCCCGTCGACTACGTGGAGGGGTGCAAGACCTGCCACAACCGCCACGATCCCGCCGAGGCGCGCATCGCCTCGATGGGCGTCGTGCACCGCCTGCACATGGGCTCCCCGAAGTATCCGCAGCAGAAGAACAACTGCACGTTCTGCCACCTGACCAAGGAGAGCACGCTGCGCCCGAGCTACTTCGTCTGCTCTTCCTGCCACCCGCAGCCTCACGGAACCGAGTACTGGGATCTGCAGTTCAAGAACGATGCGGACGCCAAGGAGCGCGGCATCTTCGGCAACTGCGCACAACAGTGCCACGGCCAGACCCCACCCACTGGCCACATCCTGCCGGCCCAATAAGGAGAGAGAGTCATGGCCCTTCGAACGCCGAAGCTGCTGACCCTCGCCGCCCTGTTGGTGGCCGCGACGGGTTGTGAGGACGAGCTCGCCGCACCCGACGACGGAGGCGTGTACAGCGACGCGTCCGCCGCCAACGCGACGATTCAGGGATTCGTCTGGGATCCAGAGGCCTACTGGTTGGCCTTCGCCGCCTGCGGCCAGAACTGCATGCTGCCGCCGCTGCTGTTGAGCTTCTCGCCGCTGTATCAAATGGCGGCGGTGAGCAACGCTGTGGTGGGTCTGTTCGATCCGCTGCAGCCGACGATGCCGCTGGCCTATCCGGGCGCCGGGCCGACGGCGACGAACGGCGGGTACAACATCACGGGCGTCCCGATCCGCAGCAACCCACCCTTCTTCCCCTTGGTCGCGCTCGTCCAGCCCGGTCCCGGCAGCGACGGTGGCGCACCACAGGTCGGCTACCTGCCGACCTTGACGATGAAGCCGATCGCCACGGGCAAGTCGACGCTCTGCATCGACCAGAGCACGCTGGTCGCGTCGGACAGCGGCGTCCTCGAGGCGGTGGCCAAGCACCTGACGGCGACGGGTAAGGCGACCACCGTCGCGGACCTGCTCGATCCGACCAAGTCGGGTGGCGTCGTGATCTGGTGGCTCTGGATCCCGGGCAACGGCCTGCGCGTGCCGGCGTTCGGCACCGCGATGACCGCGGACGCGGGCACGACGTTCAACCTCAGCTGGCTGCCACCCGGTGTCGGACCGCCCTTCATCACCGCGATTCAGTCGAAGCGCGGCTTCTACGTCAACAGCATCGGCCCGATTGCGCCGGGTGCCGCGCCGGGCCTCACGGTGACCGTGATGCCGCCGCTCGCCGGTCCACCGCCCTCGGTGACCTTCACCGCCGTCGATCCTGTGACCGACATGGCGTCGGGGCGGCCGTTCATGTTCCCGAAGCTGTCCGGGATCCAGGTGGCCCCGGGCGCGGTCATGTTCGGCGAGCTCCAAGCGCTCGCGCCTGGCGCGTCTGGCGCGCCTCCTGACTGGGTGTGCCTGCCATGAGGGGACAACGACAGATGGCCAACCGTTCGATCCATTCGGCGAAGACTCGCACCCTCTCCCTCGTAGCCGCGACGCTCGCGTGGTCGGTCGGGACGTTCACGCCGATCGCGGCGCTCGCGCAGCCTGGCGAGCCCGATGCCAAGAAGGACGCCGCGCCGCCGCTGGCTCCGTTCAACCCCGTCGGCGACACCGGCGTCGCGCCGCCTGCACCGTTCCCGCAGGCGGTGCCCGCCGAGCCGACCAACATCGAGGACAGCTTCCGGCTGCTGCAGGCCAAGCAGACGGTCTCGACGGCGAGCAAGCGCGAGCAGAAGATCGCCGACGTACCGCTGACGATCTCCGCGATCCCCGCCGAGGAGCTCGACGGCACGGGACAGTTCACGCTGTGCGACGCGATCCAGTACTTCCCTGGCCTCGAGTGTCGCCGCGGCGCGATGCGCAAGGCGACGGTCAGCGTGCGCGGCCTCGGCTCGAACTTCCTGTCGAATCGAATGCTGCTCCTCATCGACGGGCGCCCCGCCACCGATCCGTGGACCGGTCAGTTCTACGCGGACGAGACGACGCCGCTGACCAACATGAAGCAGCTCGAAGTGATCCGCGGCCCGGGATCGTCGCTCTACGGCTCGAACGCCTTCGGCGGCGTGATCAACTACGTGACCCGTGACGCCGATGACATGATGAAGAACGGCCGCAAGTGGGGCGCCGAGGGGCGCGTGCTCGCCGGCATGTACAACACCTTCCGTTTCCAGGCGACCGCCGCGGGCAAGGCCGGTCCGGTCAAGGCGTTGGTCAGCTACTACGGCTACCTCACCGACGGTCCGCAGCTGCTGAACAACGCCAAGACCGGCGTCGTCGACAAGCAGGAGTGGGCCAAGGTCCATCAGGTCACCGGCAAGGTCTCGGTCAAGTCGGTCGGCGTCGACGTCGGCTACACGTGGTCCGACGAAGGTCGCCCGGGCGGCCAGGCGCTCACGTCGGTCGGCAACTGCGGTCGCTGCCACTACACCCCCAAGGATCACGAGAAGGTCGAGAACTTCTTCGTCAACGGGCACGTCGATCAGAAGGTCAACTCGTGGCTCCGCCTCTACGGACAGGTCTACGCGAACTTCAAGCGTCGCCAGGTCACGCAACAGAACGACATCACGGAGCTCCCCGAGACGGCGCTGGGCAAGCGCCGCCGGATCGGAGTCGAAGCGCGCGCCCTCTTCAACTACAAGCAATGGCTCAATGTCACCGTCGGTGGCGACCTCAAGTTCGACACGGTCAACAACCGCAACATCCTGACCGCGCTCGACCCGAGCCAGGTGCACCAGAACATCTATGGCGTCTTCGCCGATGCCGAAGCGCGCCCCATCCCGAAGCTGATCCTGGGCGCGGGCGTGCGCTACGACTACTACGACATCCCCAAGGTGCTGTGGGCCCGCGCCACATCGCAGGTCTCGCCGCGCGCCTCGATCGTCTATCACGCGCTGCCGCAGTTCACGCTGCGCGCCAACTACGGCCGAGCCTTCCGCGCTCCGTCGCTGGTCGAGCTCGCGATCAACCAACAGATGTACGCCTCGACGCTGCTCGGCAACGGCTCGCTCAAGGCCGAGACGCTGCACACCGCAGAGCTCGCGATCGACGCGTGGCCGCACAAGGAATACCTGCGCCTGTCGGCGACCGGCTTTTACAACCGCGCGGACAACCTGATCAACGAGAAGCACATCGGCGGCTCGACGTCGCAGTTCCAGAACATCGGCAACGCGCACGTCTCCGGCGTCGAGCTCGAGGCCGCCGCCCAGGTACCGCAGATCAACGCCAGCTTCGACGTCGCGTATCAGTACCTCTACACCCGCGCCAGCGAGACGCCCGAGGGGCGCGCCGGTCCCCTCGAGTACGCCCCGAACCATCGGTTCTACCTGCGCGCCCACAAGCGCTTCCAGATGGGAGCGTTCATCGACTTCTATGGCGTCTACGTCGGCGAGCGTCGCGACGCGGCGCGCAGCGTCGACACCAACGGCGTCTACGGCAACCAGGTGCGTCTCCCCGGCTATTTCGTCGCCAACGCGCGCGTCGGCGCGGCCGTGTACAAGGGGCTGACGGCCTCGCTCCTCGGAACGAACCTCTTCAATGCACGCTACGAGGAGATGTTGGGCTTCCCAGCCCCTGGAATTAGCGTCTTCGGCGAGCTAAAATACACCCACTGACCGTGTCTGATCCCGCCTCCCCTCCAGCCACCGAGTCGCCCGCGGCCGTCGCTCCCAAGACCTGGCGCCTCGACCAGCTCATGCTCGGCGGTAACGTCGTGCTGGTCGTCGCGGTCGTCGCGCTGTCCGGCATCCTGCAGACCGTCTCGATCCGTCGCGGCTTCGATCAGTCCGAAGCCGTGCAGCGCAGCCTCCTCGAGAACCAGGCGCGCAACGTCGAGAGCTCGATCGCCAAGCTGCTGTCGATCACCAGCTCGACGGCGCTGCGGGACAACGACTTCGCGTTCCTCACCAACCTGGTCGGGCCGGTGGTCGAGCAGGACAAGAACATCCTGCGCGTCCGCATCGTCGACCAGCAGGGTCACTCGCTCGCCGACACCGCCAAGCAGGCCGACGCGGCGATCGCCGCGACCAATCAGCAGTTCAAGGAGACGACCTTCGAGGGCAAGCCGGTGCTCCAGTACCAGCAGGCGATCGAGCGGGACGGCAAGCCCCTCGGCTCAGTCATCGTCGACTACTCGCTCGAGCCGCTGCGCAAGGAGCTCGCCCGGCTGGAGGACGCCAAGCGCCAGGCGGTCAAGCACATCAGCGTCCGCATGCTCGGGCTCGGCCTCGTGCTCATCCTCGCCGGCATCCTCTTTGGCACCTGGCAGAGTCGGCGAATGACCCGGCCGCTGTCGGCGCTGACCGTCGAGGCGCTGCGCATCGCCAAGGGCAACCTCGAGGCGCGCGTCGAGACCAGCGCCTCGGCCGGTCAGGAGCTGATGACGCTCGGCATCGTCTTCAACTACATGGCCGATCAGCTCCAGGTCCTGCTCGAGCGCGAGCGCGTCTCGGCCGAGCTCGATCATCAGATGCAGATCGCCAAGGCGGTACAGGAGAGCTTCCTGCCGAGCCTCGCCCCGGTGGCGCTCGATCCGGTCCGCTTCGCCGGCGTCGTCGCCCCCGCGGACAAGTGCGGCGGCGACTTCTGGGCCTACCGCCAGCTCGACGCGCAGCGGCTCGCCATCTGCCTCGGCGACGTGACGGGCCACGGTCTGTCGACCGCGCTCGTCGCCGCGGCGGCGTGCTCGAGCTTCTTCTCGTGCACGGATCAGTCGGCGGTCGGTCAGGTCGACGGACCGATGCTGATGACGCGCCTCAACCGCAACCTGTTCTACATGAGCCGCGGCGCGCAGCACATGAGCTGCGCCGTCGCGATCCTCAACATGGTCACCGGCGAGCTCGAGCTGACCAACGGGGGGCACCCCTTCCCGTTCGTCTTCAACCGCAACACGCGACGCATGGCGCAGGTCGTGTGCAAGGGTCCGCGGCTCGGCGAAGAGATGGAGATGACCTTCAGCGCCGTCAAGGTGCAGCTCGAGCCGGGCGACCTCGTCGTCTGGTACTCGGACGGGGTCAACGAGGCCGAGGATCCGGAGAAGGTCCAGTACGGCACCAAGCGCCTGCGCGCCGCGCTGGAGAAGCATGGCCACCTGCCGGTCGAGGAGCTGCGCGATCAGGTGATCTCCGACGTGACGCGCTTCACGCAGGGGCAGCGGCTCGACGACATGACCCTGATCGTCACCGAGTTTCGCCCGAGCGCGTCGGGCGTGAGGGCGGCATGAGGCGCCTCGGGCTCGCGCTCTTCTTGGTCGCCTCGCCGGCGCTGGCCCAGTATCGGCCACCGCCGCCGACGGAGCAGCAGACGCTGATCGCCGACGCGGAGAGCGAGCGCACCGACGCCGCCAAGAAGGAATCCACCGGCGATCGGAAGGGCGCGGAGACGAACTACGCGCGCGCCATCGAGCTCTACGAGAAGGCGCTCGCCGCGGACCCGAAGAGCGCCGACGCCGCCAAGGCCGCCGCCGGGCTCGGCGCGGCCTGCGTGGCCAAGCGCGACTACGCGCGCGCCGTCAAGACGCTGCAGCCGTACTATGCCCAGCACTCGGATCAGAACGACGTCGGCTTCGCGCTCGGCGTGTCGCTGCTCAAGCTCAACCGGACCAGCGAGGCGGTGCCGATCCTCGAGGCGCTGGCGC
>CAZPEY010000034.1:0-13477 GCA_964585665.1 uncultured Polyangiaceae bacterium | reverse complement strand
CGAGGCGCTGGCGCTCGTCGAAGAGCTCGGTCGACGAGACCCGAAGAACCCGGAGATCGCGGAGCGCCTGACGCGCATGTACCTGGCCCGCTCGAACCTCGGGCGCGCCGCCGAAGCGGCGACGCTGCTCGTCCAGCTCCAGCGCGGCGCACCGTCGCTCATCTTGCTTGGCGAGGTGCGCGCGGCGCAGTCCGACTGGAAGGCGGCGGAGCAGCAGTTCCGCGAGGCCTGCAAGCTGCAACCGAAGGCCGCCGCCCCGCTGCTCGCTCTCGTCAAGGCGCTGCAGAAGCAGGGGCGCCAGGACGACGCGCTGGCCGAGCTCGACCGCGCGGCGAGTGACGCAGATCCCGCCATCCTCACCGAGCTCGGGACGGCGAACCGGCGCGCGGGGCGCTTCCAGAAGGCAATCGAGGCGCACCAGCGGCTGCAGAAGCTCGCCCCACGCACGGTCAAGCCGTACCTCCTCCTCGGCGCGGATCACTTCGCGACCGGCCAATGGGACGAGGCCGTCGCCGACTACTCGACGGTCCTCGAGCTCGACGCCGGCAACGACAAGGGCAAGAAGTGGCTGTCGCAGGCGCTCGTGCGGCGCGCCCACGCGCGGGCGACCGCGGGCAAGGCGAGCGAGCTGCTCGTCCAAGATCTGAAGCGAGCGCTCGAGCTCGATCCGCAAGAGTCGACGGTGCAGCTCCTCGGCGCCGTCCTGCTCGGGCAGCAGAAGCCGCGCGAAGCGCAGGCGGCGCTCGTCGAGCGGGCTGCGTTCCCGAACGCGGCCTGGCAGACCCAGGTGCTCTATGCGTACGCGCTGCTCGGCGACCAGAAGGCCAAGGAGGCCGCGGCGATCTTCGAGCGCGTGTTGCCGCAGATCAAGGACGTCGCGGCGCTCGCTGCCGTCGAGCACGGCTGGGCGATCGCCAAGCTCAAGCTCGAGGACTACGAGCCCGCGGCGCGCCGCTTGGCCGCCAACAAGGCGCTGTCGACCGAGGCGCAAGGCACGCTCCAGCTCCTCGTCCTGCGCCTGGCGTGGAAGAAGATCGAGCAAGGGGACGAGGCCGGCGCGACGCACGAGCTCGCGGCCCTGCCCGCCCCTGCCAAGGGCAGCCCGCCGGCGCGCATCGCCGAGCTCATCCGCGCCATGGTGGCAGTCGAGAACAAGAACTTCGCCGCCGCAGCGACGGGAATTCGCAACGCGCTCGCGGACAAGCAGCCGTGGTTCGAGCCCGCGGCGCGCCCGCTGCTCGAGGCCTACGTCAACTACCGGATGGGCAAGGCCGCCGAAGCGCGCAAGCAGCTCGCGGCGGCGCTCAAGCTCGCCGGCACCGGCAAGCTGCCGTTCGCTCAGAAGCTGACCCGCGCCATGGACGAGCGCGAGGCTGAGCAGCTCTATTCCCAGAACGTCGCGACCGCGCTGCCGCGCATCGAGAAGCTCCTCAAGGGCGCCGTCGAGGACGCCAACGATCCGCGCGTCGTCAACAACCTGGCGTGCGCACGCTACCGCAAGGGCGGGCAGGCGCAGTCGGTCGCCGCCTGGAAGTCGATCTCCGGCAAGCTGCCCGAGGCCGACTACAACCTCGGACTGCACGCCTTGCAGCAAGATCACGATCCGAAGAGCGCGATCGGTCACTTCCGTCGCTACGCAGCGTCCGGTGCGGCCCGCGCGCAGCAGGCGCGAGACTGGGCCGATCGGCTCTCGCTGCTGTTCTCCGATGGCGGAGAGGGAGAGGGCAAGTGAGACGCTCGATGCTCCGCCTGCTTCCCCGGCTGCTCCTCCTCGGACTGCTCGGCGCGACGCCGGCGCTCGCCGCCCCACCGGCATCGACCGCGCGCGCGACCACGCCGTCGACCGACGGGCTCACCGTGGGCGTCTTTCTCCCAACCACCCTCGCCGATGGGCAGCAGCGCTTCGACTTCGGCGAGAAGCTGGCGCAAGCGCTCGGCACCGCGCTCGGGCAGAAGGCGACGGCGCGCAACTTCGCGCGCTACGCCGACTTCATGGAGGCGCTCTCGGGCGGCAAGCTCGACGTCGCGGTGGTTGACGCGTGGATCGCGGCCGAGTCGGCCGAGGCGATGCCGCCTGCGGCGCTGGCGACGCTCGGGGGGGCAAGCAAGCGCCGCTGGGCCGTCGTCGCCAAGCCGGGGCGCACGATGGCCTCGCTCAATGGCAAGACGATCGCGGTGACGCGCGGCGCGGGCAGCGCCGACCTGGGGTTCCTCACCAACGCGCTGTTCGAGGGGGCGCTGCAGGCGGACAAGGCGTGGAAGCCCAGCTTCACGCCCTCCGTCGAGTCAGCGATCAAGATGTGGAGCACTGGCAACGCCGATGCCGTCGTCGTGCCGCTGCCGCTCGCCCCGACGGAAGGAAAGGTCCTCTACCAGTCGGCGCCACTGCCCACCGCGGTGGTCCTCGCCAGCAAGGCGCGCCAGGAGGCGGTCCGCAAGACCCTGCCGACCCTCAGCGCGATAGCCCCCTTCGAGGGATTCTCGACCAGCGGAACGGACGAGCTCGCGACCCTGCGTCGCCTGATCGCCAGCGGCCCCGCGGCCAAGGCGCCGGTCTGGGCCGAGCTGCCACCACTGCCGCTCGATGCCAAGGCTCAGGTGACCTGGAAGGGTCTCGATCCAGTACTCCCGTCGGTGCTCGAGCTCGTCAATCTGTCGCGAGAGCTGCCCGATGAGTAGGTCTAGCCGAGGAAGCGCATGAACTGTCTCATCTGCGTCGAGGATTCTCCTCTGGCGGCGAGTGTGGAGGCGGCGGTTCAGTCCTACACGGAGGCGCATCGCTGCGCGCCGCCGGAGCTGACGAAGGTCGACCCGACCGACGCCGTCGTGATCATCGACGACAAGGCCCTCGGCGCAGTGCCGCGCGCACCGAGCCACTTCACCATCGGCATCACCAGCGGCTCGGTCGCCGACGGCGTCGAGCTGATGGCGCGGCACCCCTGGCTGCAGCAGCTCGGAACGCCGGCGCTCTTCGAGTCCGACGGCCTCAAGTGGCTGCTCTATCGTCTCACCCGTCAGGTCCCCGAGCTCGACAACGACACCCTCACCTTCCTCGGGCAAGAGCGGCTGCATGCGCGCCGCGTGCTCTTCTACAAGTCGCGCGACATCGAGAGTCGCCTGGCGCGCCTCGAGGAGTTCGCCTCTTCGGTGGGCGCGCGCAGCCGCGCGATCGAGCAGCTGCACGACATCACCAACGAGCTGCTGGTGAACGCCTTCTACGACGCCCCCTACGAGGCCGGCCTGTTCCGCGAGCCTCCGGCGCGACAACAGCCGATCGAGATGCCCCCCGACATGCCCTGTGAGCTCGTCTATGGCGCGACGGAGAGTGAGCTGTTCGTGCGGGTGCGCGACTGCTTCGGTGCGCTCACGCGGCAGCGACTCCTCGATGTCCTCTTGCGCTGCGCGCGCGGCGCCAACGTCGAGCTCGACGAGAGTCGCGGCGGTGCCGGCCTCGGCATGTGGCGGATCTTCCGCCAGTCGAGCCGGGTCATCATCTCGGTGGAACCTGGCGCGTCGACGGAGATGTTGGTGACGGTGCCCAAGAGCGGTGTGCAGCGGAAGAACCTGCGCGCCTGGCACTTCCTGTTCGACGACGTGCAAGCCGGCGGCGGACCAGCGAGGACGAGCCGCGCGCGATGACCATGAGCGAGACGCGAACCCACAAGGGCCGCCTCGAGCTCAAGCAGAGCGTCGAGGGTGAGGCCACCTTGCTCCGCCTCGCCGGACCGATCGACGAGACCTTCTCGGGCTTCGACCCGGTGAGTACTTCGACGGCGGTGCTCGAGCTGTCGGGGCTG
The DNA here is from genome assembly GCA_964585665.1 of uncultured Polyangiaceae bacterium. Classification (GTDB taxonomy): domain Bacteria; phylum Myxococcota_A; class Polyangia; order Palsa-1104; family Palsa-1104; genus CAZPEY01. The sequence continues at coordinate 9,680 of CAZPEY010000034.1, read as the reverse complement.
ACCCGCATCACCTCGTACGGCGTGCGCCAGTGGATCCGCTCGAGGGACGCGCTGTCGCAGGTGGTCAAGAATCTTTACTATGTGAACTGTCCGCCGTTCTTCATCGACCAGCTCAACATGGTCCTCAACTTCGGCGGCAACGGGCAGGTGATCACGGCCTACGCGCCGTTCAGCTGCGGCAAGTGTCGCGGCGAGCAGTGGGCCCGCATCGACATCATCGCCCGCCACGACGAGCTCGTCGCCGGTCAGGCCCCGAGCGAGCTGTGCCCCAAGTGCCAGGCGCCGATGGAGATGGACGAGCTGCCGGAGACCTACTTCGGCTTCGTCCGCAGCGCGGGTGCTCGATCCGTTCACCCGGCCGCTGCCGCGCTCCTGCAGAGCGCCAACCTCTACACCGCTGGCGCGAGCACGCCGGACGCGGGTGGCGAGGCGCGCCTCACCGTCCAGAAGCTCGTCCACGATCGCGTCACCTTCTTCCGGTTCGACGGTGCGATCGACAGGCGCTTCCGCGCCCGCTCGCTCCTCGAGGGGATCGAGGGCGAGGTCGTCCTCGACCTCGCGAAGCTCACCGGCGTCGCCGAGGACGGACGCGAGGAGTGGGATCGGCTACGCGGCGAGCTGGCCAAGCGCGCCAGCCAGGTGACGCTCGTCGACCTGCCGCCGTCGATCCTCGACGCCGCGCTCAAGGGGCTGCCGCTCTCCGGCGCGGTCGTCTACTCGATCGCTGCGCCGCACAAGTGCGACGGCTGCGGTCGCGACAGCGTTGCGTCCATCGTCCTCGGTGCGACTGCCAAGGACCGCGCCCCGCTTGTCTGTCGGGCGTGCGGTGGCGCCAACCGCTTCGTCGGATCGGTCCAGCATCAGGGCTTCGCTGCCAAGCTCCCCTCGTCGCCGATCCCGGCGGCGACCCGCGAGGTGATCGAGCGGCGCGAGGATCTGCTCTCGCGAGCCCGCATCGAGGCCGAGGCCGCGGCGCCCGACATCAACCGCCGCGGGGTGATCCTCGGCAAGTACGAGATCGTACGCGCCATCAGCGTCGGCGGAATGGCTGAGGTCTTCCTGGCGGTGCAGAAGGGCATCGGCGGCTTCGAGAAGCCCGTCGCGCTCAAGCGCATCCGGCGGAGCGTCCTCGAGCGACGTCACTTCGCGGTCGCCCAGTTCCTCAACGAGGCCAAGATCGCCGCGACGCTGACCCACCCGAACATCTCGCAGATCTTCGACGTCGGCGAAGAGGACGGGCTGCTCTACCTCGCGATGGAGTACGTGCACGGCCGCGACCTGCGCCTCCTCCAGAAGCGCTTGCGCGAGCGCAGTGAGAAGCTGCCCCTACCGACGGTGATCCACATCGTGCAGCAGATCGCGCGGGCGCTTCACCACGCGTACTCGACGGTCGACCTGGCGGGTCGGCAGCTCAAGGTGATCCACCGCGACGTCACGCCCCACAACATCCTTTGCGCGTTCGACGGCACGATCAAGCTCGTCGACTTCGGCGTGGCCACCTCAGCGCTCACCGCCGGACACGATCCGACGCAGCTCGCCGGCAAGCACAACTACGTCTCGCCCGAGCAGCTCGCCGGCCAGGCGCTCGACGCGCGCTCCGATCTCTTCTCGCTCGGTGTCGTCCTCTACGAGCTGCTCGCTGGAGAGCGACCGTTCCAGCACGAGAGCCGCGAGGCGACGCTCGCCGCCGTCCAGGAGGCGAGCTACACGCCGCTGTCCAAGGTGCGCTCCGATCTCCCAGCGGGTCTCGACGCCATCGTCGAAAAGCTGCTGGCTCGCAAGCCCACCGGACGCTTCGCCGACGGCAACACGCTCGCCGAGGAGCTCGGCCGCTTCGCCCAGAAGCACGCCCTGCCGCTCAGTGGCGACTGGCTGCGCGCCACGCTCCCCGGCCTCTTCCCGATCCCCGGCGAGGTGGACGCCGAGGGCCACGTGCAAGGTACGCAGACGCCGCGCTCGGACTCCTTCTCGCTTTCGCCGATCGCGGATGTGGCTCATATGGCGTCGTTGCCGGCACCGCCCAAGCCAGCGCCGCTCCCCCCAGCGACAGCGCCGGATCCGATCCGTCCGGCGCCGTCCCGCGGGACGGCTACGGCATCGACGCCGAGCAAGACGCCCGCACCAGCGCTCGACGATCAGACGATGTCGCAGCTCCTCGAGGCGCCGGCCAAGGGCCGCTCACGCCTCTGGCTGTATCTGCTGCTCCTCATCGCGGCCGCCGGCGGCGCCGCGGTGCTCTGGCTGAACTACTGAGGTCGGTCGCTCGTCACGACGAGCAGCAAGATCGCCAGCGCCGCCACCGCCAGCCCGATCATCACCAGGACGGTGAGCGTCGACATGCCGCCGCTGCGCGGATCGGGAAGCGAGGGCGCCGGCGCAGGCGTCGGAAGTCGGGTGCGGGAGTTCGTGGTCTCGCCCCAGGCGCGCCGGGCATCCTCGCTGGAGCTGCCTCCGGCGCTGGTGGCCGGTGCTGCGCTCTTGGGCCTCGACGGATCCTTGCTCCCCGTCGGTGAGTCAGCCGAGGCAGCCTTGTCGGGCGCGGCCTCGGTGTAGTCTTCGGCCTTGACCGCAGCGCGGCGCTCGGTCGGGGCGGTCGGGTGGACGTTGACGGGCTCGGACAGCGGCGTCTCGCACAGCGCCAGCTCGCTGGCGCCCGCGGGGATGGGGCTCTTCTTGCCCGCCAGCACCTCGGCAAGAAATACGCGCACGTCGTGCTCGGAGGCCTCGCCCCCGTTGTCCTTGGCGACCGCGAGGAGCGCATCGGCGAACTCGCTGGCGCTCTGGAAGCGCTTGCTCGCGTCGCGCTGGTGGGCACGCTCCATGACCTTGCAGAGCGAGTCGGAGATCACCTTGGGTCGCGGGATCGGTGCCTGCAAGACGTTGATGCCGATCTCGTGCACCTTGGCGCCGGTGAAGAGCTGCTGCCCCGTGAGCAGCTCGTGCAGCACGGTCGCGACCGAGAAGAGATCGGAGCGCCCGTCGAGCGCCGTGCCCGCAAATTGCTCCGGCGACATCCACGCCGGATTGCCTGCCATCACGTCGGGGGTCGAGCCGGCGAGCGCGATGCCGAAGTCGATCAGCTTCACGTTGCCGTCGGTGCAGATGATGACGTTCGACGGCGAGACGTCGCGATGGACGATCGACAGCGGCTTGCCCTCGGCGTCGCGCGCGGCGTGCGCGTGGGCCAGCGCGCGCAGCACCTGCCCGATGATCCGCAGGGCGATCGGCACCGGGAAGGGCCCTGCCCACTGCCCGAGCACGCGCCACAGCGCGTGCCCATCGAGGTACTCCATGACGATGTAGAGGTTGCCCTCCGACTCGTTGACGTCGAAGACCTGGACGATGTTCGGGTGGTTGAGGCGCGCGGCGAGCCGCGCCTCGCGCAGGAACATGGCCAGCGAGATGCGCGCCGACGACAGCACCTCGCGACGCAGCAGCTTGAGCGCCATCGGCTTCGAAAAATCGTCACGGTTGGCGAGGAACACGTCCGCCATGCCGCCACGCGCGATGCTGCGAAGGATCCGATAGGGGCCGATCCGCTGCGGCACGCCGGCCTGCGCCTCGACCGGACCAGGCGTCGTCAGCTTCGCCTCGACCTCCGCGGCGGAGAACAGCTCGTCGAGCCGACCGATCAGGCTCTCGATCCCGCCGGGCAGCGGAGCCAGCAGTGGGCGCGCCTTGTCGAGGGACACCATGCCCGAAACCACCGGCGAGCTCCGCCCACAGCGCGGGCAGGTCCCCGTCGGTTCGGTGCTGAGCAGCACCTGTCCTTCGATCGCGAGCTGCCGAATGTCGTCGCAAGACGAGCAGTAGCAGGGAGCGACGACGGAGTGGATCGTCACCGTCTTCTGCAGCTCCTTGGCCGACGCCACCTCTTCGAGGGTCGTCGACGGCAGGCCGACGAGCACGATCGGGGCGCAGACGGCCGCAGCCTGCTTGAGCACCCCGACGAACCGCCCGAGCTGTCCTGGCGAGACGTGCAGCTCGGTGGCATCGAGCAGCATCGTGCCCTCGAGCCCGTCGAGGAGCCGCTGCCAGCGGAACTTCTCGTCGAAGGCGCCGCTCATGCGCAGCAGGTTGGCGTTGCCCTCGATCAGCTTCTGGAGCTGAAACGGCCCCTGCGCCGTCGACGCTCGCCGATAGACACCGAGCTTGCTCAGCAGGTCAGCGACTTCGGGTGCAAGCTTGCGAGCGCGGCGCGGCGCGATCCGCGACAGATTGAGTTCGAGCGCCACCGTCACGGCACCGCACTTGTCGCATCGCTCGAGCATCTGCGATCCAGACGTGTACGAGAGCATGTCGAACACCGAGCGCTGTTCACGATTGCAGCCGGTGCACTTGCTCGTCGCGATGAGGTTGACGATCTCGGCGTGCCCGGTGAAGTTGGGCACGTACTCGACCTGCGCCGTGAAGCACGGGGAGACGTTGACCAGGTACAGCGGCACGGTGGTCGGCATCAACCGCACCAGCTCGCACCAGTTCTGCACGCCCTGCGAGGTGATGCTCTGCAGCTCGCCAAGATCGATGGCGGTCGGGCGCTTGATCGGCCCCAGCACCTCGGCAGTGAACGTCTTGTCCATGATGCCGGAGAGCTTGACGTAGTCGGCCTTCGGGTCCGCGACCCGCTTGACCTGCAACTTCGGCTCTTTGGTTTTGGCCGCCACGAGCTACAGCACCACGAGCAACAGTCCAACGATGAATGCCGCCACCGCCGCCGCAATCAACCAGTAGTCCCCGAGCGAGCGACCCTTGCCTTGCGGCGTAGCAAGGGCCATCTCCTCGTCGAGGGGCGTCGAGACCTGGAGCGGCGCCGGCAGCGGCCGAGGCGCAGGCGTCGGAGGGGGCGGCGTCATCGGCGGCAGCACGTTGAGCCCCGGCAGCGGGCTCAGCGTCGCGACCGGAGGCGTCGCCGGCGCCGGCTGGGAGGCCTGCCCTGTCCCCGGCGGAGGGGTCGGCAACGTGCTCGATCCCGGTGGCGGGGTCACCGGCCGCTTTCCATTCTGCGTGCGATCATCGCTCCACATCGCGAGGCTCTTGGCAGGTCCGGGCGATGGAGTATCCGCGACGCTGGCGTTGGGAAACGTCCCCCAGCGCTTCTTCGGCTCGGCCGGCGCTGGTTCCGCTTCGGGGATGGCGGAGCGATTGGTGACGACTGTGGCGTCGCCCTCCTTGGGCGAGGTCGCGGTCACCTCCTCACGCTCGCTGCCGCTCGCCGAGCGCATCGACGCGGGGGAGGCGCTGGCCATCTCGCTCGACGTCGATCGGTAGAGAGAGGGATCGATCGCTGGCGCCGCGCTCTGGTCGGGGAACAGCTTCTCGATGGTGCGCGCCACCTGCTCGGTGGTCGGCATGCTGCCGATCTTGCGAATGCACTCTTCGAGCGCGACCTGAAGCGCGCGCGCATCTGGATAGCGCTCGTCACGGTTGCGCGCCAAGGCGCGCGTGATGACCGCGTTGACGTCATCGGGCACCGCTGCCGGCAAGCGTGGGATCGGCGCCTCGAGGACGGCGCGCACCGTCTCGGCGTCCTTCTCACGTCGGAACAGCGGCTTGCGCGACAGCATCTCGTGGAGGACGACACCGAGCGCGAACACGTCCGATCGACCGTCGAGGGCGGCGCGCTGGATCTGCTCTGGCGACATGTACGAGAACTTGCCGATCAGACCATCGAAGGACTCGCCGACGGCGGCCGAGGCGACGCCGAAGTCCAGCAGCTTTATCTGACCGTCGAAGCCGACGATGATGTTCGACGGCGAGACGTCGCGGTGGACGATGTTGAGGTTGCGGCCGCTCAGATCCTTGGCGGTGTGCGCGTGGTGGAGCGCCGCCGCGACGCGCTCACCGATGTAGAGGACCAGCTCGATGGGCAGCGACGAGCCCTTGAGCACGCTCTCGCGGAGGAGCCGCCGCACATCGACGCCGTGGATGTACTCCATGGCGATGAAGAGGTCGCCGCCGTGCTCACCGACCTCGAAGGTCTGCACGATGTTGGCGTGGTTGAGGTTGGCGGCGATCTTGGCCTCGTTGAGGAACAGCGTCACCGCCACCTGCCGACGCTCGAGCATCTTGCGGAGGATCTTCTTGAGGACGACTAGCTTCTCGAAGCCGGCGATGCCCTGGTGCACGGCGAGGAAGATCTCCGCCATGCCGCCCTCGGTCAGCGGCTTGATGACGCGATAGCGCGCGAGGCTGTCGCCGCCGCTCGCCTGCTGGGAGAGGGTGCCCGACTCGGCGCGCGCCCGCTGCAAGATCTCGTTGCGGTTCCGGATCACCTCCTCGATCGCTGGCGCGATCACCGCCGGGCGCGCGCGCGTGAAGACCTGCTCGATGAGGTTGGCATCGGTCGCCGGCTCCGCGGTGCGACCGCAGCGCTGACACGGGCGCGTCACCGCGGCGAGCGGCTCCCCGGCCCGCAGCGGACGCGTCTCGAGGCCACCGCAGTCGGCGCACAAGAAGAGGACCTGGTACGAGTAGAGGCCTGCGCCGTTGACCGCGAAACGACCGTCGGCGATCGCGGGGAGCAGGACGTCCGGTACATCAATCAGGGTGATCGACGTGGCGCCCGACAGCTCGGCGAGCAGCTCCCGCCAGCGCTCCGCGCCGGTGGCATCGAGCCCCTCGATCTCGCCGAGGTCGAAGACCACGTCGCCCTCGACGCCCGAGGCCAGGCGGCGCTGCCGAAAGCGACCGTCGAGCGTGCCTGACAGTCGGAACAGGGTGATCTGTTCGTGGACCAGCTTCGTCGCCTCGGGCGGCCGACCGACGCGACGCACCGCGTGAAGTCCCGAGCGCTCGAGCAGCGACGCTGCGCCTGCATCGAGGGTCTTGGCGCCGAACTCATTGACGAGCCGCCCGTAGGTCTGCGGATCGTCGACGAGCTGCATCGGCACCTTGCACTTCGGGCAGCTGACCTCGGGGAGCTGGCCGCTCGCGATCTGGTTGTGATCGGCGAGAAAGTCGAGCAGCGACAGCGACTCTTCGCCGCACTTGTCGCACGCGTAGGACGCGTAGGCGGAGATGACCTGCGAACGGCCGCCGAAGTTGAGCACCATGCTGAGCTGATCGATGAACACCGGCGGGCAGCGCAGCAGGTACAGGTGCTTGACGCTCGACGGCAGCGTCTTCATGACCTCCGTCCACTGGCGGACGCCGAAGGAGGTGATGCGGCGGATCCCCGACAGCTCGAGGATCGTGACGGGCGCGACTTCCGAGAGGATCTGCGCCGCGTTGAAGCGTTCGTCGATGATCCCGCTCAGCTGCAAGCAGACCAGGCCGGACTCTTTTTGCGACTTGATCTCGAGCCGAGGTGCTTCGCTCACAAAGTCTCCAGCAAGGCTGAGCTGCACCTAGGCGAGAGTGCAAACGGCGGTGACATGAATAAGCCCACTACATTCTACGATGAAAACTCCGCACAACTCAACGGATCAAGTCGTGGCGACCATGGCCCAGGCGCGGCGCGCTACTTCTGGATCACGTAGCGCTCTTCGAGATCCTCGGCGACGAGCACCAACTTGCGCAGCGCCTTGTCGAAGCGCGCCTGTCCGAGGATCGCCCACACCGGTCGCCCGCGCACGAGGAGGTGGCGGTTCTTGATGCCGGGCGGCACCTCCATCACCCAATCGACGTTCTGGCTGTCGATGCGATAGCGCCCTTGCCCGAGGTCCTCGCCGATCTCGACGTTGGCGAGCACGAACTCCTCCGGCGGGTACTTCCACTTCACGTCGCGCACCGCCCAGTAGAAGCGCGAGCCCGTGATGTGGCGCGGCCTCCACTTGCCCTTGCTGACGATGGCTGGCGGCGCCGCGATCCGCGCCGCGTAGCCCGGTCGGTCGACAGGCAGGTCGGCGTAGGGCGCTGGTAGCCGGCTCTTGTGCTCGGTGCCCGCGTCGCAGACCAGCACCAGATCCCCGCGGTCCGCCTGCAGCGGTGTCTCGCGCCGCGTCGGCTCGGTGCTCGCCACGATGCGATAGGTCCGCGCCTGGCCTGCGATCTCGTAGAGCGTCACCAGCTCGCCCTCGTCGAGATCGTTCTTCGGCGGCAGACGCACGGACTCCTTCTTCGTCACCTTGCCCCAGTCCACCGGCCAGCGCCGCTCGTCCGAAGGGGTGGGGTGCGCCGGATCGACCGACAGCGTGCAGCGCCAGCTCACCTCGTAGTCGGCGGTCTTGCGATAGGTCTCGGCGAAGGCGCGACGCTCGCTCTGCTCGACCTGCAGCTTGTCGCGCGCGGCCTTGGACGTCGCGACCTTGCGATCACGCTCTTCGATGATCGCGGCGAACCGCTTGACGCTCGCCTCGACCTCGACGCCGCGCGCGATCTTGTCGATGAGCACGTCGCGCTCCGCGTCGAGCTCGGGGGTCGCGGGCGTCGCGGCCGCAGCCACGGACGCGCGGGCGCAGAGCAGGACAGCCAGGCCGATCCGCAACCCGCGCCAGCCAGACCGCCGCCTAGTCATCGATCGCCACCATCGTCTCGTAGGTCGCGGCCATCCCGCCGTCTACCTTGCGCAGCTCGACCAGATCCTTGCGCGCCTGCGCGAAGTCGCCGAGCTCGACGTCGGCGATCACGAGAGCGGGCCAGAGGTCCTTGGCTCCGCCCGTCCCGACGGCGAGACAGGCGCGCAGGAAGCGCCGCGCCTCCTCGTGCATCTCGTGCGAACGGTAGACCCAGCCGAACCGACAGAGGTCGTAGCGCTGATCGCCCTCGATCTTCTTGAGCGCCTCGTTGATCCCTGCTCGCTGCTCCGCGGCTCGTCGCTTGCGAGCGATCGCTGCCTCCACCTGGGACTTGACCCCGTTGAAGAACGGCGAGCCCGGGTACCTCTGCAAGAACGCCTCTCCGTCGCGCAGCACTGCGTCCCAGTCATGCAACAGGGCATCGGCCTGCACCGCGTAGAAGCTCGCTCCATCGGTGCCGAGCTGGGTGCCGCGCGCCAAGCGCCGCAGCTCGTGCCAGCGCCGCGCCGCCATCAGCTCGCCAGCCAGCTGCCCTTCCAGGGTCTTGCGCTTCTGCGGATCGGTCTCGGCGGCGAGCTGCTTGCGCAGCTCCTCGAGCTTCCGACCACTCGCGACCTGCTGCACGGAGGTGAGGGCCCTGAGCCGCTTCTCGAGCGCGTCGAGATCGCGCGACGCGTAGACGAACGTCGGCTCCTCGCTGACCGCCTGCTTGAGGAGCTCGACCCGCTTCTGATCGTTGCTCTCGTTGATCGCGTCGCCGTAGAGCTCAACGGCGCGCAGGCTCTTCAACTTGGGCCGAGCGCGGCGAACGAACCTGTCGCTCTGGCGCGCCATCCCCGCCGAGCGCAGCAGCTCGACAGTGACCCGGTCCTGGAGCTGAAGAAACTCCGAGGCCGGACCGTCGACCTTGGCGGTGCCGACGACCTCGCCGGTCTCGACCTTGACGAAGCGCGCGGTCAGGCGAATCGCGCTGCCCGAGCGCTGATAGGCGCCGGTCGTGATCAGGCTCGCGCCCAGGAGCTTGCCGATCTTCACCGTCGAAGGAGCGTCGAGATCGCTGCGGTTGGCCTGGAGGTTCTGCTCGGACAGCACCTTGTCGATCGCGCTGCGCTCGACGACCTTGAGCTCCGAGATCTCCTTCAGATCGGCGGTCACCGTCTCGCGGATCGCCTCGCCCACCGGGCTCTTGCCGGCGCTCGCCGACAGATCGCGGAACGGCATCAC
>CAZPEY010000033.1:24729-26167 GCA_964585665.1 uncultured Polyangiaceae bacterium | reverse complement strand
CGCCACCTCGCCCAGCGCCGCGGCCAGCCCCGGGGCGACGACGCGCAGGGCCTCCCGGCCGCCGAGCTCGAAGCGCTTGCCCGTCAGCATCTCGCACAGCAGCACGCCAACGGCGTACAGATCGCCCCGCCCGTCCGAGGCCTCGCCGCGCTGCTGCTCCGGAGACATGGAGCCGACCGAGCCGCCGCTCGTCTGCAGCGGGTTGCCGTGGAAGTGGGCGGCGATGCCGAAGTCGACGATCTTGACCTCGCCATCGAAGCTGACGAGCAGGTTCTGCGGCGAGATGTCGCGGTGGATGATCTGCAGCCAGCGGCCGCCCTGATCCTTCTTGCGGTGCGCGTAGTCGAGCCCGTCACACGCCTCGGCGGCGATCAGGGCCGCGAGGCGAGGCTCGATCGGCTGCTTGTTCTTGCGCAGACGATTGGAGACCTGCAGCAGGTCTCGCCCCCACACGAACTCCATCGCGATGAAGTGGGTGTCCTCGACGCGACCAAGCTCGTAGATCTGGCCGATGTTGGCGTGCTGCAGCTGGCCGCAGATCTTGGCCTCGTCGACGAACATCTCGACGAACTCGGTGTCCTCGGCCAGCGACGGGAGGATGCGCTTGACGGCAACGACCTTCTCGAAGCCGCCGACTCCGAAGGTCTTGGCCTTGAAGACCTCGGCCATGCCGCCCACCGAGATGCGCTCCAGCAAGACGTACTTGCCAAAGGGGATCGGTTCGCGGCCGAGCAGAGGCACGGCATCAGAGGGTCGTTGCACTTAAACGCAAAAGATACGCTGCGACGCAGCACGTTCCAAGGGGATTCGGGTCGGAGATAGGGGTTCTTGGCCCCCAATGACTGAACTTAGGTTGGGGTCGTTCGGAAGCAGGGAGAAGAGCAAGATACATGGGGGTTACAGACCATGGCCCACGCACCCCGTTCTAGAACGCCGCCTGCAGCTCGTCGCGCACGCTGTCGAGCGCTCCCAGCACCGCCAGATAGAAGGGATCGACCGGGCGTCCGCGCACGTAGGCGCCCTGGGTGGGCGGCGACTCCACCTCGCGGTGCCAGACGATGCGACCATCGCGCACCACCGTCAGCTCGATGCGCACCCGCACCTCGGGCGGCGCACCCTCGACCGGCCGGACGGAGAGGTTGCGCAGCTCGAGGACGATGCCGCTGCCCGCGCTCGAGCGCTCGATCTCCTCGGCGATCACAGCCGCCGTGGCGCTGCCAAACCCCGTCGGCACGACCTGCAACCGCAGGCGGCGGGCGACGAAGAAGTAGAGCGCCTGTGTCGCCAGCGAGCCCGTCGTCGGATACGCCCCGGACGGGTGGTCGGCCACCGCGTGCGCGACGACGCGGCGCCGCTCGACGGCGGCGACGGGTGTCGAGGGCGGCGGGGCGAGGTCGCGCGCCTCGGGCTTGGCCTCGGCGATGGGCTCCGGCTTCGG